>JALFCG010000168.1 GCA_022771265.1 Prevotella sp.
CATGTCCATTGACGTGGCACTCAGCACGCGTCGCGGCGTCGGCCGCGACACCTATTCTTTGCCGCAAAAAAACGCGGCTACGCCCCGGTGCCATGTCAATGGACATGGCCCTACTAAGCTGCGCCCCCGCCGCAGGTCACAAAGTATTCGGCGTTGAAGTTGGGATAAAAATTTTTCTTCCAAATGTGCACGGCAATGCGCACTTGTTGCTAACTTTGTCAGTGATACACTATAACCAAAAACCCCTTAAACACGCCTACTACTATGGACACAGAACGCACCAACTGCCTGCTGGCAGAGATTGCCGGCGGCAAGGGACTCATCCACATCGACAGGCACGACGTGGACCTTTTTAAGGCCAACGCCCAACTCATCGATGCCGAGAAGGCCGGCGGCAAGGTGGAGGACATCGGCGCCATCCTCGACGGCATCTTCACGACGATGGCTGAGCGAAACAGTGGCCGCAAGGTCAAAAGCATGCTGCTGGCCCTGCGCATTGCGGAGAATAGCAACCTGATGATGGAGCACATGAACGGTGTGCATGACGCCATCAGCAAACTGGGAGATGAGGTAGAGATCAAATGGGGGCTCTTCTCAACAGACCGTCTGAAAGAAGACCAGATCGAAGTCATCGCAGCCCTCGGCTTCTGACAAGCCGCATTGCGCTTAGCGCATACGGCCAAACGACGTCGAAGAACAAAAAAATGCACCTGAGAATATTGAGGTATTGTGGCCAGGGTGGCCAAGGTTTGCAGATTCTTTGACGTCCGCTTGCCGCAATTGGCGCAAGGATAGAGGACGTTCGCTGAGGTGTTGCTGAGCACAGACGCTGAGCAATGCGAACCGCCTAACAGGAGGCTCTGGTTCTGGCCATCTGCAACAAGATGACCCGCGAACTGAAAATCTTGAAAGTCTATATTGACCAGACCTTCAAGCACGTGACGGCCGACAACGAATTTCTCTATACCAATGAGGAGTCGCTGGCCCAAAACTTAGACAGCGCCATCAGCAGATTGGGCATCGTACGACGGGCTTTCAGAAACACGCTGAACGAAATGTCACAATAGCGGTGCGATTGGTAGTGAGGGGCTATCTAACGAGATGAAGACGGCGTACCCGTGTGTTATCCTCCCCCCTACTCCTCCACATCGCAGCCACAAAAGCCCATGGTTTCTTCGGCTTTCTGCCTTGAGGCGCAGAAGTAGGTCAGCGTGGCTTTGGTGCACACTTCGCCGTGGGCATTGTAAATCTCACCTTCGATGAAGGCCACGTTGCGCATCTGCCGGCTGATTCGCGCACGGATGGTCAGCAGGCTGTCGTACGTGGAGATGGGCTTGACATACTGCACCTCCATCTTCGACGTCACGCCGGTGGTCTGCAGTTTGCGCGTCACCACCCAGCCGGCGACCTCGTCGAGCAGCAGCGACTGCACACCGCCGTGCAGGGTGTCAATCCAGCCCTGATAGTCGGCCGTGGGTGTCCAACGGCTGACCACGTCCTCGCCGTCTTCCCAAAAATCAAGGTGCAGGCCCATCGGGTTGTCGGGGCTGCAACCTATGCAGTTGTAACCGGGCTTGTGCAGCCACGGATTCTTTATCTTCTTCATGGTCTTCTGGTTTTAGTTTACTTTTTCTTCTCTCTCTTCGGTCCTTCCTGCCGGTAGCCGTTGGCCCCGTTGCCTATATGTTTCTGCCGCGGCATTGCAGCGATATATCACCTGACCTTCATCCGCACCCACAGCCAGCGGGGTATCATCTGCCAGAAGAAGACAAGCAGGCGATAGAGCCAGTTGATGGTAACGACAGCCTGACGCCGCCGGATAGCGGCCACGATGATGGCGGCCACGCGCCGTGCATCGAGTTGCATGGGAAAATGGCTGCCCTCGATGAGCGGCGTCCGGACGAAGCCGGGGCGTATGTCGGTGAGGTGCAGGTGGCGCAGGCCCTTGATGCGCTTCAGTTGGCAGAGGCTCTCCATATAATGGCTGGTGAAGCGCTTTGACGCGGAATAGGCGGGGGCGGCACCGAGGCCACGGGTGCGCGCTATCGAACTGATGACGGCTATCTGGCCCTCGGTCTCAGGGTGCTGCTCGAAATAGCGAAAGGCCGCGCCGACGAGCCGCGCCATGCCCAGACAGTTGGTCTCGATGGTGCGCAACTCCTTGTCGGCATCGAGGGCCGTATTCTGGTAGCCGATGCCCGAACTGTGGAAATAGAGCCCCATGCCCCCCATCTTACCGATGAGGCGATGCAGGGCGTCGGTGGCCTGCGGCACGGTGACGTCGATAACCTCGTAGGCCACGATGCCCGCCGTCTCCTCGACCATCTTTTTCAAGATATCCTCTCTTCGTCCGGCCACGCCCACGCGCCACCCCTGGCGGGCAAGTGCCAGCGCCACCTCACGGCCGATGCCCGACGTGGCGCCCATAACGATGGCAATGGGAATGTGGTTCATTGTGCAGTACTGGTTTTACCGTGTCAAAATTAGCCAATTCATTTGGCATCACACCGACGACACGCCCAAAAATTTGCCCTCCAGCGCCCCTATCCACCCACATGGCCCGCCGCAGAATAATACAAAATGCGGCGCAGCCGCGACACCTATTTATATTTAGGCATCGCGGCTGCGCCGCTATTTGTATTCAATCTTCTACAGCGAAGGCCCCCTCACGGCAGCCTTTTCCTCACCACCATCCCCGGCCTTATGGTGAGCTCCACCGTGCCGTCGGCATGTATCACCACGTCCTCATAGCGGGCCTCCACCTCCACCCTACCGTCCACGGCCATCACGCCCCAGACGCCGGGACACACCTCGATGGCGCAGTACTTCCCCACCGGCTGCCGCACCTGCCGGTAAATCGGCGGAACCACGATGCGCCCCTTGTTTTTCAGTCCCCATTTATTCCCCATCCTGAACGGCTCCGCCGTCACCAGCAGCAACATGCGACGTTCGCGCTCGCGCTCCGCCTCGCGCTTGGCCCGCTCCACCTCCCGTCTGATGCGGTCGGCCACCATCATCGCCGTGCGCTGAATGGCCAGCGCCACGACGGCTCTGTCGGCCTCTGTGGTCACCGTGCCGAGCAGCCGCTTCACCGCCCTACCCGAAGGCCCGCGTCTCAGCACGCGGAAATAGCGCCCGGCATCGTCCATGACCAGCGGCGTGCGGTCGTCAAACGCCCCCATCAACCAATACACGCCGCTGTCGTCGCCGTTGAGCAGGCACACCTCATAGCGCATGGGGCGCTCCACCATCTTCGCGGCGACAGCCTCGTCGGGGCAGCCGCGGAACGGCAGTTTGAGGTACAGGCCCTCACACCCCAGCCACGCCTCGGCGGGGATAGCCTCCACCTCGTACATCCGCCGCGTCCGGGTGCATAGGAAGCCCCCGATGCCGGCCAGTTCGAAGTCCCCGAAGCGCACCATCTCCGGCATCCGCGCATATATCGCCCCGTTCTTCATATCGACGAAGAACGTCCTGCCGTTGTCGCCGCGCAGAAACCCGTGGTCAGCAAACGCCATCTGCTGCACCACCCCCACCGTGAGCACAGTGCGCCCCCTGGCGTTGACCACGCCCACCTCGCCGGAGGCAAAGCGCACGCAGCGCAGCGCGCCCCGGCGGTCAAGCACTTCCTGAATGGGTTGCTGCATGATGGTTAGATTTGAGGGGTGAACTATCCCCATGCTTCGTTCTTCTCTCTATGGTAGTTTGCAATTGTATTGTCTACGGACAACAAAATCAACATTTCCATCAGTTTCATTGTCCATAGACAACGAATTTTCACCCCCGTCGCCGTGGCCAAAACAGGAATGCGCAAAACTGCCACATTCCCCATAGTACGTCCTTTATCATGCCTCGATGGCCTCCCGAATGCACGCCACGATGTAGCGCACGTCGTCGTCCGATACATACGGGCCGGCGGGCAGACAGAAGCCCACCTTGAAAATCTGTTCCGACACGCCGTTGACATACGCCGGAGCATCCTTATATACCGGCTGCTTGTGCATGGGTTTCCACACCGGGCGGCACTCCACCTTCTTGTTCAACATGAACATGCGCAGCGCCTCCACGTTGTCGTTGGGCTGGCAGTCCGTCGTAGCGCTCTCCACAGCCTTGATGACACCTGCCGCACCGCCGACGGCCGTCTTGATGACCTCCTTGTAGGCATTCTCCTGTCCTTTGACCTTCACGTCGGCGTCGAGCGTGGCGGCGCAGAGCCAGAAGTTGGCATCGTAGCGCGGGTCGGCGGGCTGGCAGTGCAGCGTCACGCCGGGCACGTCCTTCAGCAGTTGCTCATAGAGCGCCTGCACATGCTTGTGGTGGGCAATGTGGTCGGCCAGCACCGTCATCTGTCCGCGGCCTATGCCGGCGCAGATGTTGCTCATGCGGTAGTTGTAGCCGATGGCGGTGTGCTCGTAGTAGGGGTAGGCATCGCGGGCCTGCGTGGCGTACCACATGATGGTGTTGGCATCCTCCGCGTTGCGACAGATCAGGGCGCCGCCGCCCGAGGTGGTAATCATCTTGTTGCCGTTGAACGAGAGCACGCCGAAGCGGCCGAAGGTGCCCAGCACCTGTCCGTCGAAGCGTGAGCCCATACCCTCGGCGGCATCTTCGACGACGGGGATGCCATACTTGTCGGCGATGGCCATGATGCGCTCACAGTTGTACGGCATGCCGTAGAGTGCCACGGGCACGATGGCCTTGGGGTAGCGTCCGGTCTTGGCCTTGCGGTCGAGGATGGCCTGTTCGAGCAGGTCGGGGTCCATGTTCCACGTGTCGCGCTCGGAGTCGATGAAGACGGGCGTCGCGCCGAGGTAGGTGATGGGGTGGGACGAGGCGCAGAAGGTAAAACTCTGCACGCAGACCTCATCGCCGGGTCCTACGCCGCAGGCCAGCAGCGCCAGGTGTACGGCGGCGGTACCGGCCGAGAGGCACACCACGCGGCGGTCCAGCCGGCTGCCGTCGCTGTTGGCATTGGCAAAGGCGGCCAGGTCCTGCTCGAAAGCATTGACATTGGGCCCCATCGGCACCACCCAGTTGGTGTCGAAGGCTTCCTTGACATACTTCTGTTCCCATCCCTCCTCGCTCATGTGAGCCAGGCAGAGATAAATCATCTTACGTTCTTCCATGACGATGATGTTATATGTTATTATTGCTGTTTTGGTAAATCGTGGTAACTATGGGCCACCGGCGCGACCCGGTAGTGGGCCCATGTCCATTGACGTGGGTCGTCCACACACTATTGAGGCGAAGCCGAGATACCGCTCGTATCATGCAGGTGTCGCCGCTACGCAGCGAACGGGTGCTGAGTGCCACGTCAATGGACATGGCACTACTATCATGCGCATCTTTCCCGCCCTATGGCTATACTTCTTCTCCGGCAAACTTCACCTTGAAGCCAAGTACCGTGGCGAATATCATCTGTATATCTTTCCAAAATGAATAGTGACGGTAGTAATAGCAGTTGAGCCGTACCTTGTCGGGATAGATTACTCGGTCGTTATACTCCGTCGCTATCTCCTGCATGGGGCGACTGTCGCCCTCTGCCTGCTGTCGGGCCACATAGTCGGAAATCATCTCGTCCTCCAGCCGGTATTTGAGCGTTGCCGGTCCGGTGATGCCGGGACGGAGTTTGAGCACATCCCTGTCGTCTCCGCTCAGTCTGTCGGCATACCCCGGCACATCCGGCCGAGGGCCGACGAACGACATGTTGCCAATCAGCACGTCCCAGAGCCCGGGCAGTTCGTCCAACTTATAATGCCGCAGTTTAGCTCCCAAGGGCGTGATGCGCGAATCGCCGGCCACCGATACCGTCGAGCCGTTGTGTTTCACCGTCATCGTGCGGAACTTATGACAGGTAAACAACCGGCCGCCCCTGCCTACGCGCTTCTGCGTGAATATCGCCGGACCGCCCGGCATTTTGACTTTAATCATAAGGGCCACGACCAACAGCACGGGCCACAGAAGAAGAAGTCCGACCAGCGCAGCCAGTCGGTCAAACAACCATTTCAGAATCATGTCAAGATTATTTGTTTGGATTTTATCACATTGTATTGCCTCGTTCGTTCCAAAACCCTACGAAACAAGTAAGTACATACAGTAAATACTCCGACAAGCATCACTGAACTGCCAATGGAATCAATCACAAAATCTGATGGCCTTGTCAAACTCGCTCCGCAGGAAAAGGCCGATTTTGAAAAGTGGCTTGGCATACAAACGCAAGCCTCGAAAGAGAGACCATCAACTTACTTACGGCCTCGCCTCACAAAAGGTAGTTTCAGCAAGCCCACAAACGAGCCCCAGCCGTAAGAACAATGCAACGTTATGAAACTGACAAGCAGGTAATAGAAGTTCAGCCGTTTACTTATCGCTAATCTCATACTGACAGCGCCAAGGACACACAGATACAGCAATAAGGATAAAGCGCACAGGATAAACGCCGGATGCCAGAATATACCGCATATCACGGGCAGAATCAACGATAGCAGAAATACCAGAGGAACAAAATGACGGATGGAAAGAGAGCGCATCTCCTTTGTATAATACACTGTCAGGATATTCCATTTGCCGTTGCCGAAATTGTTTTTGGCCAATGCCTTAAAGGTCTCTCTTGCAAGGTAGGTGCAGTACGTATCCGGAATAATGACTATCTTTCCCCCACCCCGTATTATTCGTTTGTTCAGTTCGATATCCTGATTCCTTACTAAACGGACGTCATAATAGCCATACTTTTCGAACACCTCTCGTTTCCAGCACCCGAACGGCACGGTTTCAACCGGCCGGGCCTTGTCTATACCCGTTCTGAAGGTTGAGTTTCCTACGCCAAACTTATTACCTAACACCTCTCTTATGGCAAGTGTCTTGGGCGTTTTGTTAAGCACGTCCGTCTTGCATACAGAGCCTATATTGTCTGCATCATACTTCTTCAGACCATTTGCAAGAGCTGAAAAATAGTTTTTCTCATAGGTGGCATGCGCATCCAGACGCATAATCACATCGCCTTTCGAAGCCTTTATCCCCACGTTCATGGCACAGGGGGCAATGCGGTCGGGATTGTCCAACAGCTGAATCCAGGGGTACTTCTTCTGGTACTCTGCAATGATTTCGCGGGTGCGGTCCTTGCTCATTCCATCGCAGAGGAGCAGCTCCATATCATCTTTGGGATAATCCTGCTCCAAGATGGAATCTATGCACTTGGCAATGTATTTCTCTTCGTTATAAATCGGAACAATTACTGACAACATACCTTTTCGTTTTTTGACTGAAGCACGTGATGGTATCGAACCATAAGCCGTTGCTCCACCTGTGCACGTGCTTACCGGTTATAACATCACTAAATGTGCTCTTCGAAACCACGGAAATGGACGTTCAACTCGTGCAGGTGCTCAAGCAGGGTGCCGAGCGGTGTACCCTTCGTCATCTTGGCAAAGGCGTTCACATCCTTGGGGAAGCACTTGCCGCCATAGCCAAACTTACCGTCCGGACCGGGAACGTAGGTATGTGTGTCATTGATGTAGCCCGAAAGCAGCATGCCTGTGTGCACCTTTCGCCAGTCACCGCCCATCTGTTCGCAGTACTCGCGGCAGGCATTGAAATAGGTCACCTTATATGCCCCAAACACGTTGTGCATATACTTGGTCAACTCGGCTTCTAACGGACTCATCACGGTAAACTTCTTGCCTACGAAGATATTGGTCAGCAGTTCGTGAGCGCCGGTGAACACCATCGTCTGCTTCTTGAAGTCCTCAATATGCGTGCGCTCAGTAAGAAACTCCGGCATGTAGTGTACCTTATGGCCTGTTTCACGCGAAAGCCAATCGCTTGTGCCCGGCAGGATGGTCGTCCGAACGAACACGGGCACATCGGGAAGGTTTGTTATCAGTTCCTTCATGAGCGTCAAATCCTGCGTGCCGTCATCTTCTGTCGGCACATGGATTTGCAGGAAGGCAATGTCGATTTGAGACATATCATCGTTATACCCCTTTGCGGGGTCGCTGATGAAAAGTTTGCACTCGGGATTGTTGTGTTCCAACCAATCCTTCAGGGCTCCACCAACGAAGCCACATCCAATAATTCCAACGTTTATCATCTGATTTGTAATTAATATGATTACTACTTATCCTTATTTCAAATTGCTATTCCCCAAAATCTTTTGCCCTTCATAATAGACAGCCATGCTGAGGCGCGCATAAAAATTCCCAACTCGCCTTTGGAATCATGTTCCCGGCCCTTGGGAATTTTTCTTTTACTTTTTCCGATACTTCAAGATTTGGGGAAAAGTCGTTGCCAACGGAGAAATGGGCATCAAATCCTTTTCCAAATAAAATGGTACACCATCCACACGGGCATCCATAGGGCCTCGGAGGGGTGACGGCGCAGTACGTGGGTGGCGTGCTGCAAACTAGCGAATATCGACTGCCACTTGCCGCGCCCCACCTTCTTTATCCGCTCATCGTGGTGGCCGAAATTGCCTCCGGCCATCACCTCGCCGAGCATAAACCGCCCCTCCTTCTCGTCGGGCTCACACAGCATCCGCTCGCGTTCCAGGCCGAACACCTCCTGCATAATCCACATCACGCCCCGGGCAAACCGCTGCATACCAAACGCTTTGAACAAGGCATTAACGTCTGTATCGGGGCGGGCATCGAGGTGGACCAACAGGAAATAGTAGTCCATCAGCTGACGGAGGCCCAGTCCGCTGGAGAACTCATGATTATAGGCGTGCAGCATCAGGTAAAACGCATTGAAGGCATCGGTGGGCACGCTGACGTCATGGCCGTTGGGCAACGTAGCCTTGCCGCCCATAATGGTCCTCTTCGTCTCCTCACACTCCAGCCACCGTTGCAGCCGGCGGTTGCGGAACAGGTTGCTCATGGCCTGCACGCGCCAGTGGAGCTCCACCTCCACGCCCCGCAGCATGGGAACGTGCGCATTAATATAGTCGTAGTCCACCTTGCCATATTTGCGCTGCGCATACGCCATGGCTTCCTTCATCCCACACGGCACGTAGATGTCGATGTCGCCGCTTTGGCGCAATAGCCGCAAAGGTTCGGGATAGAGGCACGCCACGCCCTGCCCCTTGAGGATGGACGACGTCATCCCCTCCTCGGCCAGCAGTTGCTGCACCCTGACGCACCCGCGGTTCAGCAGTTCGTTGCGCTGCTGAATGTTCGTGGCCACGGCGAGCCACTTCATATAGAGGTCCATCGGCACATCGGTGCCCTGCCTGAGCAGCCGGCACACGCCAGCAAAGCACACGCCCATCAGCGCCTGCTTTTCGGCCATGGCAAACAGCGTTTCCCAGTCGTCCCGCGACGGCGCGCAGGACATCCGCTCCTGCCGCCCTATCGCCACACGAATAAGGTCAAAGAACAGACTTTTCGTCATTTGTCTCGTCAATAATAGATGCTATTGCTCTCCAGTCAAAGGTCAATGTACTATGCCGAAAATCATCTCAATAAGACACGTCTCTCAGCGGACTGAAGTGTGGCGGAAAATCATCCCTCGACCTCACATGGCGGATAACAAGTTATCACTCGTCCGGGCACGCCCACACAAGTAGCGCCGTCAGGGACGCTCTTGTTCACCAGGGTGCCCGCGCCCACCACAGCGTCCGCGCCTATCTCCAAGTCGTGGCGCGCAGTGATGTTTGCCCTCATACCGATGTACGCCCCGTCCTTGATGACGATGCGGTTGTGCCCCTGCTTCCTGCCATGACAGGCGAAATAGACGCCATAACTTATCGTTACATGGTTGCCAATCACAATCTTGTCCACGCACAAGTCGTCAAGGTAGCACTTCATGCCGATGAAGCACCCCTTGCCAATCTTGAATCCGCACAGCCTGTAAAGTCCAATCCGCACCGGCGTCAGCACACAGTTTGGCGCGATGTTCTGACATATCCCTTTCCTAATCAGGTGCCAAACCTCACCGACGATGGACCGTTTGAACCAATACGGTATCTTCTCTTCCGGCACATGGGGATGCGTCCAGTGGTAGAGGGTGGCCACCCCCCCGTATGAATAGTTTGCTCATAATCAAAGAATTTGAGTAAACACTTTACACATTCTTTATTGGCGCAATCATTGTGTGCATTGAGCCTAAAAGATTCGTAATGTAAAACTTCAGTCTATATCTGAATGGATTTGAAAAATATATCTTGGTCACCACCCAATCTCTTTTCAGTTCATTTGCAATAATCTGCTTACGACTTCTACGAACTGTAGTGGCAGAGTTCCGCCTAAACCGACGATAATAAATAGCCTCTTTGCCTGCAAATTCTACGAACTTGAACCTATCGGAAAGAAGAAACATAAAGAGAGTGTCCTCTCCATTTCTAAATTTTGAATTAAAGCGTCGTTGCCCGATAACGTTCTTACTTATCAACTTATATACAGGACCTGCGAAAAATCTTCTGGCCTTTATAAAATCCAATTTTCCTGGGGTATCGTGATAATGTGATGTAATATAATATGGTTCATATTTATCATTGCCATCCACAAACGACAGCGGGTAGCAAAGAGGGATGGTATCATCCGACGTCTTTTCATACAAAAGTTCAAGGTAGCGCGAAGAGACTAAGTCATCATCGTCAACAAAAGCTACATACTCGCCCTGAGCCGCATCAAGTGCTATATTTCTAGCATTGCTCACGCCACCCTGCTCGGTATGGATGAACTTCACATTCATACCTTTCATCTTGGAGTCGATATACTCCTGTATCTCGCTCTTCCATGGTTCAGTGCAGCCATTGAGCACCAATACAACCTCAAAATCTTCCCTCGAGAACGTTTGCGCAACCAGCGAATCCAAACATTCCCAAAGATACGCCTGTGGCTTGTATGTCGGGATAATTACTGATATTTTCATAGTTATGATCCATCGTTGATTCTTCATATCGTAGGTCTTCGCAGGAATACCTAGATTTGCAAATTTGTATCTCAAAAGACTTGCATAATTATCTTCGTGCGTAGACAAAAACAGGTTATAATCATGGAACTCATGACGAATGGTTTCAATCAGCCCCCCAAAATTGATGTCATCAAATGTAACCTGACCAAGAACCTATAGCGGTATGAGGGGCATCACTCATATCGTTGCAAAATCTTTAATTATCTGTTTTACCTACGTTCATCAGTATCTTCTGAAACTCTTTCGCATTTCCCTCCAAACTATGATTTTGCTTGGCTACAGTCTTAGCTCTATCCAAGACCATCTGCCTTTCTTTATCATCATTAATAATATTGACCAGCACCTGTTTCAGATTGAGCTGACTATCAGCAAACCATCCAGCCCCCGACTCAATAATATATTTGGAGCAAGCCAACTCTTTCGGTGCATACAGCACGAAGCATTTACCCGATGAAACAGAGTCGGCTATCTTGGTAGAGAAGGCGTATTGCAACTGGCGTTCCTTATACCCTTGTTCAGACTCCACATGAAATAGAATATCACTCTCTGCTATCACCTCTTTTACTTTATCATACGAGACTCTTCCATGAAAGACAACTCCTTGAGCCTCGTTCAAGGTTTGGGTAACACGCTCATCAGCATTGCCATAAATGTCTATGTGATAACGATGATCTAAATCATACAGCACCTTACCAACCTCAACCAGTGCTGTATCACGGTCTAAGCCGAGATTGCCTAAATATGATATCCGTGGAACCTCTTTCTCAAATGTAGGGGCACTACTGTCTTGCAACCCACTACTATTGTATATGACTGAAGACTTATTGCCAAATACGCCATCATAATCCTCCTGCAACTTTTCATTCAGATAAACAGAATGACTTGCGGCAACCATTAACTTTCTTACCCGTTTTTGGTAATAACGTCTATATGCTGGAAATATAAGTGCGTCTATCTTTGAGGGGTAATGCCAATTACGAGGGAAGAAATAATACCCCTCTGTGTTATACACCACCAACGGTATTTGACGCGACTTTGCTATATACAGGGCTATGTCTATCATAAAAGACGAGTCGCCAAACTGCAGAACAACCACTTCGGGACTAAACCCATCCACCCATTGCTCAAAGTCGCGACTACACCAACGCTTACGGGCCCACACCATTTCGCGAAGGATAATTTTGGGCAAAGTTTTTTTGCCCATCTTCTTGCGTTGTGTGTCAACAGATTCAGAGTTTCCTTCTCTGACGACTGATGGAGGCTGAAGTTTTCGCCCCACAGCCTTCCCTCCATGTTTAAAGGCTCCCAACATGGCTCTATCCTCTAGACAATAATAATTGTCGCACAGGTCCCAGTTTGGGTCTTTTGCTATCACGCAAAATTGCGCAAGATTCTCTTTTGGCCAGCCAAAGAACAGGTTGCCTAACGTACGGCCATTGGAATTAGATGGCGAGAAACAGTTGTTTGAGAGCACTAAAACACGTCTATCCATTCTCATCGTGTTCTATCATTGATTTATAAACTTTCATATAGGCATTAGTCATAACCTCTCGTGAATAATGATTCTTTGCTTCTTCCGAGATTCGTTTTTTGTCATGCTTTACTTCCAACATTTCCAGTAAAACATCTCGCAAACATTCCACTTTGCCATATTCTACAAAGTCAGTATACTCAGGTATGGCTATACTTTCCGGTCCTCCCGCCTTGAAACCAACGACTGGCGTTCCGCAGCAAAGGCTCTCGGCGGTGACCATTGAAAAAGTCTCACGCTCACTCACCAGCACCGTAGCTTCTGCGGCTGAATACAAAGCGGCTAATTCTTTCTGCCCATTAGCACGCCCCCACAACAATATATTTTCAGGCAGATTTTCAACAGCAAGCACTTGTGAGGCCACAACCACAAACATCCGCTCGGGCATGAGGCGGGCCAACTGCACAATATACCGCCCTCCTTTAATCGATTTTGCACTCGTAGAGAACGACGCTGTCACATGAAGGACAAAACCACTGCCACTAACGGGAAGCTTTCCTTGCAATAATTGCGCAGCATTCTCTACGTAATGAAAAACTGATGAATCTACTCCATTCGTTACATACAAACAAGGATATTTAGCTAAAACTTCAGACAACTTAGACCTTTCAACCACCCATGGCGACACAGCTGTAAAACACAAGTCATTCTTATCAAAAGTAGTAAAAGCATCTCGCATCAGTTGCCACGAGCGATGCGTGTTATCAATTATTCTTGAACCAGTTGCGCCTCGTAAGTCGTGACACGAATTGCAGCCTTCAGCAGACATCCATTTTTTGCAATGAATGGAATATCCACAATTACCTGTATAGAAAAATTCAGCATGATGTGTCACCACAGTCTTTATCTTGTGTGCTGCCAGGAAACGTAACAAACTATATATATTCACACAATATCCGTTAATGCAATGCAGGTGAACGACACTAGGTTGCTCTCGTTTAATAATCCGTTTCAGTCTCCATGTAGCAATAGGAGCAGATGCATATTGCAATCCACCCAACTCTGCCCACAGGTGCGATAAATGGGCTTCTATTTCTGAACAGAATTTGTAAGTACTAGGCTCGTCAAGCCTGTCTCCTCTTCCATAGCACACCACAGAAGCCACACCTTTCCGCTGCAACTCGGCATGTATGTCAAAGACTATTTTGCCCGTACTCCCTTTGCGGTATACACAATTTACTTGTAAGATTTTCATTATTCCCAGAAAAATTTATAAGGTATCACTTCGAGGTAGCCGCCTCCGTTAACATAGAAAAAGAATATCGCCAATATCATAGCAAGGAGACCACGAATGAGTCCTTTACACTTCAAATTACTGGTTTCTATCGCATATGGTATTGCCAATGCAAAGAATACGAAATAATAATAGCCGATACGCGTCGCATGTGTTGTAAAAAGGCCAAGCGTTTGGAACGCAACTGTCATCAAAACAAAGGATCTAAGTTTAGCAAGTTCTTCGTTTCGAGAAATATATGTTGAGATAAAGATGAGAATAAATATAATCAGGAGGTTATAACTAGGAACAGCACTCTCTTCCAAAGCGCCAAGATATTGTTTTCCTCCAAATATCAAAGATACCAATGTTATTGCAACGCTCTTTACCGTAAACATCAAAACAAAAATCATCAAGATGTATACAACAAGCATTTTAGGAGACATATTCAGCTTGTGGTAAATCCAATATGCTGGTAAAAACAATATCGCTGACGTATGAAATGTTGATGCTAACAGGACCAATGCTATAAATACAGGTATTTTTTTCTGGACTATAAAATTGTAAGCCAAAGTGCAAATACCAATTGCAATAGATTGTCTAATACCACTGAAGCCAAAATGGTATAATTGAAAAGATGCATACACCCAAAAAGAGAAAATGATATTAGGAGAGTATTTATAGATAACCCAAGCAATAGGCGCTATCGAAATAAAACTACACGCAAGTATAAATAATTGAGGGTCGGTTGAGATAAAGAACTTAAATAACTTGTTGAATACAATATACCCTATCTCAAAATTGGCAAACGAATCCTTAAAATCAAATAAGGAATCCCAGGACACAGATAGACTTTCAAAATAAGGTCTATAAGAAGTTACAGAGTCAATGCCAACTGAACTATGGCGGAGTCCCTGAATCAACCACAATAACAGGAAACACAATACAGCTTGTATTTCTCGTTTTCTACCTATTTTATTGTTCGTGATAAGGTAGATGCCGATAAATGCAATATATATAAATATAAAAACGCCCATTTTTATTGTTTGTAGTACGTAGTCGATGTTTTATAACTCAAGTGATGCTGTAAGAAATAGCAAACCACATATAATCCTCTGTATACCCCAAAGTGTGAGTTCCTACCGCAGTATCACGAAAGCCTATTACAACAAACAAGAATAGCATAATGACAAACAAGTATCGTTTGCCAAAAGCCCTGCTGTCTGTCAGTAAAGCACCTATAATCAATAATGCAAAATAAAGAATATACACCATATTTATTTGAATAAATAATCCATACTATTGCGTAACTCACCCATTATACCGTCTATTTGAGCCCAATTAATTGACGACCCCCTTAAAGTGTCAATATTATTAAGCTGTCCTTTATTGACTATGTTATTTGATAAGCCGACACGTTCAAGTAATGTATAGAGTCTATCATTCATACCTACATTGCCTTTTTGTTCTGTCACAACAACAAAGGGTTTATGGAATTTCAGGCACATAACAACGCAATGAAACGAGTCCGTTACAACAAAAGCTGCGTTTTTAATCTTACCAAGCCAACCTTGCATTGTATAGTCACCATCCTCATTGTTCCAAATAATGAGTTCTTTCTCGAAAAGAGAATTTATAGATAATTTTCGATCTGCCAAATGACGGATAAAATAACTATAAATGTATGGTCTTGACTCTTGTATCGTACATTTGTCTGCAATGTTATGATAGAAATCTGGTAGTTGGAGAATAGTAGGATCCGGTACGACCTGGGCATCGTTTCTTCCCATTGACTTGGCAATTTCAATTCCAGTATTCTCTCGTACGCTAACAATGTCAAAATCCTTCAGATAATTAGACGCAATCTTTCGAGCATCCTCCGGATAGGTTACACATCCGAAACTCAAAGCATAACCTATGCGTTTACCATCAAAAGGGAATCCTAAAAAGTAAGTTGGGGAAACGATTCCTTTGCCTTCCCCATTTAAAAGAAATGAAGGATTAACGACCTGGTCACTACCAGATACAATTGCATCATAACGATTGGATATATCTGCTATATCCTTACAGACATGGATACGTTCAGTTAGATGGAGATGCTCGTTTCTAAAACTAACCAACGCAGCCTCCTTCTTACGATTATTCAGATAATCTCCTATGTGTAAGAACTTTCGAAATCGTAGGAATGTAAATAAATTGTCATCAAAACGATGCGGTTTGTAATTGATTATTTCTACCTCGTGCCCTAACGATTTTAGATACTCTTGCAAGGCATAACATTGCAAAACAGCTCCATAGTTGGTGGCCCAATGGAAAGTAAGTATTCCTATTTTCATCTAAGTATTCGTTTGATTATTCTTTGTATTATACCTTGTTTCTTTAAGCAGAGTAGAGCTGCTATGCCCTGTTTCTCATATTCTTTCCAAAACTGTTTACGCGCTACAGGTTCGATAGTGCTCTTAACAATGCAAGAATTATACGGTGTCGTTTTCTGAAAATCTGCTCTTATAATCTGAATATTCAATTCGTTTACAAGGGCTAACCCCTTGGGGCTATTAACGCAAATGAAACTTGTCCCCTTATTATCATCAAGTTCGGGGAGAAGGTGCTCTATTCCCCAGTAATCAGCAAGCGTAATATCTGCATGACTCCGACCCGCTTTTGCAGGACAGGAGAAACAAGACGGGCGAAGTGTAAGGTTCCTGATAAACGCCATCATGTATTTATTGTCACTTGCTTTTTCAGTAAAAACAACCTTCTGATTGATATCTTTAATAGTGAAGGAATATCCTCTCCATCCTGTAGTTTTATCCTTGTGGGATATTGAACTAATGTTCTTGATCTCTAAAGAAGATAGATACTCTCTCCATATTTTAGGACTTGGAACTCCGTGGCAAACAACCTCTATTGTCAATAGATTCTCATAGTCCTTCCGCAAAAAACGTTTAAGGCCCGCCACTTGACAGGGCGTTCCCGAAAAAAGGACTTCACGACCTGATTTCAGGAATGCCTTCACCTGCCTGAAAGAATCACCAATACCACTTTGTACGTATTTGGAACCTCGGAATGCCGCAATCCCATCAATTGTTTCAGTGTGTGTATGGACAACTTTCCACTCATTATCAAATGCCGCACCAAACACAACACCTTCTTTATTTATCACGCCCTCTGCAAATGCAGTAAAAATACCGCCACTACTACTTTGCCTGCGTATTGAATCGTCATTATTCTTTGCTCCATAGCATTCAATTGGATTTTGCGATTGTTCTGAATTGATACATGGGCATACTCGCTCACAAAGATGACAATCAACGCATTTATCAATATCAACCGAAGGATAGAGGAACCCTTCGTTGTCGGCCTGCATCGTGATGCAGTATTTCGGACAGATGGAAGCACAGGCGCTACAGCCGCAGCAGTTATGTTTGTCGGTGATTTGTATCATATTCCTAAGTATTTGTGGCACTTCGTAGGAATTATTTTCCCTATCGTTTCAATGAAGAGTGCGGCAAGTAACAGGATTAATACCTCTTGATAAGCAAACTGTCAATCGGTAAACTCCTGTACGACTGAGTAGGGTTTCAACTTTATTAGAGAATAAAAGAAACACCATTCCGGCTGAGTATATAAAGCAGAGTATGGAGACTGCCGCATTTAGCAACTGCCTAATCTCTACACTATCTCCATCCTGCGAGTACGTATGAATACCCACCACCATCATAATGGCCAGCCCACGGAAAAAATCAAAATAGGCAATACGTTGTTTCATCGTCCTATCATTCTCTTTATTGGTTCTCTGAAGAGATTCCGTTCATACTTATTCATGCTAAATTTATAAAGCACGGCAATATACATTATAGCGTATAGGCCCATCCACAATGCCAGTTTCAACCAACTATCAATAGGGGTGTCATATATCGCAAACATGAAGCATGCGCTCATCATCAATGGCACGATATTCATTTTAGCAATCTCCTTCCAAAACTTCTTGATATTGATGCCTTGTCTAACCTTATAATAGACATTCATAATTATCCCTTGTCCGACAAATAATGCTCCCGCAATAGCAATGGCACAACCTATTCCACCCCACATTTTGGCGAAATAATACTGTAATACCAATGCTACGGCTGCTATACCGATGTAAAGTAATGATCGAAACTTCATCTGGTTACGCGCCTGCAAAATGGTTATACCCAAATTTTGTATCAGTGGTACGTACAACGAAATAAAGAATAAGCTTGCAATTATGTAGGCATCGTTATATTCCGGACCTGCCCAAAGGGTTATGAAAGCGCGACCAAAAGTAAGGAATCCAAACAGAATCAGAGACATAATTATGTTTTGGATTCGGCCTGTCTTAATGAATAACTCAGAGATTTCAGCCTCATTATTACGTAAGGCAACCATTCCTGTGACTTTTGGAAGGAATACACTTGATATAGCCGTTGAAAACTGCATATACATCGTCTGGAGTTGGATAGCCACCGCAAACACTGCAATTGCTGCTGTACCAGCAACTATACCCAGCAAAAATTGTCCTGTACTCCAATACACCCTGTCCATGATAACATTCAGAAAAATCCAAAACGAATAGATCGCAACCTCTCGGAGGAATCCCCACTGGATTTTGGCGAACTGGATTTTTATTTGTAGTCTGTATTTACAATACAAATAATTTATGACGAGTGTTGCTACATTGAATAGCGTTTGAATTATCACCATGGCAATAGCCTTATATCCCATTTCCAACAAGACTATCATCACGACGGTATTCAGTATAATCCTTATTATATTAATCACCTTCGGGAAAACAAACCGCTCATAGGCTGACATGATGCTGCCAAATATGCTCATTGGGAAGGTAACGACCAGATTAAAAACAAGAATAAGCATCATGATACGGGCATGAGACAGTTCAATCTCCGTCATCGTGCCGCCAAACATCCTATCTACATTCAGATACAGGCCCATTCCACCTATCAGCGCCACGACGCTGATAATGGAATAAAGAGCAAGGAACATTCCAAACATTTCATATTGTTCCTTGGTTTTCCCCTCAGCCCTAAATTTTGCAGTATATCGAATAACAGCATTACCCAGACCTAAATCAAGCACCGTCAGATAGGCAATAACGGATGCGACAAGTGAATACAGTCCATACTCACTCTGCCCCATCATTCGGAGCATATAAGGGGTATAGAGTAACCCCACTGCTGTATTCAAAAGAATAACGACATAATTCAATGCCGCCCCTGCTTTAAGTTGGTTCATAGACTGTAAGTTACTAAGTATAAAATGCTTTATGGGAACTTATCGTCGGGATTGTCGACGTAGATTCCAGGGTCAGAGGGACAGGTTCCGCTGACCCGCAACAAATGTTAATATTCTGAGAACTTCTCATATTCCGTATCATCAATGTAGGTTTCATATTCCTCGTCACAAGGAAGAGGCTCACATATCATGTTGCCATAACGGACAGTATCGCTTGTCGCCCTTTGAGCTATGGAGTATGGAACGCCTGTGAGACGTGAGATGGTACGTGGTCCGATGCCTTCCTCATGGGCTGCAATGAGGTGAAGCTTCTGCTGTGGACGAGAAAGTGCCTGAAACAGGGCGGCATCCTCTTCTGCCAAAGGAGTTTCGACAAGGACTTTCAAGTCGGCAAAAGGTATGCGACCGAGAACAGCCTGTGTTGAGCAAAAACCTTGATGGGCTGTTCCATTGTATTCCTGCCAACTGCTCCATTCATATTCATCCATGCTATCGACAAGCATCGCCTTCAATGGATTTTGGTGTATATAGCGGAGAAGTGTGATGATATACGAGAAGTCGTTTACAGGCTGGCTCTTGAACCGCTCCTGAAACAGATGTCCCACTCGGTCGTATTTGTGATTGTAATATACATAGGATGAGGTTATCCGCTTCATTATGTCGCTAATGGTCTCAGATCCTTCCTTGAGAAGGAGATGTACATGGTTGCCCATCAGACAATAGGCATAGACATGACATCGGGGCTGAAAGGTCTGACCCTGTGCGTCAACATCAGGCTGCGTTTGCCTACGAAGGACGTTGAGGAAACGCATGTAGTCCTCATCGTCCTCAAGCACCTGCTGTTTGTTCAGGCCACGAAGTATGGCGTGATAAACGTTAGTGGCGGATATCGTTCGAGATTGCCGTGGCGTAATGCTTTTATGCTATTGAATCGATGTACCTGTCCCTCTGACCCTTTCAAGGGATTCCAAGGCATGCCATTGACCTACAGGGACGCTCATGCCTATTTGGGCGGAATTGGGCGCAAGCTCAAAAGAGGCGGTCTTATTGCCATTGTCATCATAATAGTGTTGCACTACACGAAGGACGATAATCGTTTCGGTAGAGCCTCTGTGGCGATGGATGGGGAGTATGGTGCCCGGTTCTACGGAATTGAGGATGCGCTGGCTTTGGTCTTCAGGTGTTGTCCTGAGATCAAAGGCTTGGCGCAATCTTGGATTCTCCTTTGCCTGAGCTTGCGCACGCTTGTTCCTTATTTATTTCGCTAAGTTGACAATGCCGGTGAGCTCGTTTTGGATATATTCGAGAGCGGCAATCTTGGCTTTGGTCTCTTCGAGGTCGAGGCGGCGGGTGTTGTCGCT
>JALFCG010000039.1 GCA_022771265.1 Prevotella sp.
AAACTTCATCTTGCTATGGAATTAACTATGTAAAGGTACGATTTTTTTGTTAAATAAACGAAGAAATAAAGTTATATAAACTTAAATATCAGAGAGTTATAAATTATTCAGTAAACACTAACTAAGCGTCCCCCATCTAAACGTCTTAAAGACAAGGATCATCAAGAGAAGCAAAAGGATATAAAGGAAAAGCAGTTTTGGGCAGGTCGGTTCTCAGTATCAAGATATAACAACCTTGACTCCCCTTCAGGACGTTGTCGCGCTGAAGCTGTAGAGACGCTCCTTATTCGATACTTGACAAATATGCCAGATGTCAGAATGATTAACGAAAAGAAGCGTTATCAGAATCCGAGGAGACCTATCGCCATCATCTCTAGATGGAAAAAGAAATTGACGGATGATCAACGATATAATAAGCCAAGCATTCTTAGCAGTCTTCCTGATACGTTAATGTATGTGGACGGGGACTTTTATTCATGCGACAAAATGAGGAATACGCTATGCACGAACTGACAAAGGCGTGTCTTGAGGGTACATACCAAAAGCTTATCAAGAAACTCGGGAAGAAAGACCTGCTCATACCCGATGACTTTGGCATGCATCCACTGTCACCGGAAGCACGGCTTGCTTTGCTAAAAACGTAATGAAGTTCCTAAGGGGGCTTCTTTGTCTCATTTTTGTGGATTTGGCCTTAGATCCCCTCAAAAAGCGAATAGAAGAAATCGCAGACCGCCTCGCAGGGATTTTTGTCGTTCCACGCTCAGTGGCACAAGGGGTTACCATCGGTGAAAGATATGTATCTACACGAAAGAGACAACTGTATGGCATTCAGATGGGATGCATCGGCACTTACGGCGACTTATGAAAGGGTTAGCCGTAAGCAAGGCTTGCCGCAAGGAAGAGTTGCCTCACTCGGTTTTTATTGAAACGAAATGAAGAACATAGACATACTTTGGGAAAATACCGAAAAACGTTTTCGTGAACATTTTGACAACAAGAAAACAGTGTGGGGAGGCTATGCCATCAGTTTTGTGGGCATTGCCCTCGCCATACTGACTGTAGGTGTAACGGTGTGGCGACACAGGGAGTTTACTGGCGAAACCCTGGAACTTACTGTTGTTTGGTCGCTATTAGGAATCACCTGCTTCGTATTCTGCTATTTCAGAAAGACAGCCCCCATAAGAGTCAAGTTCTACACAGTTTCCCTTGTAATGGCACTTGTCCCAACTTACATGTTAACCTTCCATCCCGAGGCCACATCACGGCGATACCCAGACCCAGAGTTCAACCGTGCAGTTGAGTTCGTGGGCATTGTCTTTTTCGGAGGTGGCGGTCTGTGTGTATTATACAAAGACATTATGTGGCATTTGAAACACAAGTCAAAAAAGAAACATTCCAATACATCCCGAAAACCACATAAAAAACAAGAAAAACATGTGCATTGTTAGACTGCCTAAAAGTAGCGGCGCAGGTTTGGCGCACTCCTAAACGAAAAAACAGCGTAACATGTTGGTTTCATTACGCGTTACGCTCCTGACTTCGTCATTGCGTACCCCAAAAGTCTTCGTCAAAGAGTTTAGCTATTTTCTGATGCCTTGCCATATTGGTTTTCGTTCAACATGGGCAAAGGGACGGCTATCCGATGGAAGTTCCAAAGGTGGCGGTCGTCTTTCTTGAGAAAATCCTCCAAGGGTTTGTCCTTGAAAGGGTTCTCCTCCTCCCCTTCTATTGGGTAGATAATGACACAAGGGATGTGGACATCGGGCTGGGTGGGGAATATCCATTTATCACGGCTATAGCCACTCAGCTGTCTAACTATATAGGTGTCAATACTTCCTTGGTTGAAGCGTGGAATATACTTGGTGTCCAATACAACCTGCGGTGAATAGCACACGAAGTCGGGATAGCCGGTGTGGCCTCGTACCTGATAGTGTATCAAGTTTCCGTATGCCTCTCGTAACAGTCCCAACACATAGTGCTCATAGAGCATGGCCATATCAATCCAAAAGACAGGGCACTCCTCTTCCTCGGCAGTGGTGATATTGGTGAGGTTGTAGTCATACCGTTGGAGTATCATCTGTGCGAGCTTGATAGCATCGTCGTATTCTTTGAATATCTTATGATGTTTAATGGCTTTCACCTCCCATACTTCTATCTGGTCATTGACATTGGCAAAGGCTGATAGGCATTCATGGACGGTGTGCTGCAGGGGGAGCAAACTGGGAGAAAGACCGGCGACTTGCAATATCTGCTGGGAGAACAGCAGGGCTTTCTTTATCAGTCGGTTCTCAACGGTGTCCTCCGAAAACTCCTGGTATTGGCAGAAGACCTTATCGTATCGTTTCTTCTGAATGTTGGTGCGTTCATTGCGGAAGATGGCAATACGGCCTTTGACCTTTTTGAGGTTGTCCTCTCGTTGGACATAGTCTTTTTTCAGTCCTCGCTTGACGATTTCCTTCACGATGGAGAGGAAATGGGCGACAATGAGGGGACTTAGCACGCTCTTTAGCTCGGGGGCTTTGATGCGTGGCTGCTCCATATCAACGGCATAGATTTTTGAGAACTCTTTAGCCTCGATGCCACTGTTGAAGCAGACGCTGAACATCTTCAGAAAGTCGATGCGGTCACAACCATACTTGGTGGTTACGACAAGGGGCATGGTTTTCTCTTCGTCGAACCATTGCGCTCCAATGACGTAGGAGGCGTAATAGCCGGACTCGGTGATGACGGGCTCGTCAGAGTCAATTTCATCTTCTGCCCTCATGGTATTGCGCCACTGCCATTGAAAGAACCATCTGTCCAGACCTTTGCTTTGGTCTGGAAGACGCATACCTTCACCCCAATAGGCTTGTTGAGCAAAGGAATCGTATGGTATTTTTTCGTGTTCGCGCATTACTGGTCAGCTTGATGGTTACATTCAGCGTTCATCCATTTCTCAAAATAGGCTTTATCGCCTTTGACGGACTTCAAAATACCGTCTTTCTGGTATTCCTTTATCAAGGGAACGACCTCGTACTTCATCTTGAATTTTAAGGTCTCCATGTCCTTGGCCATGAAATAGCTATGACCAACCATCAAATCTTCTAACTCAAAGTCAGCGGCTTTATGGCTGGCAATGAAGGATTGCTTGTCCTCGGCAGATGTGCCGTTGATTTCAGTGAATAACGCCAAGGATGCATCCTTTACATCATCGGCAATGGCATTCGACTCGCACCAATTCTTTATTACATCGGCACTGGGTTCAAGCGTTACAAAGGCGAAGCGTCGTCTTACCGCATAGTCGATAGAGCCTGTAGAACGGTCTGTGGTATTCATCGTACCGATGATATACAGATTGGAGGGCACAGTGAAGTCATCCTTTGAATAAGGGAGTTTTAAGCTGATGGTGTGATTGCCTTCACCTGTTCGTTTGTCAGCTTCCAGCAAGGTGATAAGTTCACCGAAGATTTTGGAAACATTGCCACGGTTTATCTCATCTATAATGAGAATGAAGGGCTTGTTTGACACTTGCTTCTCCAGCTGATACTCTTTCTTCACAGCGTTGATGAATGCTTGGGCATAGTGCTGCCAGTTGTTTTCCACACCTTCACCAATGGCTTGCATCTTGACCTTTTCAATGTTGAGCGGTGAGGGTGAATACTCATCTCCCTTTTCGGACTTCGAGAGTACACTTCGGGTGCTTATCGTGTCGTTGCCTTCTTTCCACCATACCAACAAAGCTGATTTGCCGGACAACGAAGGTATGGTCTTACGATTGGCATAGCCTTTGACCGACTGCAAGTACTTGTCGATGCACTTGATGATGTCTGAATCGCCGTTGGTTCGGGCTTTCTCACAGATAGACTTGAAGATGCCGTTCTCCACTTTGTATTCCACACCTTCACCTTTTACCTCTGGCTTGAGTCCTTCCACAAAGTCTTCATAGTCCATGGATTGATGGAAGGTGCAAAAGGCGATTTGACCTTCTTCACGCAAACGCTCATATTCAGCCATCACCTTTTTATGGTTGGCAAAGTCATTGAAGTCTTTGTTACACATACGGACAGCAATCGATGCGGTGGTGTATGTCTTACCTGTTCCTGGTGCGCCTTGAAGAATGATATTCTTCTTGTGACGTAGCAACTTATATAGTGGTTCTATTGTTTCCATAGCTTGTTTCTTTCCTCCTTCGGTTTTTTGTTTGTTCTTGAAAATGTCTTTGTACATTCGGAATATGGGGCCTTTCAGGTAGGACAACATGGTCTGGAAGTCCACCCATTTGATATGGCCATTATCTATATCGATGGTACGAGCCAACAGATAATAGAAGTTGTGCTTTAAATGATGGAGATCGTCTTCGCTTCCTTCAATCCAATCGAATCCGTTTGCTTTCAATAGTGTTGTCGGATAGGTGTCCTTGATTTTGAAATAGGCATCTACGTAGGGTTGCATATAACCTACCGGGGACTTATCATTGGCAAAGGGCACATATTGGGTGTTGAAACCTAATCCATAACCGATTTGCTTTCCACGCAGGAAAATGTGGTACTGAATTTCTGTGCCACCTCCTTCGTTAATAGCCCAATCCCTACTGTCATCATCATATTTGAAAAGAATGCCTCCTCGGGATGCACGGCTTAATGAGGCTATTTCTTTTCGAGTATAACGAAAGGTATCAACGAACTCGCCTAATGCATTATTGGTGGTGTTAATAAACGAACCAAGATCAGCGCAAGGCACGGTTAATTCTTCCATTGCTTGCACTAACTCAGGGCGCAACTTCCACTCGAAATAGTTGTTCCCAAGGTCTTTGCCCATCATGGAGATAATCCAATAACAGTCTCCTTCGTTATTGGGGCGCTTTACAACCATATCGAGTTGTTTGCAAAGTGCTTGGCCTAAATGGGTATTGTGGGAGTTGTACTTCTGAGGGGCAGATACGGTCTCATTGTCGTACTTTTCTGCTAAAGTGCGGCAAGTGGATTTGTGATCAGGCTCATTGTAGAACTTGACCAACATGTCGATGCGGTCGGGAGTCATTAGCTTGCCGTCACGCAGAAAGGTTTTCCACATGTCCACCGTAATGCCGGTGTTGCATGTGAAATAGCCTTCATTATCGATATAGATGAATATTTCCTTCATTGCATTCAATTTTGCTATAGATTCCTGTTCACTACTGTCCAAAGAAATTTTCCCATAAGGTCAACTGACCATCATCGGAGTCATTCTGAGGACGTTTGGGCTTAACAAATAGCTCACCTAAAGGTTTCCTTTCAAAGAGGACTTTACCAATGGCAGCAGATAATATA
>JALFCG010000051.1 GCA_022771265.1 Prevotella sp.
TGCAAAGACAATGCGCAACGCTGTTCGCAAGTTGCGTGCTCTCACAGACAAGGAAGAAGCTGTGAAGTTGTATCCGAGTGTACAGAAGATGCTGGACAAGTTGTCAAAGACAAACATTATCCACAAGAACAAGGCAGCTAATATCAAGTCAAGCCTCGCTCTTCACATCAACAAGCTGGGATAAAATTAAACAATGACCATACTGCAGGTTGCATTCTACCACGGAGTGCAACCTGTTTTTGTTTTTGCGGGCATTCTTAACTCTTTTTTTTGAAAAAACACCGCAAATATTTCTCCAATTCAGAAAAATATTGTAACTTTGCGCAATAATTTTGACTATCAAAAAAATGGCAGAAGACATAACCAAAGAAAGCAATTATTCCGCGAGTAACATTCAAGTGCTCGAAGGATTAGAAGCCGTGCGCAAGCGTCCAGCAATGTATATTGGTGACATCAGCGAAAAAGGCTTGCACCATCTTGTTAACGAAACGGTCGACAACTCAATAGACGAGGCAATGGCTGGCTATTGCACTCATATCGAAGTGACCATTAATGAAGATGAATCAATCACAGTACAGGACAACGGACGAGGCATCCCTGTGGATGAACATGAAAAACTGCACAAGTCGGCACTGGAAGTCGTCATGACCGTACTTCATGCCGGAGGAAAATTCGACAAAGGCTCATATAAGGTCAGCGGCGGATTGCACGGTGTCGGCGTCAGTTGCGTCAATGCCTTGTCAACACACATGTTGTCACAGGTCTTCCGTGACGGGAAAATATATCAGCAGGAATACGAAAAGGGAAAGCCGCTCTATCCTGTAAAGGTCGTCGGAGAAACAGAGCTGAGAGGAACTCGACAGCAGTTCTGGCCAGACCCGACGGTATTCACCACGACAATTTACAAATACGACATCATCGCAAAGCGTATGCGTGAGCTGGCGTACCTCAATGCCGGCATCACTATCACGCTCACCGACATGCGCCCTGACGAAGAGGGAAAGACCAGGCAGGAAGTGTTCCATGCCAAGGACGGACTGAAAGAGTTCGTGCGCTATGTTGACCGTCACCGTACGCACCTCTTCGACGATGTCATCTATCTGAAGACAGAAAAGCAGGGAGTGCCCATCGAGGTGGCAGTAATGTATAACACCGACTATTCGGAAAACATCCACTCCTACGTCAACAATATCAACACCATCGAAGGCGGAACACATCTCGTGGGATTCCGTATGGCACTGACACGCACCTTGAAGAAGTATGCCGATGCCGACCCCGCAATCTCAAAACAAATAGAAAAAGCGAAGATTGAAATAGCCGGTGAGGACTTCCGCGAAGGACTGACCGCCGTAATCTCCATAAAAGTCGCTGAACCACAGTTTGAGGGACAGACGAAGACCAAGCTCGGCAACTCTGAGGTGGCAGGAGCTGTGCAGCAGGCTGTTGGTGAAGCTCTAACCTATTATCTGGAAGAGCACCCGAAGGAAGCAAAGCAGATATGCGACAAGGTCATTCTTGCAGCCACTGCCAGAATAGCCGCGAGAAAGGCACGCGAGAGCGTACAGCGCAAAAACCCTATGACCGGTGGCGGACTGCCCGGCAAGCTTGCCGACTGTTCCAACAAAGACCCGAAAGAGTGTGAGATCTTCCTCGTCGAGGGAGACTCTGCCGGTGGCTCCGCAAAGCAAGGCCGTGACCGTTATACACAGGCAATCCTCCCTCTTCGCGGAAAAATCCTTAACGTGGAGAAGGTAATGTGGCACAAGGTGTTCGAGAGCGAGTCGGTCATGAACATCATACAGAGCATAGGAGTGCGCTTCGGCGTTGAAGGTGAAGGCGACAAGGAGGCAAACATTGACAAGCTCCGTTACGACAAGATTATCATCATGACCGACGCCGATGTCGATGGTTCCCACATCGACACGCTGATTATGACTCTCTTCTACCGCTTTATGCCGAAAATCATCCAGGAAGGCCATCTCTATATAGCCACCCCGCCTCTCTACCTCTGCACCTACAAAAACAAGGCAAAGGAATACTGCTACTCCGACCAGCAGCGACAGGCATTCCTCGACAAGTGGGGCAACGGCGTTGAAGACGGCAAGACCATCCACACCCAACGCTACAAAGGTCTTGGTGAGATGAATCCCGAACAACTGTGGGAAACGACAATGAATCCGCAGACGCGCCTCCTTAAGCAAGTGACTATAGAGAATGCCGCTGAAGCTGACGAGATATTCTCCATGCTCATGGGTGACGATGTCGAGCCGCGTCGCGAATTCATCGAGAAGAACGCCACTTACGCAAATATTGACGCATAAAGCGTTTGCCTGGACACAACAGGGATATTAAGAACTGAAGTTTTCGCATGTACTCATATTATGTCAAGATTAACCGCTATCACCGTCTTTGCCCTTATCGGAATAATGGCAAAAGCACAGCAACTGCCTTTGAAGCTATGGTATGACAAGCCTGCAGACTTCTTCGAAGAGTCGCTGCCCATCGGCAACGGAAAGATGGGAGCACTCATCTACGGAGGTGTCGAGAGTAACACAATCTACCTCAACGACATCACAATGTGGACAGGACAGCCTGTTGACAGGAATGAAGACGCAGGAGCAAGCCGCTGGATTCCAGAGATACGCAAGGCTCTGTTTAATGAAGACTACGCCCTTGCCGACTCTTTGCAGCTCCACGTCCAAGGTCACAACTCACGCTTCTACCAGCCGTTGCTCACCATGCACATTGAAGACTTGAACGGAAGGGAGAACAAAACAGTGCCGACGACAGAAGCGACAAGCTACTATCGTGAACTCGACATCGACCAGGCAATATGCCGCGAACGCTACACCAGGGAAGGAGTGACCATTGAAAGGGAATACTTCGCCTCGCATCCCGACCGCGTGATAGCCATCAGGATGAAGTCAAGCGTCACAGGAATGCTCAACTGCCGCGTCAGCCTAACCGGTCAGGTGCCCCATAGGGCAAAGGCATCAGCTAACCAGCTGACAGTCACAGGCCATGCCACTGGCGACGAGATGCATTCGATACATTTCTGCTCCATCCTGAAAGTCTCTTCCGACAAAGGACGCGTGCTTGCCGCCGATTCGACAATAACGATACAAGGAGCCACCACCGCGACACTCTATTTCGTCAATGCCACCAGCTTCAACGGCAGCGACAAGCACCCTGTCACCGAAGGTGCTGACTATCTCGCCCTTGCCGCCGACCAGGCCTGGCATCTTGTCAATTTCAGCTACGAGCAGCTTCGCGACAGGCACATAGCAGACTATATCGACTTGTTCGGACGCTTCAAGCTCCGTTTGGGCAACCCCGTCTTCGACAATAAGAGGACCACTGCCCAACAGTTGCTTGACTACACCGACAACCACGGCGGCAACACCTATCTTGAAACCCTTTATACGCAATATGGTCGCTACCTGCTCATCAGTTGTTCACGCACACCCGGTGTGCCAGCCAACCTCCAAGGGCTTTGGACTCCGCATCTTTACTCTCCATGGCGCGGCAACTATACCGTCAACATCAATCTTGAGGAAAACTATTGGCCGGCGGAAGTGGCTAACCTAAGCGAGATGACCATGCCGCTCAACGGTTTCATCAAGGCACTGTCAGAAAATGGCAGACATACGGCAAGAAACTATTACGGCATCACGCAGGGATGGTGCTCAAGCCACAATAGCGACATTTGGGCGATGACAAATCCCGTGGGAGAGAAAAACGAGAAACCTGAATGGGCTAACTGGAACATGGGAGGCGCATGGCTCGTCAACGCGCTATGGGACCATTACCAGTTCACGCAAGACATCGAACACCTCCGCTCAGTGGCCTATCCGCTAATGCGGGGAGCGGCAGAGTTCTGCATGGCGTGGCTGACAGAAAATCCAAAGAAGCCGGGAGAACTCATCACAGCACCTTCCACATCCCCGGAAAACGAATACAAGACCACCGAAGGCTATCACGGCATGACCTGCTACGGAGGCACAGCCGACCTCGCCATCATGCGTGAGCTGTTCAAAAACACCATAGAGGCGGCCACGGTCCTCGGTTGCGACAAGAACCTGCGCCAACAGTTGGAGGCAACGACAGCAAAGCTCCATCCATACACAATAGGAAAACGAGGCAACCTGCAGGAGTGGTACTACGACTGGGACGACTGGGACTGGCAACACCGCCATCAGTCGCATCTCATCGGCCTTTACCCCGGCACCCACATCACCTCCTCACAACCCGACCTGATGAAGGCATGCCAAAAGTCGTTGGAAATAAAAGGCGACAACACCACTGGATGGAGCACCGGCTGGCGCATCAACCTCTGGGCGCGTCTCGGCAACGCCAAGCAGGCTTACCATATCTTCAACAAACTGCTGACCTATGTCAGCCCAGATGCCTATGACGGTCCTGACCGCCGACGTTCAGGCGGCACCTATCCAAACCTCTTCGACGCCCATCCGCCATTCCAGATTGACGGCAATTTCGGAGGCACGGCAGGCGTCTGTGAGATGCTTGTCCAAAGCGACGGCATCTCAGTCACCCTTCTCCCAGCTCTACCTGCTGAATGGAGCGAGGGTAACGTCAGCGGCATCTGTGCCCGTGGAGGCCACGAAATCAGCATGACATGGAGTAGGGGAGAAGTCACCAATCTCACGATAAAGTCACGCAACGACGGCAAAGTGACAGTCCGTGTCAACGGTAAGGACATAACAGTGAAGACAAAAGCGGGAACAACAACCAGTGTCTTATGACAAGATTACTCGCCCTGTTCGCCTTATGTCTTTCCTGTGCGGAGTTTGCAAGAGCTGGAGGTATGCTACGCCAGTGGATCAACGCCCACGACTCTTGCCATGAGTCGCAGATATGGTTCATGCACTCTGTCGTCCTCGGAAAGAAAGTCAAGAGAGCATGGGTGGATGTGGCGAGCAACGGGCGCGTGGCGGTCTATGTCAACGGCTACAACACCTCTACCGACGTGCTCACGCCCTATCGTCCCGGCGACAGGATCATGCGGTCGTTCCGCTGCGAGACAACACCCTACATCTGTTCCGACACCTGCCATCTCGCCGTGTGGTATTCACCCTTCCTTAAAGGCTATAATGGCAGGCAACTCTCACTAACGTTCTATGGCACCTACACCGACGGCAGCCACTTTGCCTTTGAGACCGACGGCAACTGGAGCTGGACTCCCGCCCCAGCCTCGACGCGTCTTTCACGCGGCGAGACAGAGCACATCGCATACGGCAGTACCGACGTCGAATGGCTCTTCGACGACAGCCCGCTACCCTCGCTTCTCCCTGTCAACGTGACTGTTGGTAGCGAGATAACGCTTCCCGCCCGTCCGTTGCTCATGCGCCACATCTATCCATGCCGTCTTGTCATTTCGTCACCCACGTCGTTGACCTATCTGTCGCCCCATCCCTTCCGCGGTTGGGTACGTGTCACCTTACGTGGCATGAAAAAAAGCCAGCCGGTCACCGTCAATGGCCTTCACTACACTTGTGGCGGCATACTCGACGAGCAGGCATGCCGACGTTTCACAATACCTGACGACAAGACCACCACAATACGCATCTCGTCCCCCGTCGGCATACGTGAAAGCAACATTATGAGCGTCGAGGCAATAGATATTTACTGAAGAAACTACTTTTTTGCGTTTTTCCTTTGCAATGTCTTTTTTTTGTAGTAATTTTGTACGCTAAAAAAAGAAATATATCGATTGGACAACAAAAATTATTTAACATAATATGGAAAAGATTATCCTTACAGGCGACCGCCCGACAGGTAAACTCCACCTCGGGCACTATATAGGGTCACTGCGCCGGAGAGTGGAATTGCAGAATGCTGGCGACTTCAGCAAGATGTTTGTGTTCATGGCAGACGTACAGGCTCTCACCGACAATGCCGACAATCCCGAAAAAATCCGACAGAACATCATCGAAGTGGCCCTCGACTATCTTGCCGCTGGACTCGACCCCGAGAAGTGCGTGCTGTTCATACAGAGCCAGATACCAGAACTGGCAGAACTGACCACCTACCTGATGAACCTTATCACTGTCAGCCGCGTGCAGCGCAATCCGACGGTGAAGACAGAGATAAAGATGCGCAACTTTGAGGCAAACATCCCCTTGGGCTTCTTCTGTTATCCCGTGAGCCAGGCAGCCGACATCACCCTGTTCAAGGCAACGACAGTGCCCGCAGGAGAAGATCAGGAACCCATGCTGGAAGTCACCCGAGAGCTTGTGCGACGTTTCAACCAAACTTACGCCCCTGTACTTGTCGAGCCAGAAATCATGCTGCCTGAGAATGCCACCGCACGCCGATTGCCAGGCACCGACGGCAAGGAAAAGATGAGCAAGAGCCTCGGCAACTGCATCTACCTCTCCGACTCGGAAAAGGAAGTGTGGAAGAAGGTAAAGAAAATGTCAAACGGAGCACCGAGAATGTCGATGGACGAGCCTGGAAACCTTGAGGGAAACGCCGTGTTCACATACCTTGAGGCCTTCAGTACCGACGACGACTTCGCCAACTATTGGCCGGAGTTCAAGAACCTCGACGACCTCAAGGAACACTATGTCCACGGAGGCATCGGCGACGGCACCTGCAAGAAATTTCTCAACACCATCCTCAACAACATGCTTGAGCCGATGCGCCAGCGCCGCCACGAGCTTGAGCAGGACGTTCCCGAGATTTACAACATCCTGCGCAAGGGTACGGAGAAAGCACGCGAAACAGCGGCGCAGACCATGGCAGAAGTGCGCGAGGCAATGCGCATCAACTATTTCGACGACGCCGAACTAATCCGCAGTCAGACAGAACGTTTCAAAAGCCTTTAATCGACGCACTTTGAATCAACACGAATCCTTATCCACGTCATTTTTATGGGTAAGGATTCGTTGTCGTATATCATGAGGGTATTGCCTAAAATCAAAACTGAAGAGTAAAGGTATTGGGAATCTGAACTTTATACAGGAAAAGACATTGTTTCACAGAAAGCTTTTAGTGTTTTTTAACTGAAATGTTCGGAACTTATGAGATTTCAGCTAAAGTTCAACATTGCGATAATTATATTAATAATTCAACTTTCGGAAGTGCCGGCATCTATGGTGCAAGTTGGGACTTCATGGCTCTTCCTGCATTACATTGGAATGATTGGGCAAATGCCATAAGGAGGTATGGTAACTTCCGAAAGTTGAGTTATTAATTCAAGAGTAGAATAATAAAAGCACATGGGATCTATGAGCTTTAAGGCGGATTCTTAGATGTTTTTACCAATTATCTGGGCATCTTCTTCTGTGATAAGCCCCCTTAAAAGGGCATCTCTCAAATCTGCCATAGTACTGTACTCTACGCCTTTGTAAACATAACCACCAGAGACTGACTGTAATATATTGTCGTCAATCAAAGTCTTTTTGTTTTCTTTCTCGTTCATAATAAAAAAAATTAAAGTTTGTGGTGCAAATATAGTACTAATTCTCAAAAAACCTTAGCCAAAATGGGAAAATTTTCATGTTTTCACCCATTTTTTTCAAAAAATCAGCTTGTTTTCCCTTTTTGTCCACTTTTTTATACTTCAGGAACTAACCATTTCTGTACCTTCGGAAAAGGACGGTCTGGACGACACCTCGTGAAACGAGATAGAGAATGAGGGCAAGCCACAAGGCATGGTTGCCAAGAAGGGGGAAGAGGGAGAAATGGACGGTGAAGAACACTGCCGCGCCGGTGAACGTGGACGAGAGCATGCCACGGGTGGCTGTCATGCCGATATAAAGACCGTCCCAATAGAATGCTCCCATGCCCGCCAGCGGAATAGCCACCGCCCAAAGGATATATTCCTTGGAACAATCGACGACCTCCGGCTCGTCAGTGAGGAGGCGGAGAAAGGGTTCGCCGGCAACGAGATAAAGAAGGGTATAGAACAGCGTAAGGGCAAGTCCCCAACGGAACAGACGACTTACCGTGTCGTCGAAAGCCGCCTGATTGCGTGCACCGAAATATTTTCCTCCTATTGCCTCACCTGCATAGGCAAAGCCGTCCATAACGTAGGAATAGAGCGTGAAGAGCTGAAACAGGAGTGTGTTGACCGAGAGAACCACCGCTCCCTGCTTTGCTCCGGCGGCAGTGAAGAAGAGGTTTACGGCAACGAGAAAGAGTGTGCGGAGAAAGATGTCGCGGTTGACAGTGAAAAACCGCATCATTGCCGCCGCGTCGCGCAAGGCACGCAGGGAGACATGGACAAGGGCTTCCCTATATCGCTTTCTGAGGAAAAGAAGGGCTGCGAGGAAACCGGCATACTGGGCAGTGAGTGTTCCGAAAGCCACGCCTTCCACCTTCATGCCGAAGAGATAGACAAAGAGAAGACTTGCGGCAATGTTCACCACGTTTTGGAATATGGAGACGAGCATGGGCAGACGTGTGTTCTGCATGCCTATGTACCAACCCGTGAGGCTATAGAGTCCGAGAACGGCAGGCGCTCCCCAAATGCAGATGTCGAAATAGGCTGAGGTGAAAACGGCAATGTCTGCCGTCGGCTGCATGAGTTCCAGCGCAGTCCACTTCAAGACACTTTGCCCTGCAACAAACACCAAGCCGATGCCAACACCCACCGCCAATGCCCTTACGAGAAGGTCAACGACTTCGTCGAGGCGTTGGCGGCCGTATGCCTGAGAGGTCATGCCGCTTGTGCCCATGCGAAGGAAACCGAAGATCCAGTAGATGACATTGAATATCATGCTGCCCACGGCTATTGCGGCAATATAGGCGGCATTGCCCATATGGCCGACGATGGTCACGTCGACCAGTCCGAGGAGCGGGACAGTGATGTTGGAAACTATCGACGGAACTGCTATGGCGAGTATGTCTTTGTCTTTCTGATTCATATCAAGGTGCAAAGTTAGACATTTTTTGCAAGATTTTTGCATGATAAAGAAAAAATGTGTATTTTTGCAGTGATTATTAAATATTATAACAAATAGTAGTAGAAAAATGAGCATAATGATGGCAATGATGATGAGCCTCGCGATGGCGACATGGAAAGCAGGCGAAGCGGTGAGTGAAAACGAAGTGGCACAAGTTGGAATAGAGAACTGCTTCACAGTGGAGGAAATATCGGACAGCGTGTTCCAGGTGATGAAGGGAAAGAGTTACAAGGACAACTGCACCATTCCGCGCGGCGAACTCCGATATGTCAGAGTCCTTCACAAGAACCTGCGCGGCGAGACGATGGTAGGCGAACTGGTGTGCAACAAGGCTATTACAGCTGACCTTTTGGACATTTTCAGGAAACTTTATGCCGCGAGCTATCCAATAGAGAGAATGGTGCTGATTGACAACTACAACGCCGATGACAACCCTTCTATGGAAGCCAACAACTCGTCGGCATTCAACTTCCGTTTTGTTGCCGGGACAAAGAAACTGTCGAACCACAGCTCAGGCATGGCTATCGACATTAACCCCTTGTACAATCCATACGTGAAACAACGTGCTGACGGCACCCTGTACGTCAGTCCTGAAAAGGGCCGCATGTATGCCGACCGCTCAAAGGCGTTTGACTACAAGCTATACGATGGAGACCTCTGCGTAAAACTTTTCAAGGAACATGGCTTCACGTGGGGCGGCGACTGGCAAAGCCTTAAGGACTATCAGCATTTTGAGAAGTAGGGGGAAACTGGTAATTGTGTGTTACAAGAAGAAAATGCCTTCGGGTCCCATGTTGAACAGGAGGTCGAGAACGCTGAGATTGGGGAGAAAGCCAGTCTTGGAGGCAAAAACCTGATAGTAAGGCTTGGGCGTGAAGACAGGGTCGGGCAGAGGACGCTTGGGCACGATGGAATCGCGGTAATCAACAGTCCCTTCAGCCAACAGGTCGTGCTTGACATACTCATTTGTCAACGCGATGGAAGGGCGCACGTCAAGCAGAGAGCACACTACGGAACAAATCTCCATGTTGAAGTCGAAAAGGAAGTCGTAGCGACGATTAAAGAACGGATGGAGGTCGTCGGCATAGTATTCAAAAAAAGGCGACTCGCTATAGGCTGTCTGCAACGCGTTCCAGTGGAGCTGGCGCCAGCGTCCGTGGTCGCTGATGCGAAGGTCGCGTATAGGGCAGCGGTTGAGGTCAATGCCGTCCGGGCGCTCTACAGGCACGGTGAGAGCCTGTGGTCCGTTGGCTGTAGCAATGACGCAGCGGTTGCGGTAAGTCTGTTTGGTGTAGTTCTCGCACGCTTCAATAAGCACTCCGTCGACAGAGTTCAGTTTCTGGTACCATTGCACTGGTCCGAAATATGTTGTTGAAAGAAGGTCCATTTTTATGTAAGATAGGGTTATTCGGGCTGCAGGCAATAGCGGTTTGGAGTATAGCCTGAATAGAAGGGGCGGGAATTGTCGTGGTTATATACGATGAGGATGACACGTCCTATGATGTTAGTCTCGGGAACTGCAAGCAACTCGCGTTTTTTGCCCATTTCAACGACATAATGGTTTTGTTCGGCACATGTGATTTCACCTGGAACAAGGAATGGGCCTTGGACGGTTGTAATGGTGTCGCCGGGCAATGCCTTGATTCTCCCTACGAAGATTTTGCTGGCACCTGGAGAGTCAAATGCAATAATGTCGCCTTTGTCGGGCATTGTGAAGCCTAGGCGCCCATAGCCGAACAGACCGTCAGTCTCGTCAGTGCGCAGCCCGTAGCTCCATCGGTTGACCAAAATCCGGTCACCGCTCTTGAATGTCGGTTCAAGAGCGGCACCCTCAATGGTGTAGATGGTCAACACCAAAGCCCTGAAAGCCAAGAGGGCCACTGTTGCCACTGCAATGGCGAGAAGAGTCTTTTTCAATCCTTACTTTATGTTATCGACAAAGCGGAAGAGGCGATTCCATCTGATGCCGCCGAAACCGCTGCGGTCGGGGTCGCTCGACCACCAGATGAAGATGGGTTTGCCCACGATATGGTCTTCTGGGACGAAGCCCCAATAGCGTGAGTCGGCAGAGTTATGGCGGTTGTCGCCCATCATCCAGTAGTAATCCATCTTGAAGGTGTAGGAGTCTGCCTGCTTCCCGTTGATGAATATTCTTCCGTCACGTATCTGCAGGTCGTTGTTTTCATACACCCTTATCGGCCGCTCATAGATGGCGATGTTGTCGAGAGTAAGGCTTATCGACTCGCCTTTGGCGGGAATCCAGACAGGACCGTAGTTGTCGCACGTCCAGTGCTTGTTGCCGTTGAGCGGATAGATATTAAGGTCGCTGGCATCGGTGTTGATTTCTATGCTTTCAACGAGGTCGTCGCGCTGCGAAAGCATAGCTACGGCACGTTTGGTCAACGGCATATAACCTGCGGAGTTGAGGCTTAGCAGGTCTTCTGACGAGATGCCTAGATCTTTAAGCATCTCTTCCGGTATCCTCTGACGCAGCTTGACATAGTAGGAATACTGAACTTCGTCGGGCTCCTTGTTTGCCTTCCCGTCGAGATAGACGATGCGGTTCTTGATCTGAAGGGTTTGGCCGGGCAGGCCCACGCATCGCTTAACGTAGTTCTCGCGGCGGTCGGTAGGACGAGTGATAATCTCGCCGTATTCGGCGGGATTGCGTTGCAGTTCCTCGCGTCCTGCGGCATAGATGGTATTGAAATATTTTATCCGTTCAGTGGCAGAGAGAGAATCTGGATTAGGGCGTTGGGGATATAGCTGGTAGCCGATGCTGTAGCACATGCCGTAGAAGTCGAAACTCTGGTATTGCGGGGCTGAGCATAGAGTGTCGCCAGCAGGGTAGTTGAACACGACGATGTCGTTAAGCTCAACCTTGCCCAAGCCTTTCACGCGGCGGTAGTCCCAATGAGGCCACTCGATGTAGGACTTGCAGTCAACCACGGGCAGCGTGTGCTGGGTGAGCGGCATGGTGAGAGGAGTCTGGGGAATGCGTGGTCCGTAGCTCACCTTGCTCACGAAGAGATAGTCGCCCGTGAGTAGCGATTTCTCCAATGAGCTTGAGGGGATGACGTAGTTCTGGAAGAAAAACAGGTTGATGAAATATACAGCCACAAGCGCGAAGACGAGGGCATCGACCCACGACATGACAAACTTGACAGGCTTCTCGGCGTCTTTCCACCATTGCCACTTGATTTTTTTTGTTATATACACATCGTAGATGAACGGTATGACGACGATGCCAAGCCAACTTTTCACCCATACAAGGAAAGTGATATAAAGAGCAAGCACGATGGCGAATTTCGTCCATTGCACTCTCATGTCGAGCTTTTTTTTCTTTAAGTCTTCCATTTCTTAAAATTTGAACATGTCGCTGATAGTGAGCAAACCGCTGTGCCCCTTGGTATATTCAGCGGCAAGGACAGCTCCGAGGGCAAAGCCCTGTCGTGAGTGGGCGTCGTGGGTGATGGTGATTGAGTCGGCTTCAGAGTCGTATTTGATAGTGTGGATGCCCGGCACCTCGTCGCGGCGGATGGAGTCGATGCGCAACTCGTTGGCTGCGTTCTCTTTCGTGCCTTCGGTAGTTCCATCGGGACGCAACAATGTACCCTTCGTCCATGAGGCCTTCCTGTCAACGTCGGCAACGATTTCCTCTGCAAGGGTTATCGCCGTACCGCTTGGCGCGTCGAGCTTATGAATGTGATGCACCTCTTCCATCTCCACGTCATACTGCGGGAACTGGTTCATTATTTTCGCGAGATACCGGTTGACTGCAGAGAAGATGGCGACACCAATGGAGAAGTTGGAAGCCCAGAATAGTGTTTTGCCTTCCTCGCGGCACAGGCGCTCTACGTCCTGCTTATGGTCGTTCATCCATCCCGTCGAGCCGCTGACGACCTTCACGTTGTGGCTGAAGGCCTTGAGATAGTTGCCATAAGCCACATGCGGTGCCGTGAACTCAATGGCGACATCGGCGGACGCAAACTCAGGGCTGTCGAAGTCCTGCTGGTTGTCGATATCAATGATACTAACGATTTCGTGACCTCGGCTAAGGGCTATTTTTTCTATCATCTTGCCCATCTTGCCGTAACCTATTAATGCTATTTTCATATTGTTCAAACAAAATTTCGCTGCAAAGTTACTTATTTTTATGCATAATCGGTTGGTTTTCAGTTAAAAAATCAGAACAATTATGGATAATATGCGTTTTTTGCGTTTTTTTTATTACTTTTGTTGCTGAATAAGCATAAAAAACAGCATGGAACAATTGTTGCATTACGTTTGGAAACACAGGCTGACACCACTCGCAGAGTTGACAACGACTGACGGAAGACTCGTCGAAATACTTGACCCGGGACTTCACAACAGAAATGCAGGTCCTGACTTCTTTAACGCGAAAGTGAAGATTGACGGACAGACCTGGGTGGGAAATGTCGAGATACACGACAGGTCAAAGGATTGGTATGCTCATGGGCACGACCACGACGCGGCTTACGACAATGTAGTGTTGCACGTGGCTGATACCATTGACTGTGACGTTACCAACTCACGCGGTGAGGTGTTACCACAGATGCAGCTAAGTGTTCCGCAATATATTGCTGACAATATTAATGAACTGATGAAGACCGACAGCTATCCGCCATGCTATAAGATTGTGCCACAGCTGACGAAACTGACGATACACTCATGGATGTCATACCTGCAAACTGAGAGGTTAGAGGCGAAAACCGAAGCCATAGAGGAGCGAGCAAGAAGGCTCAACGGGTCATGGGAGGACGCGCTGTTCGTCACTTTGGCAAGAAACTACGGCTTTGGCATCAACGGCGACGCTTTCGAGCAATGGGCGCTCAACCTCCACCTTAACTGCGTGGCTCATCACCGTGACGACATTTTCCAGATTGAGGCAATGTTTATGGGACAGGCAGGACTGCTCGACATCAATTCCATACCAACCCGACACCAGCAAGCTGCCGCCAACGACCCTTACTTCCAGAAGCTGGCAAACGAATACCGCTACCTTGCCCACAAGTTCTCGCTGGTGCCTATGGACTACAAAATGTGGCGTTTCCTCAGACTTCGTCCGCAGAACTTTCCTTACATACGAATCTCACAGCTTGCCACACTATACCACGACCGCCGCATGTCGTTGAGCAATCTCATTGGCTGCAGGACGGCTGCAGAGATGGCTTCGCTGTTCTCCGCACACGTGACTCCATACTGGGGGACGCACTACATCTTCGGCGAGGAAAGCGCACAAAACAACAAGCGGGTGTCGCCATTCTCCATCAACCTCCTTCTCATTAACACTGCTGTCCCGATGCTTTTCGCCTATGGGCGACATACGTCGAACGAGCAGTTGGAAAACCGAGCCTTCGACATCCTCGAACAACTGAAGGCTGAGAACAACAACATTATTAGGATGTGGCGAGAGTGTGGACTGGACGTAGCAAACGCCGGTGACTCACAAGCACTTATACAACTGAAAAAAGAATACTGCGACCGACGCGACTGCCTGAGGTGCAGGATAGGATACGAATATTTAAAGAAAAAATGAATTATATTTTTGAGACAAGAATGATGGTTCGCGACTATGAATGCGACATCGAAGGAATAGTTAACAACGCCAACTACCTGCATTATGCAGAGCACACGCGACACCTCTTCCTCAAAGACCGCGGGTTGAGCTTTGCTGAGATGCACAACAAGGGCATAGATGCCGTCGTGGCAAGGATGACTCTCAAGTTCAAGACTCCACTAAGATGCGATGACGAGTTTATTTCTAGACTCGCACTGAAGAAGGAAGGACTGAAATATGTGTTTATGCAAGACATTTTCAGGGCAAGCGACGAAAAGCTATGCTTCTCGGGAACCATTGACATCGTTTGCCTTGTCAATGGGAAACTAGCTGACAGCGAAGACTACAACAAGGCACTACTGAAATGACAAGCGAAGAGAAACTATACACGTTGGCGCTTACACAGCTGGGCTACATCGGTCCTGACATCCTTCTGCTGCTCGTTCAAAAAACGGGAAACGGTAAGGCACTCTATGACGTGCGCAACGAACTTGACAGTCTGATGCCTGAATGCAGCGAACGGCTAAAGACAATCATTGGAGGCGACTGGAGCGACGCATTGAAGGCGGCAGAGAAGGAAATGACGTTTTGCGACACTAACAGCATTGACATTCTCTGTTTCGGAGAGGAACGCTATCCTCACCGCCTTGAGGACTGTGTCGACGCGCCTGTGGTATTATATTATAAAGGTAAGACTGACCTCAACTGCAAGCATGTCATAAATGTGGTCGGCACAAGACATTGCACCTCCTACGGGGCAGACATTGTCAATAGGTTCATCAGCGACCTGCGACTGCTATGTCCTGACACACTCATTGTGAGCGGTCTTGCATACGGAATAGACATCAACTCCCATACCCAAGCCCTTGACAAGGGCTTCGACACAGTGGCGGTTGTCGCCCATGGCTTGGACACTATTTACCCTTCTTCCCACCGCAATACTGCCGTGAGGATGATTAGACAAGGCGGCTTGCTGAGCGAATACATGTCGGGGACAAAAATCGAAAGACACAATTTCGTGAGAAGAAACAGAATAGTGGCTGGAATGTCTGATGCCTGTCTCATCGTTGAGTCAGCAGTTCGTGGAGGCGGGCTTATCACAGCCCGTATCGCTCAAGACTATGGCCGTGAGGTGTTTGCAGTGCCCGGACGATTAGGTGACAAGTATTCCGAAGGATGTAACCTGCTTATTCGTGACAGTCGCGCGGCATTGTTCACGTCAGCGGAAGACCTTGTCACTGCCATGGGATGGCAATGCGACGTGGAACTGGCAAAAGCGAAGGCAAGGGGAATTGAACTAAGCCTCTTTCAGGAGCTTACAGACGACCAGCGGTGCATAGCCGACTTGTTGAAGAAGCATGGCGACCTGCAGCTGAATCAGCTAATAGTGAAAACCGGTTTCGCGATAGCAAAGGTGAACCAACTGCTCTTCGAAATGGAGATGGATGGTATCATCAGACCAATGGCTGGAGGCAATTACCATTTGATACAATAGGGAAAGGGGAAATATAAAGATATGAGAATCGGAAACATTGAATTTGGCGACAAACCAGTCTTTCTTGCTCCAATGGAAGACGTGACTGACATCGGCTTCCGACTGCTATGCAAACGCTACGGAGCTTCGATGGTCTATACGGAATTTGTCAGTGCAGAGGCATTGGTAAGGGCAGTGAAATCAACTGTCAACAAGCTGACAATCAGTGAAGAAGAACGTCCTGTGGGAATCCAAATCTACGGCAGAAGTGTGGCTGACATGGTGGAGGCCGCTAAAATAGTGGAGCAGGCTAAGCCAGACCTCATCGACATCAACTTCGGATGTCCGGTGAAGAAAGTGGCGGGAAAGGGGGCAGGAGCGGGAATGTTGCAAAACATCCCATTGTTGCTCGACATTACAAGGGAAGTGGTCAAGGCGGTAAACATTCCGGTGACGGTTAAGACTCGTTTGGGATGGACACAGGACAACATCATCATAGGCACACTCGCCGAGCAGCTTCAGGACTGTGGAATAGCGGCACTGACCATTCACGGACGCACACGCTCGCAGATGTACACAGGAACGGCTGACTGGAATCCTATAGCTGAAGTGAAGCGCAACCCGAGAATAAAAATTCCAATTATCGGCAATGGAGACATCACTTCGCCTGAAGACACGAAACGTGCCTTCGACGAATATGGAGTTGACGCAGTGATGGTCGGAAGAGCGACATTTGGCCGCCCCTGGATATTCAAGGAAATCAGGGACTTCCTCGACGGACGCGACCCTGACACGTCAATGGACAACAGTTGGAAGCTAAAGGTGCTGGAGGAGCAGCTACGCATCAATGTCGAACGGATTGACGAATATCGCGGCATTCTCCACACACGCCGTCACCTCGCTGCCACTCCTCTCTTCAAGGGAATACCCAATTTCCGTGAGACAAGGATAGCGATGCTGAGGGCGACAACGGTTGAAGAACTGACCGGAATCATGAACCGGGCAATGACTTATATTTTGAACTAAGGAGTTAATACTTGAACGAACTTCCCCCGAGGAACTCCCTGAGCAAGGACGTCGGAGGCAGCTGGCGGTTGGGAATCGGACGTATGTATTTCAGGAATTTCAGCAAACGGTATGCCTCGCTGTATTCGTCACAATTTTCAGGCACCTGTTCAAGCAGCGGCTCTGCCTGGTTTTTGATGACTGCCAACTCGAAGAGCATGGCGGTGTTGAACATCACGTCGGCATTCTCCTGGTAAGGGAATATCCACTTGTTTTCACCGGCCCTTACCGACGGCCAACGCCTGATTGTTTCCTGTGCACTGACACCACGATATTTGTAGTCACGTACTATTCGACGCAGGAGGCGGTTGTCGGTCGTGGGCACATAGTTGTGGTTGTCGAGCAATATGGTGGTAAGTGCCGAGGCATAGACGCGGAACTTGTTCTTTTCCGCTATCTGTGCCGTGAGCCTCGGGTTGAGCGCGTGTATTCCCTCAACCACGAGTATCTCGTTGCCCTTGAGTTTCAGCTTACGTCCGCTTCGCTCGCTCTTCCCTGTCTGGAAGTTATATTTAGGCAGTTCCACTTCCTTGCCTGCCATGAGAGCGTTCATCTGTTCGTTAAGCAACGGGATGTTGAGAGCCTCGACATGTTCGAAGTCGTAGTCGCCGTTTTCGTCAAGAGGGGTTTTATCGCGGTCAACGAAATAGTCGTCGAGCGAGATGCCGACAGGTTTAAGCCCGTTGGTGAGCAGTTGGATGGAGAGGCGCTTGCATGTTGTGGTCTTCCCGCTTGACGACGGTCCGGCGATAAGCACCATTTTCACTTCTTCCTTTTCTGCGATCATTTCCGCTATGCGCGATATTTTCTTTTCCTGCAATGCTTCCGCTAAGTTAATAAGCCCTGTAGCATTACCCTCGTCCGTCACTTTGTTCAGGTCGCCGATGGTGCGCAAGCCGAGGATGTCCTGCCAGCGGTGGTGCTCCTTAAATATCTCGAACAACTTGTCCTGCTGGACCAGTTCTCCCAGTTGCGATGGGTCATCGCGTGAGGGAATGCGCAGGAGCATGCCGTCGTAGTACTTCACGAGGTCGAAGAGGTGTATCTGTTTGGTGTTGGTAAGGAGTGTGCCGTAGTAATAGTCCTTGTATTCGTCAAGCTTATAATATAAGGTGTAGAGCTTGCCGGTGCTTTTGAGCAGTTTCACCTTCTCGTCATCGCCCACTTCCTCAAATATTCTTATGGCTTCCTCTGTCGTACACTCATGTCGGCGTATAGGCATGGCAGCATCAATCACCTCCTGCATCCTTTGCTTTATCCTTGCCACGTCGTCATCGGTCAAGGGCCGACCAAGCTGGAGGTCGCAGTAGTATCCGTTGGAAACGGGAATGTCAATGACCATGCCGACATTTCTGAAGATGTCATTCGCAGCCTTGCACAATATGAAAAATAACGTACGTGTATAGGTTCTCAACCCCGACGGGGAGTGTAGGTCGAGAAACTCAATGTCCTTGTTGTGATAAACGCGGTAATTGAGCCCTTCAACCTTGTTATTTACCTTTGCACTGACTGGTCCGAAGTCCATTTTCAAATTAATTTTATCAAAAATCTCAGAAAGTGAGCTTCCGATGCTGATATTTACCGTTTTTTTATTATTTTTGCAACGGATTTGTATCATCTGTTTCATATCCATGTCTTTTTTTATTGGTTATCATGCATATCACCGCAAAGATACGCCAAATAATTGACATTACAAAGAAAGCATAATTAATTTAAGCAAAAATATGTCGATTTGGATTTTTTTTAAGATTATCGGTTCACTCGCGCTGTTGATTTACGGCATGAAAGTGATGAGCGAAGCTCTTCAGAAAATGGCGGGCTCGCAGTTGCGACACATTCTCGCAACAATGACCAAAAACCGGTTCACGGGTATGTTGACCGGTATGTTTGTAACCTGCTCCGTACAGTCGTCGTCGGCAACGACAGTGATGACGGTATCGTTTGTCAATGCCGGACTTCTCACCCTGGCACAAGCCATCTCGGTCATCATGGGAGCCAACATCGGAACAACACTGACCGCATGGATCATGAGTCTGGGATTCAATGTTGACCTGACAACAGTCATTTTTCCCGCCTTTTTCCTTGGCATCATTCTCATCTACTCCAAGAGCAAACGGTATATCGGAGACTTCCTCTTTGGCATCGCTTTCCTGTTTTTCTCTCTCGTACTGCTTAGTGCGGCAGGAAAGGAACTCGACCTCGAACATAATTCCTCAGTCATTGAATTCTTTAGCTCGTTTGACACTGGCAGCCATCTGACCATCATCATTTTCCTGCTCATCGGCACTGTGATAACCTGTATAGTGCAGTCGTCGGCAGCGGTGATGGCCATAACCATCCTGCTCTGCTCCACCGGCGTACTGCCAATCTACCTTGGCATTGCGCTCGTGATGGGCGAGAACATCGGAACTACAGCCACCGCCAACCTCGCTGCCCTTGGTGCCAACGCCCAGGCACGCCGTGCGGCTCTTGCCCACTTGGTGTTCAATGTCATCGGTGTCCTGTGGGTTCTGTGCCTGTTCTATCCTTTTGTCAACATGGTGTGCAACTTCGTTGATTACAATCCTGACGACCACTCCCTGGCTCCGGCGCAGCTTGCCAAGCGCCTGCCAATCATCCTTGCAGCATTCCACACGGCCTTCAACGTGACCAACACGTTCGTGCTTATATGGTTCATACCGCAGATTGAACGTCTTGTATGCCGCATCATCAAGCCAAAGACTCAGGAGGATGAGGAGGAGTTCCGCTTGCAGTATATCGGTGGCAATACCATCATGAAGACACCTGAACTCTCGGTGCTTGAAGCACAGAAGGAAATTCAACTGTTTGCCGAACGTGTACATAAGATGTACTCTTTCGTTCGCGAACTGCTATGCTCATCCGACGAGTCGACTTTCAACAAGCTCTTCGCGCGCATAGAGAAATATGAAAGCATCACCGACAACATGGAAATTGAGATTGCAAAATACCTCGACGGAGTCAGCGACGCACATCTCTCCGACGACACGAAGGCAAAAATACGTGCGATGCTTCGTGAGATATCTGAGCTGGAAAGCATCGGCGACAGCTGCTATAACATAGCACGCACTCTCAACCGCAAGAAGTCGGGTAAGGAAGATTTCACCGAGCGTCAGTATGAACACATACATCAGATGATGGAACTCACCGACGACAGCCTCACACAGATGAACGTCCTTTTACTTGGACGCAAGGACAACTTCGACGTGAACCGTTCGTTCAACATCGAAAACGAAATCAACAACTACCGCAACCAGCTACGCACACAGAATATCAACGACGTCAACGACCACGAGTATTCATATGCCATTGGAACAATGTATATGGATGTGGTGAGCGAGTGCGAGAAGCTGGGTGATTACGTGATTAACGTGATAGAGGCAAGAATGGGCTTAAGAAGCCGATAAACGATGAGCAGGAAGAATATCATTGACCTCAGTCTCAGGCTGACGCAGGTTGACCATAACCTGACGGAATACATCGACGGCGACGTGTTGCTGAGCGACAAGCTCAACCGTGCATATATGCCGACAAGCCCACGACGAATGACCTTCATTCTCGTAGCCCTTTGCACACACGGGGAATGCAGGTTCAACATCGACACTCAACCTGTGACTATTAGGAAAAACGATGTGGTGGTCATCTCCGACCGCCACATCGTCGATAGCTTTCAGGCAAGCGAGGATGCTGATGGGTTGCTGATGATACTTTCCGTAAACTTCTTCTACGAAATAGTACGTAACGTTAGCGATGTGTCAATGCTGTTCTGCTTCTCACGAAACCATCCTGTGGTAAGCCTCGACGACAATGAGGTAAGCCTCTTCCGCAGCTATTTCTTCATGTTGAGGGACAAGCTGAAGGCAACTGAAAACCGCTTCCGCCGCGACATCGTGCGGACGCTTATCCTCGCGATGTTCTACGACTTGAGCAACGTCATAATCCGTGTGCAGGAGTCGGACAACAGAAAACAGTCGCGTGCCGATACCATATTCACGCAATTTATTCACCTCGTGGAAAAGAATTTCCGCCATGAAAGGAAAGTGGGATGGTATGCAGAGCAATTGTGCATAACACCAAAATATCTTTCCGAGACAGTGAAGAGCGTCAGCACACGAACACCTAATGAATGGATTGACAGTTACGTAACGCTTGAACTGCGTGTGCTGCTCAAGACAACGACAAAGTCAGTAAAGGAGATTGCAGAAGAGATGAACTTCCCCAACCAGTCGTTTCTCGGGAAGTTCTTTCGAGAACATGTCGGTGTCTCGCCGACATTGTATCGAAAACAGTAAACCTACTCGACTTTCAGCTCCTTTGCCGCTTCTTCCAGCATTGCATACCACTCTTCTCCAAACCTTCGGGTGAGCGGGTCCTTGAGGAACTTATAGACGGGAAGATCCAGTTCATTGCCTTTTTTCACGGCCTCGCGGCATACTGCCCAACGGTGATAATTCAGGCCTACCAAGCCGTTTTTCAACTGCACTTCGCGTATTGGATAAAGCGCGCAGCTGATGGGTTTGCAAAAACGCGCTTTCCCTGCACGGTAAGCTTTTTCAAGTGCGCAATAGCAACATCCTCCCTCATGGCAGGTGAACACACAGTCCTTGCCTCCTACAATGCTTGTCACGAGGTCGCCTTCCTCGTCGGTATAAGCCACACCCTGCTTGTCGATGACAGCTTGTGCCGAAGCGTTCAGGTTTTCCCACACCACGTCAAGCGACTCCTCTATTGCAGCCACCTCGTCCAAGGTCACGGGTGCTCCGGCATCGCCTTCAACGCAGCACTCGCCCTTGCACGCTTCAAGGTCGCAGCAAAACTTTTCCGTCAATATCTCTGTCGTAATCAATACGTTTTCAATCTGAAAAAACATTTTTCTTTTCTACATTAAATATGTGAACCCAAAAAACAAAAATCACCAGTCTATTTCTCCTTCTCCGTGCTCTTTCAGATAGATATTGGCACGGGAGAAATGATGGTTGCCAAACCATCCGCCACGGTTTGCCGACAATGGTGACGGGTGTACTGACTGAAGGACGAGATGGCGGCTGGAGTCAATCAGCTGTGCTTTGCTACGCGCATAACCGCCCCAAAGGATGAACACCAAATGGTCGCGCCTCGCACTTAGTGCTTTGATGGCAGCGTCGGTGAACTCTTCCCATCCTTTCTTTTGGTGGCTCGCTGCCTGATGGGCTCTCACCGTCAGCGTGGCGTTTAGCAGAAGTACTCCTTGTTCAGCCCATCGGGTGAGGTCGCCGCTTTGTGGCATCGGCTTGCCAAGGTCATCGTGAATCTCCTTGAAGATGTTGACAAGCGAAGGAGGGAATGGCACACCGTCGTTGACCGAAAAGCTTAAGCCGTGGGCCTGACCTGGCTCATGGTAAGGGTCTTGCCCAATGATTACCACCTTTACCTTGTCGAACGGACAAAGGTCGAAGGCGTTGAATATCTGACGTGCAGGAGGATAACAAGTAGTGCTGCCGTATTCCTTGCGTACGAAATTAACAAGGTCAACGAAATACGGCTTGTCAAACTCGTCGCCAATCTGGCTTTTCCACGACTGTTCTATTCTTACGTTCATTAGCTTCTTGCTTGTTTTGGTGTGATATATTTTGCAAAAATACTGCATTTTTACCATTTAGGCAAATGATTTTCAAAAAACTTGCACTTTTTAACGTGACAATGACCTGTTCATCGGAAAAATACATTAACTTTGCAGAAATTAATCTGAAAACGTATGAGCGACAAGTCATCTATATGCGCAGTGTTTGCCATGGCTCTTACCATGGCTGTAGCCTCTTGTAACAATAACTATTTCGACCAGGAACGTTATGAGGAACTGGTGACCGCAACTTTTCCCGTTGCTAACATTGACAGCCTTCACGATTGGAATCTCTTGACTTCCGTGACCATCTCGGCTGATTTCTCAGCATCGCCGAAGGGCACTTATGTAGTCGATGTCTATGACAGCAATCCCGTGAGCGGCAATGCCGTGAAGTTCACGTCGAGCGTGGTCAACAGCAATGGCATAATAAAGTTCAACGCCCCGAAGGACAAGAGCCTTAAGTCGGTTTATATCGTTGCCGCTGATGGTGACCAATGCATCATCGACGGAAAGTACGACATCGTCAACGATGGTCTTTTCCTATACACTATGGACGACGCGACAATGCCAGCTCCAAAAGTCACTTCCTACCAGCCGAATGAGTTCACCTACTGTTTCGAGGAAACATTCCCAGAAGGCGGCGACTTCGACTTCAACGACTGCGTCATGGGAGTGAGCATCGACAAAAGTCCGAAGGAAGTCAACGGAGTGGCCGACTATGCCTACGTGACCGTTAGGCTACGTGCCGTTGGCGGTTACAAGAACATGGCAGCATCGATGCGCCTTGACGGCATTACGCCCGACATGCTCGCTCCGACGTTTACCATCACTCAGAAAGGATGGGAATACTTCAAATATGCTGTTGACTACATTCCTGACCCAGATGGAGCCGTGATAAAGGAAAAATACGGCGACGCTCGCATCGACTTGTTCAACGACGCTCACTTCGCGCTCAACGGCGGACGTACTGACGAGAGCGGGACAATAGTCCCGAGAGCATGTATCAACACTAAGGGATATACGGAGAATCCGGAATGGGAAACATCTGAGCCAAAGTCGTCAACCTATCGTATAGAATTTCTTAACAACGACGCTTTTGAAGACTTCGACTTCACCGATCTCGACCTTTTCATTATCACGGCTTACAACAGCACATATTATGAAATACATACTCCACGCTTCTTCGGCCGCCGTGTGATAAAGGACTATCCTACCAACATCAACTACCTGCCATGGGCATTGGTCATTCCTGACAAGTTCCGCTATCCTTACGAGGGGATGCCTGTCGGCCAGTATTCATCTGGCCTTAACTACTATGAGGGAGCTTATCAGCGTGCACAATATTCTTTCGGAGCATGGGCGCGTAACCGCAACAACACCACTTCATGGGGTTGGTTCCATTATCCTCTTGACAGTTCAGTCTATCCCTTGAACTGACGGGGGAAACCTTATTTGTTTCCCCACCAGTCGATGTCAGCATCCTTGTTTGCTACCCATGTGTGGAACTCAGGGAATGCGTTGTCGATGCGCTGGCGCTCGAAAGGCCATTTCCATGTGCCGTGGGTGCTTGAGCCGTTGATGGTTATTGCCAGCGGACATTCGCCGTTCTTATTGTTGGTGGTGATGGTTTGCGAATATCCCTTGTTGACCACTCTTATTGACAAGTCAAGGTTTGACGCACTCGTACCGGTGTATTCACCAATCTTGATAAATGCTTTCTCGCCGCGGTTCCTCGTGTTGACCATTGTAGCGAGGCTTACTCCGAACATGTCATGGACTTCCCTGCCGCTTCCTAACGCTGTAGATCCGAGATAGACGTAGGTCTCCAACGTACCTCCTGCAGCACAAAGCTCGATGTCGCCCTTGCCGTTGGCAGGAGCTGAAGCCCTGAGCACAACGTCGTTGAAGTCGAAGTCACCGATGCCGCCAAGGTCCTCAAAGGCATAGTAGTACCACATCTTTTCTTCTGGCTCAGGGTCGCCACCGCCGCCATTGTAGCCAGAGTTGCAGTTGCCGTATGACGGAATAACAACCGGCGCACTGTCAGCCTTGTTGTACATCTTTACGTTACCCTCTTTGTAAATCATCGGGTAGTTTCCGTTGTCTGTCGCCACTTCGGCAAAGTGGTTGTCGCTTGCCACTATAAGGTTGTTGTGGTAGCAAGCTCCATATTTCTGATAAGTGGCATTATTAGCCAGTTTTACAGTCTTTGCCTTAAGTAAAGCCTCTCCGCTTGTTGGACCATAGAAGCCATATTGAGTGTTGGTGTTGAATGTGTAAAATATTCCTGTTACTTCAAACAATGAGTTGGCACCCATGTTAATGGTTCCTGTAGTGAGTTTGAGGTCTTTTGTCGTCACACTTGAATTTGCGTTCAGGTAGAAGCCATTTCTTTGCGCATTGCCACCAAGTTCAACGTCAAATGTATTAGTGACCGTAAGCCTGCAGTTGTTTATCACGTCAAGACCGCCACATCTTAATATGAAGTTCTTGGTCGTATAGGTGCCGTCGTTAATCCACGAGGCAACTCCGTAGTCAACCTGAGTGTCACTTCCTACATTAATAGTACCTGTATTGTGGAAATGCCCGCAGCTCTGCACCTTCAGCGAATTGGTCACATTCAGTTCTCCGTCAACAATCAGCTCAGCGTCGTTGCCGCTTCCTGGATTGAGCACCAGGTTCTTCAGCGTTGTCTTCGCTTTGGGGTTAAGGTAAAGCAAGGCGTTGTTGCCCAGTTGCAAATTCATGTTGCTGCTGCCGATAAATTCACCGTAACATACCACCTTTGAAGCAATCTGGCTTGAGCTTCCAATCATTGAGATGTCCAAGGTAGCGCCTTCTGCGATGAATATCTTGTTGTTTGACTGATTATAAAAATTACTGTCCTTAATCTTCACATTCGCACCTGGCAGAAGATATACGGTGCTCGCTGGGCAAATGTAGGAAGTGGAAAGCTCGTAGTTGCCACTCTTTATGTAAATGGTTGAAGCTCCCTCATAGTAGTTAATTCTCGAGTCTCCTGGCTCAATGTAATAAATGCCAGGTTTTCCCTCGTGTGCATGCACAGCGTTTGAAGGAACGCTTGTCGCCGGTGTGCCAAGGGTTGAAACGTCGGTAAATTGCCAGTAGTTGCCGTTGTATGAGCGCACTGCGGGCTTCGACTTCATCACCAGCTTTGCAGCCAGGTTAGAGTAGTTGGCAGTAGCGGTGTTGCCTTCAACTACCAACACCATTTCGTCGATGAATCCGTCAGCGTCGTAAAGAGCCGAGTAGAGAGTGTCGATGTTTTGCGGGATGGCTATCGTGCAGCTGACGATCTCGCCTTCCTCAACGTCCTTGCTCATGAGGGTCACACGACCCTCTGTGCCGTTGAAAGCGCTGGCGGTTAGAATGCGCAATGTGCCTTCCTTGTTGACCAAGACAGATATGTCAACGTTCCTCGACGTGTTCCAGTCGTGGTTAGGGTCGATTTCTGTGTTGATGCTGTCGTTCCAGTTTTTTATGTACTGGTTCATCTTCGCGTTGTAATCCACGAATTCGATAGCGTCGTGTGAACACGAAGTAAGGGTAAGAAATGTGCAAACGGCTAATGCCACTATTGTCAATGCTGGCTTTAATCCTTTCATAGAGTCATTATTTAATATATTAAAGTTCAAACAGTTCACTAAATCTTTGCAAAATTAGTAAAAAAAACAATACGTTGTGTAGGTTTTAGCTATATTTAACAAAAAATTCCTCTATTCCCTTCATTAGCAATCTATTAAAAGCAGGTTAGTCAAGAAGTTGGCTCCTTAACTAACCTGCGACTACAGGGAGCGATAACTCCCAAACTTATTACCAATCCCAAACCATGCCGTCCTGTGGCTTCTTGCACCAGTTGAGGTCGTTGGCATTGCCGTTCCATTTGCTGAAATCCGGGTAGGCAACCTCGATGCCCACTCTTTCCTTTGGCCACTCCCAGTCGCCTTGTAGCAGGAACATCTGTGGAGCCTCGCCAGTCGTTGGACCATAGATTCTGACTACCTGGTCGCCCTTTTCCACAATTACTCCAAAGCCGCCCATGCTTGTGCCAAGGCTGAAGTTGGAAGGTACGGTCACGGCTATTCTGCTTGCCGAACCTACTTCTCCTCTGCCGGTGTTAATCATCGGATATGTGCCGTCTTCTTTTGCCTGATGACCAAGGAGCTCATGCACCTCGCCGAGGTTTTGCGCGCCGAACATGATGTTTGCCTTCAGTGTGCCTCCGGCTGCCAGAGGAGTGACATAAGCGGTAGTTGAACCTGCTTCGTAGCTGATGCCGAACACGATGTCGTTGAAGTCATAGTCGTCGGTGCTGCCCAAGTCTTCGCAAGCGATAATCCACTG
>JALFCG010000082.1 GCA_022771265.1 Prevotella sp.
TAACTCGGTGTGCGCTGCGCGAAAAAAAACGGGGAAATACTTGCTACTATGGAGAAAAAGATGTACCTTTGCGGCATGTAACAAAAATAAAACACGAAAAACATGAAAAAGAACTCAATCATTGGATTGCTGATGCTGGCAAGCACGGCAGCTTGGGCACAGGAAAGCCCGCTGTGGATGCGCTATCCCGCCATCTCCCCTGACGGGAATACGATAGCATTTTCCTACAAGGGAGACATCTTTACCGTTGGAGCAAACGGAGGCCAGGCACGCCAGCTTACCACAAACCCGGCACACGACTACATGCCAGTGTGGAGTCCCGACGGCAGTAAAATTGCATTCGCCTCTAACCGCGAGGGAAGCATGGACATCTACATAGTTGATGCACAGGGCGGAGTGCCAAAGCGGCTCACCACGAGCAGCAACGGAGAATTGCCTGTCGCCTTCTCCGACGACAGTCACGTGCTGTTCCGCTCGGCAGTAATGCCCTCGGCTGAGTCGATAGTGTTCAGCGGCTCGTTCTCGCAGGTGTATGAGGTAGATACCGACGGCAGACGCCCGAAGATGTTCTCTACGCTGCAGATGGAGAACATATCCATCAACGCCAACGGCGACTTACTCTACCACGACAACAAAGGCTATGAGGATCCATGGCGCAAGCACCACGTGTCGCCAATAACCCGCGACATCTGGCTCAAGCGAGGCGACAGCTATAAGAAGCTGACCGATTTCGGCGGCGAGGACCGCAACCCAGTGTGGAACGCCGATGGAAAGTCATTCTGCTACCTGAGCGAACAGGACGGGACGTTCAACGTCTATGAGCGAAGCATCGACAACAAGGCGGCCAAGCAACTCACACACTTCAAAGGCAACCCCGTGCGCTTCCTCAGCTCGTCACGCGGCGGAAGACTCTGTTTCGGCTACGACGGCGAAATCTACACCCTATCTAAAGGAGGCGAACCGAAGAAGGTGGCAATAAGCATTGTGGCTGACCGCAACGACAGCGACCTTAAGCGTCAGGTCAGCTCTTTTGGGGCGACAGAAGTCAGCGTCTCGCCCAACGGCAAGGAAGTGGCCTTCGTCATGCACGGAGATGTTTACGTAACCTCCGTTGAATACAAGACGACAAAGCAGATTACCGACACTCCGGCACAGGAACGCGACATCGACTTCTCACCCGACGGGCGAAGCATAGTCTATGCCTCCGAGCGCGATGGAGTATGGCAGATATACATGGCGAGCCTGAAGAACAAGAACGACGGACTCTTCTGCTACAGCAACGACATCGAGGAGACTCGCTTGACCGACAACAACATGACGTCGCAGCAGCCTCAGTTCTCTCCCGACGGCAAGTCGATAGCCTACTACGAGGACCGTGGCACACTTAAGGTGATGGACGTGAAGAGCAAGAAAGCTCACACGGTACTCGACCGCAAGTATGCCTATTCCTACAGCGACGGCGACATCGGGTTTGAGTGGAGCCCTGACAGCCGCTGGCTCCTGGCTTCTTACATAGGCATCGGAGGATGGAACAACTCCGACATTGCGCTCGTAAGCGCCGGCACCGACGGCAAGGTGTGCAACCTTACCAACAGCGGCTACTCGGAAGGCAACGCCAAATGGGTGCTTGGCGGCAAGGCGATGCTCTTCAGCAGCGACCGCGCAGGTTTCCGCAGCCACGGAAGCTGGGGAGCTGAGGACGATGCCTACATCATGTTCTTCGACCTCGACGCCTACGACCGCTTCCGCATGAGCAAGGAGGAAGTAGGACGCGACGACAAAGCACGCGAGGAAATGAAGAAGAAGAAGGAGGAAGAAGAAAAGGCTAAGGAAAAAGCCGAAAAAGACCAAAAGAAAGGAAAGGACAAGGACGAGGCAAAGGTGGAAGTGAAAAAGGTGAACGCCATCGAGCTCGACACCGTGAACTGCCGCGACCGCGTCATACGCCTCACACGCAACTCTGCGAGAATGGGCGACATGCTCCTTTCTGCCGACGGCAACACTTTATATTATCAGGCGAAGTTCGAGGACGGATATGACCTGTGGAAGGTTGACCTGAAGAACTGGAATACAAGCAAACTGATGAAAGGTCTCGGAGGACGAATGGTGCCGGACAAGGACGTGAGGAACGTGTTCGTATGCAGGGGAAACATACAGAAAGTTGACCTCGGGTCAGGAATGCCAAAGCCAGTGGAGTTTGAGGCATGGTTCAACTACAAGCCATACGAGGAGCGCCAATACCTCTTCGAGCACGCATGGCGACAGGTGAAGGACAAATTCTACGACGTCAACATCCACGGCGTTGACTGGGAAGGCTACAAGAAAACCTACGAGCGTTTCCTGCCCTACATCAACAACAACTTCGACTTCAGCGAGATGATGAGCGAAATGCTCGGCGAGCTTAATGCCTCACACACCGGAGCAAGGTTCAGCACTAACGGTGCATCACTTCAAACAGCATCGCTCGGACTATTCCTCGACGAGAAATACGAGGGCGACGGACTAAAGGTGAAGGAAGTGCTGAAGCGCGGGCCATTCGACGTGAAGAACACCGGAGTGGTGGCAGGAAGCATCATCACAGCCATCGACGGAGTTGAGATAAAGGCAGGAGATGACTACAATCACCTGCTCGACGGAAAGGCGGGGAAAGCTGTCAGGATAGAGTTTGCCAAGGCCAAGGGCAAGGCAACGGAGACTGTAACCGTGAAGCCAATAAACATGGGGACGCTCAACAACCTGCTCTACAAACGCTGGGTTGACCGCAACAGGGCTTTCGTTGACAGCATCTCGGGCGGACGCATAGCCTACGTTCATGTGAAGGCAATGGACAGCGAGAGCTTCCGTACAGTATATAAGGAACTGCTCAGCGACCGCAATAGAAACCGCGACGCGGTAGTCGTTGACGAGCGTCACAACGGTGGCGGCTGGCTCCACGACGACCTCTGTACCCTGCTCTCTGGCAAGGAATACCAGAATTTCGTCCCACGTGGACAGTACATCGGTCGCGACCCGTTCAACAAGTGGACAAAGCCATCATGTGTACTCATTTGCGAGGATGACTACAGCAACGGACATGGTTTCCCGCAAGTGTATAAGGAACTGAAAATAGGCAAGCTAATCGGTGCACCGGTGGCTGGCACGATGACTGCCGTATGGTGGGAACGACTGATGGATTCATCACTCGTATTCGGCATTCCACAAGTAGGCTGCCGCGACATGCGTGGTGTTTATGGGGAAAACAACACCCTGCAACCCGACATCGAAATCTACAACACTCCTGAAGACTTAATCAACGGCTACGACCGACAGTTGGAGAGAGCGGTGAAGGAGATGATGAAGTAAATGAAGAGTGAAGAGTGAAGAATTCTTCACTCTTCACTCTTCTTTTATATATACTTCGCAATTGTCTCAAGGCAGAGGTCGGAGTTTACAGGCTTTGACAGGAAGTCGGAGCATCCTGCCTCGAAAGCCTTTTCCCGGTCGCTGCTGAAGGCGTTGGCAGTAAGGGCGATGATTGGAAGACTTGGGAATTTCGACTTTATGATGCTTGTAGCCTCAAGACCATCCATCTCCGGCATCTTAATGTCCATCAGAACCAAGTCGTAGGCTCCTTCCTCCACTTTTTCCACCGCGTCACGTCCGTTGACCGCACGTGAAATCTCATAGTGCTTTTTTAGCAGATACGACATCAATATGTAGTTGCTGTCGTTGTCTTCTGCAATAAGAATCTTTTTCATAGTTCTTTATCTTTAATTATAAATTTTGTTTCGCGGTACTATCACTTCTTCCACAACTTGCTCATGTCCTCAAGAGTCTTACCCTTCGTCTCAGGAACAAGACGCCATACGAACACAGCCGCAACGACGCAGATGACTCCGTAAAGTCCGTAAGCGAACCAGTAGCCAAGGCTGTTTGCCATAGGCACAAACGAGGTTGACACAATCCAGTTGAAAATCCACTGGAACGCGACGGCAATGGCAACTGCAGCACCACGTATCGTGTTCGGGAACAGTTCGGCGATGAGCACCCAGCATATCGGGCCCCATGAGAACATGAACGACGCGGAATAAACCATGATGGAAATCATGCAGAGAAGCTGAAGCTCAGGATTGCCGAAAGTGCAGGCAACGCCAAGGGCACCTACAGCCATGCCTAACGAACCGGCGATGAGCAGAGGCTTTCTGCCAAGCTTCTCAACAGTGAAGATGGCCACACAGGTGAAGCCAAGGTTGACAATGCCGTTGAAAACGGTGAGAACCATAGGATTGTCGAAGCCCATTGCCTCATATATGCGCGGAGCGTAGTAGAGCACGGCGTTGATGCCCACTGCCTGTTGGAACACCGACAGCATCACACCGACAAATATGCAGAGGAAGCCGTAGGTCATCAGGCGCTCGGTCTTCTCCGTCACAGTATTCTTTATCTCGTCGAGAATCTCCTTGGCCTTGGCTGAACCGTTAATGCGGGCAAGGATGCGCTCAGCCTTTGCGTCCTGTCCTACCATGGCAAGATAGCGCGGCGTCTCGGGTACGAAGCATATGAGTAAGGCGAAAAGACCGGCCGGAACCATCTCCGAACCGAACATATAACGCCATCCCGACTCAATAGCCCAGGCAGCCTCACCTCCGTTGAGCACCTGGTTCATGCCGTTGCCTATGCTCTCGATGGCAGGAGCCACATGGTCGCCAAGGATGAAGAAATTGACAAAATAGACCACGAGCTGACCGAAGATAATCGCAAACTGGTTCCACGACACCAGCATTCCGCGGATGTTACTCGGGGCAATCTCACCGATATACATCGGGCAGACCGCCGAAGCCAGACCAACGCCAATACCTCCAATCACACGATAGATGTTGAAAACGATGAGAAGCGTGAGGTTTGGCTTTCCCTCCGGAAGGACAAACGACTCAGGGCACATAGAGCCCCAAGCAGAGACGAAAAACATCACACCGGCGAAAATCAGCGAACGCTTGCGACCCCAATTGGATGCAAGCAATCCGGAAAGTGCAGAACCGACAATGCAGCCGATGAGTGCACTGGAACTGGTAAACCCATGCCAGAAATCGGTGTAAACGAAGTCGTCGGCACCCATGAAGAATGCCTGAAGACCTTTCTCAGCTCCCGAGATTACGGCTGTGTCGTAGCCGAAAAGCAAGCCGCCCAAAACGGCGACCATAACGATTGAAATAAGGTAGCCCTTGCTACCGCTTGATGCTTGATTCATTTTTTATTAAAGTTGGTATTTTAGTATTTTCTTTAGCTAAAGAATCATTAGATTTATTAAATCGCTACAAAATTACATCTTTTTATTGAAAAAATTTGCATATCACGAATAATTTAACTATTTTTGCAACACGAACTAACTTGATACCTATATTAAACATGAAAATGAAAGTATTAACGTGTGCTATTGCATTGGCTTCGGCAATGGCAGCTAATGCCCAGACTAACGTCATGGACATCAACACCAAAAAGGTGGGAGCCACGGTGCAAAACACCATGTACGGACTGTTCTTCGAGGACATCAACTATGCTGCCGACGGAGGACTCTACGGTGAATTAGTGAAAAACCGGTCTTTCGAATTTCCACAGAACTTCATGGGATGGCAAGTGTTCGGCAATGTAAAGCTGAAAAACGACGGACCTTTTGAACGATGCCCACATTACGTGACTCTCAGCGACCCGGGACACAAGGAACGAAGGACCGGAATACAGAACGAGGGCTATTTCGGCATCGGAGTGGTGAAGGGCGAAGACTACCGCTTCACGGTATGGGCACGCGCACCCAAAGGAAAGACTGCCATTCGTGTACAGCTCATCGACCAGAACACCATGGAAGAGAAGCAGCAGTTCACAGAAAACAAACTTGACATCGCGTCAACAGAATGGAAAAAATACGAAGTAGTGGTCAAGTCGCCACGCACCTTCAACAAGGCAAACCTGCGCATCTACCTCGCAGATGCCAATCCTGTGGATTTGGAACACGTGAGTCTCTTCCCTGTCAACACGTTCAAAAACCGTGACAACGGCATGCGACGTGACATAGCACAGGCTCTCGCCGACATCCACCCGGGACTGCTTCGCTTCCCTGGAGGATGCATTGTGGAAGGATGCGACCTTGAGACACGCTACCAGTGGAAAAACACCATAGGTCCTGTGGAAAACCGTCCGCTCAACCAGAACCGCTGGGAGCATACCTTCGACTACCGCTACTTCCCCGACTACTACCAGAGCTACGGTCTTGGTTTCTTCGAGTTCTTCCAGTTGTCGGAAGATATTGGAGCTGAGCCGCTTCCGGTGCTTAACGTCGGCATGGCATGCCAGTTCCAGAACTGGGACAACGAAGAGGCACACGTGGCTTGCGACGACCTCCAGCCTTACATTCAGGACTGTCTTGACCTCATCGAGTTCGCTAATGGTGACGTTAACAGCGAATGGGGAAAGAAACGCGCAGAAATGGGCCATCCAGAGCCTTTCAACATGAAGTTCATCGGTGTCGGCAACGAGCAGTGGGACGAGATGTACTTCAAGCGCCTGAAACCTTTCGTGGAAGCCATACACGCAAAATATCCTGACATAAAGATTGTAGGCACAAGCGGTCCCGACTCTGAAGGCAAGATGTTCGACCTCGGATGGGAAGCCATGAAAAAGCAAAAGGCAGACCTCGTCGATGAGCACTTCTATCGCCCAGAGTCATGGTTCCTCAGCCACGGACTGCGCTACGAGAGCTACGATCGCAAGGGACCGAAAGTGTTTGCAGGAGAATATGCCTGCCACGGAAAGGGAAAAAAGTGGAATCACTTCGAGGCCTCACTCTATGAGGCAGCCTTCATGACCGACATGGAGCGCAACGCCGACGTGGTCTATATGACAGCCTACGCCCCGCTTCTCGCCCATGTGGACGGATGGCAGTGGCGTCCTGACCTCATTTGGTTCGACAACACCAAGATGTTCAAGACGGTCAGCTACTATGTTCAGCAGATGTATGCCCAAAACAAGGGCACCAATGTGCTGCCTATGACCATGGACAAGAAATTCATCGCCGGACAGGAGGGACAGAACGGGCTCTTCGCCAGCTCGGTGCTCGACAAGGACAACAACACGGTGATTGTGAAAGTAATCAACACAGGCAAGACTCCACAGCCCCTCAGCATCAACCTCAACGGTTTGAAAGGTGAGCGCGCGGCTGAGACCATCACTCTCACATGTGACGAGATGGACGCTGAAAACAGCATCTGCAACCCTGAAAGAATCGTTCCAAAGAACGGAACTCTCACTTGCAAGGCCGACAAGAAATCAACAGTCATTGAAGACACAATAGAGCCGATGACATTCCGTATTTACAAGGTAAAGAAGTAAATATTCATCCAAAATTGAAAAAAGTCCGCTTAATCTTCGGTTAAGCGGATTTTTTTTTGTAATTTTGTCGCCAAATGTGTTAATACGATAATTATGACAGTCATAGAACTACTCAATAAGGACAAGGAACAGAGACATTTCTCGTTTGAAGTGCTGCCGCCACTAAAGGGCACCGGCACGGAAAAACTGTTTGCGACGATTGATAAACTACAGGAGTTCGATCCGCTGTTCATCAACATAACGACCCATCATAGCGAGTTTGTATATAAGCAAATGGACAGCGGACTGCTGCAAAGGCAGCGCATCAGGCGACGCCCGGGAACAATAGCCATCGCGGCAGCTATACAGAACAAGTACGGCATCCCCGTACAGCCACACATCATCTGCAGCGGAGCGACAATAGAGGACATCGAGTACGAACTGCTCGACCTGCAGTTTCTCGGCATCTCCAACCTCCTCCTGCTGCGTGGCGACAAGGCAAAGGAAGACCCAAGGTTCATACCGACAAAAGGGGGGCACGAGCATACCACCGACCTCATACGCCAGGTTAACCGCTTCAACGAGGGCTTCTTTGCCGACGGCACACCGATAAAAAGCCCGGGAGAGAAGTTTGACTACGGAGTGGCTTGCTATCCCGAGAAGCACGAGGAGGCACCAAACCTTGATATGGACATGCAATACCTGAAGGAAAAGCAAGACCTCGGAGCTGACTACGCCGTTACCCAGCTGTTCTACGACAACAAGAAATACTTCGACTTTGTTGACAAGGCACGACAGATGGGAATAACAATGCCGATAATACCCGGAATAAAACCATTCGCAAAGCTCAGCCAACTGACCATCGTCCCAAAGACCTTCCACTGCGACATCCCACAGGAACTCGCGTCGGAGGCGATAAAGTGCAAAACCGACGAGGAAGCAAGACAGTTGGGAGTGGAATGGGCTGTGGCACAGTGTAAGGAGCTTTACGCCCATGGAGTCCACAACATCCACTTCTACACCGTCTCGGCAGTAGATTCAGTGGCAGAGGTGGCAAAAAGACTGCTGTAATACTTTAGCGACACAGGAAACAGGCTTTTGAATGAGAAAAAGTGAAGTCATAGGACAGGAAGAAGCATGGGCAAGGCTCACGCAGATGGCGCGGGAGGACAGACTGCCTCACGCCATGATGCTGTGCGGGCCGCAAGGCGCAGGAAAGATGGCGCTCGCAATGGCTTTCGCCAACTATCTCCTTTGCCGCAACCACACACCTGACGACGAGGCGTGTGAAGCCTGCCCGCAATGCAAGATGCTCGCAAGATGGGAGCATCCCGACCTCCACTTCACCTTCCCGACAATAAAACTCCCGTCGATGGGAAGCGACCATAAGCCTGTCAGCGACGACTTCGCGCGACAGTGGCATGAGATGGTCAAGGAAAGCCCTTACTTCAGCATGGACCAATGGATGAACGCCATCGGAGCCGAAAACCAACAGGCGATAATCACTGCAGGAGAAAGCGACGACCTCGTCAGGAAACTAAGCCTCAAGTCAAGTCAGGGCGGATGCAAGGTTTCAATCATCTGGCTTCCCGAAAGGATGAACATCGAATGCGCCAACAAACTGCTCAAACTCATAGAAGAACCGCCGCAAGGCACAGTCTTCATCATGGTGAGCGAAGAGCCTGACAAACTGCTCGAGACCATCAGAAGCCGAACGCAACGCATCGACATCAAACGCATCAGCACAGAGAGCATCTCCCGACAGTTGAAAGAAAGGTACGGCTTGGGAGATGAACTCGCCAACAGGATGGCAAGACTCGCCAACGGAAGCTGGCTGAAAGCAGTCAGAGAGCTTGAAAAAGACTCTGAAAACACCGAATTCCTTGCCGACTACCAACAACTGATGAGACTTGCCTACATGCGAAACATCCACGACCTCAAGCCATGGAGCGAACGCATAGCTGGCTACGGACGCGAGAAACAGAAGCGATTCATGGACTACTTCATCAGACTGACGCGCGAGAATTTCATGTATAACTTCGCCAATCCTGACCTCAACTACATGTCGGAGGAAGAGGAAGCCTTCGCAAACAAGTTCGCAAGGTTTATCAATGAGGCAAACATCATACCCATCAGCGAAATGGCTGACAAGGTTCAAAGGGACATAAAACAAAACGCGAACGCCAAAATCGTGTTCTTCGACTTGGCTCTGCAAATGATTATGCTCCTGCTGAAAAAGTGACAATCAAACATAACGACAATATACATATAAACAATGATTAACGACAACGATTTTAAGATATGCTGCGATGGCGACCGCGGACTGTGTAGAAAAGCCGTCGGCAGACAGGACAAACAGCTCAACACCTACGACTGGCTTGCCGACGTGCCGGGAAATGCCGACACTACCGACCTCGTCGAGGTGCAGTTCAAGCACACCCGAAAGGGATACTATCACAACACCAACAATCTTGAACTGAAAAAAGGCGACATAGTCGCTGTAGAGGCAAACCCGGGACATGACATCGGCGTAGTCACGCTGACCGGAAGACTCGTGAAAAAACAAATAAAAAAAGCAAACCTGAAATCAGCCGACGACATCAAGCGCATCTACAGAATAGCAAGACCTGTTGACATGGACAAGTACCGTGAGGCAAAAAGCCGCGAGCACGACACAATGATACAGAGCCGCCAAATAGCCAAAGACCTCGGACTGCAAATGAAAATAGGCGATGTGGAATACCAAGGCGACTGCAACAAGGCCATCTTCTACTACATTGCTGACGAGCGCGTCGATTTCCGCCAGCTAATCAAAGTGCTTGCAGAAACGTTTCACGTCAGAATAGAGATGAAACAAATCGGTGCAAGACAGGAGGCCGGACGCATCGGAGGCACAGGACCGTGCGGAAGGGAACTATGCTGCGCCACATGGATGAAAAACTTCATCAGCGTAAGCACCAACTCTGCACGTTTCCAAGACATATCACTCAACCCGCAGAAACTCGCGGGAATGTGCGCAAAACTCAAATGCTGTCTAAACTACGAGGTTGACGACTACGTGGAAGCTGGACGACGCATACCAAGTAAGGAAGTGATACTGCAAACCATCGACAGCGACTATTTCCTGTTCAAAACTGACATACTCGCAGGACTCATCACCTATTCTACCGACAAGAATATTGCCGCCAATCTCGAAACCATCACTGCCGAAAGAGCCAGAACCATCATCGAGATGAACAAAAGAGGCGAGAAACCTGACACCCTACACGAGGACGGTAAGCAGCGACAGGCAGGGAAACAGCACATCGACCTTCTTGCAGGAGAGAACATCAACCGCTTCGACAAGGCAAAGAAAAAGAAAAAGCCTGCCAACCAGCAACAGCAAGAAACGGCATCAAAAGCTCCTGCCAACACGCAGCAACAGGAAGCGGCGACAAAAAAGCAAAACTCTCCCAACAAGCAAAACGAAGGTGAACGAAAGCGCAACGACAATCACCCCAAACGTGCGCCACAACAACAGCGGAAACCTAACAACAAGCACCAGGAAGAAGGTAACAGACAGCGTCAGAACGAGAAGGACAATGTACAGAAATAAGATTCTCACATTCGTAATCATAGCGGTTGTATCGGCTTTTTGCTCTTGCAACCGCTCTACCGTTTATAGCCAGTACAGGCACACTTCACTGGCTGGATGGGAAAGAAACGACACACTCACATTCTCTATCGCCAAGATGAAGGAGGACGTTAGCCTCAGGGCTACATTAGGGCTAAGGGTCAACGACTCTTTTCCGTTCAAGACGTTGTGCCTGATTGTCGAGAAAACCGTCTCGCCTGACAATATCGTTACTTGCGACACTGTCAACTGCAAGCTGTTTGACGAAGACGGGAAAAGCATGGGACGAGGTGTCAGCTACTATCAGTACAACGTCCACTTTACTAACACCAAACTACTGAAAGGCGACTCACTAACAATAAAAGTGCGGCACAACATGAAACGCGAAATCATGCCTGGAATCGCTGACGTGGGCATCACTCTCGAAAAGGCGCAATGACGCGCGTCAGCTTCTGACAAGCTTGCGGCTGGCGTCAATTCTCAGGAAAATGAACAGAAGCAAGGTGAAACCCCACAGTGACGAACCGCCGTAGCTGAAAAACGGCAGCGGAATACCTATCACCGGAGTCAAGCCCAACACCATGCCTACATTAATGAAGACGTGGAACAAGAACACCGACAAAACGGAATAACCATAAACACGTCCATAACGGAACGGCTGACGCTCGGAAAGATGGATAAGCCGCAATATCAATGCAAGAAAAAGAAGCAGCACTCCTGCAGAACCCAAGAACCCTTCCTCTTCGCCCACAGTACAGAAGATGAAGTCGGTGTCCTGCTCAGGAACAAACTTCAGTTTCGTCTGAGTACCGTTAAGGAATCCCTTGCCTTCAAGACCTCCTGAACCAATGGCAATCTCGCTCTGGTGGACATTATAGCCCGCGCCAGCCAAGTCTTCCTCCAAACCCAAAAGGACATTGATGCGCACGCGTTGGTGAGGTTCCATGACGTTGTTCAGCACATAGTCGGCAGAATAGAAGAATGCCATCGAGCCAATGGCAAACAGCATAATATAATAGTATTGTTTCAGCCTGCTTCCCAAGCCTTGCCACAACAGCCAGCCAATCATTGCAGCTGAAATAACCAACTGAACCCAGACGATGTCAAACGGAATGACAAACACTGAAAAAAGCAAGGCGATAAGAGTAGCCCCTAAACAATAGCCAGCCATTGCCCATGCCCCTACTCTGTTGCGGCAATATATCGACACCATACCACTACAAAACAACTGTACAAGCAACAGCACGACAAACTTTCCCACCGAAGTAGGCGTTGACAACAGCATCACGTCTTCATAACGTATGCCGACAACAAAATATACCACGGCGGCCACGCCCGTAAACAGCACACTACCAGGCATTCCCTCCCTGTAGAACATCAACAAGAACGACAGATAAACCAAAGCCGAGCCTGTCTCCCTCTGCAACACAATGAAAATCATGGGAGTAAGAATAATGGCAAAGGTCATCATGGCATCCTTTATCTTGTATATCGAATAGTAATTGGTGCTCATGAATTTCGCCAAGGCAAGAGCCGTGGCAAACTTGGCGAACTCTGCCGGCTGAAGACGCAGTGGCCCGAGAACCAACCAAGAGCGCGAACCTTTGATTTGGTGGGGATTGAATATGGTCACGAACAACAATAGCAGCAGCGCACCATAGATGATATAGGAGAACGTGTTGTAGAAACGGTCGTCAATCATCAGTATCACAAATCCTAAGCAGATGGAAGTGCCAATCCACACAATCTGCATACCCGAACGAGAGTCAAGGCTGAAGATGTCGGTGTCGCCGTAGGTATAGCTCGCTCCGCACACACTTATCCACCCGAATACCAAAAGGGCGAGGTAAAGGCATATCGTCACCCAGTCGATTGACCTGAGGACACTTGGTCGTTTATCTGTTTGCTGAACCATAAGAAATGCGTCTATGTTGGAATTCGTCGGCTTTCTTCATCGATGCTTCCGACAGTTTCCCGTTAATGTATTGTTCCATAATAAGACCACCGATAGGCACTCCGTAGTCGGCTCCCCAGCCTCCGTTCTCGACATATACGGCAACGGCAATCTTCGCGTTTTCCATCGGGGCAAACCCCATGAAGACAGAGTGGTCGTGACCACGGTTCTGGGCAGTACCCGTCTTTCCGCAAGCTACAAAATCGTAGTGGGCAAGCCCTCGGCACGTTCCTCCGAGTACCGACGACCTCATGCCTTGGGCCACATATTCATAGGCTGAGCGTGTGGCTTTGCTGTAATGGCGGCGAGTGAACGCCGTGTCCAACGGTTCACCCTGCACCTTCTTCACGACATGCGGCACATAGAAGTAACCGCGGTTGGCTATTGTGGCTCCAAGATTGGCTATCTGAAGCGGTGTGGCGTTCACCTCTCCCTGACCGATGGATATACTTATGATGGTCAACCCGTTCCATGAACCCCGATAGGCGTTGTCGTAGAACATGGCATTCGGTATCAGCCCTCGTTTCTCTCCTGGCAAGTCAATGCCGAGCTTGTAGCCAAAGCCCATGCTGACCATATAGTCACGCCATGTGTTCATGGCGTTCTGCACCGAACCGTACTTTTTCTTGTTGCCAATCATGTAATAAAGTCCCCAACAGAAGAAGGCGTTGCACGATGTGCTGAGGGCTGGAACAAGCGACAACGGTGAGGCATGACCGTGACAACCGACGTGAAGGCCTCTGTAGTAGAAACCATGGAAACAGCCGAACGGTGTGCTTGGAGTGATGATGCCCTCGCTGAGAAATGTAAGTCCTTGCGTTGTCTTGAATGTCGAGCCTGGAGGATATTGTCCCATGATGCTTCGGTTGAGCAATGGCTTCCATGCATTGAGACTCAAGGCTCGATGGTTCTTGCTGCGATTTCTGCCTACCATCACACGAGGGTCATATGTGGGCGACGACACCATGCAGAGCACTTCCCCCGTCGAAGGCTCTATAGCCACTATACTGCCTATCTTCCCTTCCATCAGCCTTTCTCCAAGCGCCTGTAACTTAAGGTCGATACTTAGTGTCAGGTTCTTTCCCGCTATAGGGCGGCGGTCAAAGCGGTGGTTCTGGTAACTGCCCTGAATGCGTCCGTGGGCATCACGTAGCAATATCTGCACTCCTTTCTCTCCACGCAGTTGCTTCTCATATTTGCGTTCGACACCCAGTTTGCCAATGTAGTCACCGGGCTGGTAATAGTCGTCTTCCTCGATGTCGGCAGGCGACACTTCCGCCACGTCGCCCAACACATGGGCTGCGTATGGATATTCATATTGCCTTATGCTTCTTTTTTGCACATAGAAGCCAGGGAAACGGAATATTTTTTCATTGAGAATTGAGAACTGACGCTCTGGAAGCTGCCCCATGAAGAGCTGCTGGGTGTAAGGAGAATAACCGGGATTCTTCGAGCGGTCCTTAATCGTCGCCATGCGGTTGTCAAACTCCTCACGAGTGATGCCGAGCGTGGTGCAGAAACTGGCGGTGTCGAGCTTCCCCTTTGCCTCCTTCATCACTACCATCACGTCATATGCCGGCTGGTTATACACCAACAACTTGCCGTTGCGGTCGGTGATTATTCCTCGCGACGGATATTCTATTTTCTTGAGAAAGGCGTTAGAGTCGGCATTCTTCTTGTAGTCGTCGCTCATGATCTGCAACGTGAACAAACGTATGATGTAGATGATGACGATGGCAGTGGCAATGCCTCCTATTACGTATTTCCTGTTGTCGAGCTCGTAGTTCTTCACTTCCTGACACTTTCAATAGTTAGTATCAACACGATGGTTAGAACAACACTGCCGCCAACACATTCCAACCACTGCACCCAGTTGAAAAAGTTGAATGTCTCGAGGGTGAAAAACAGTGAGCAGAACAGCAGCGTCATGACAAAAGAGTAGAATAGGAACTTGACGAATCCCATATTCCTTACCGACGGCTTAAGGTCGTCAGCCGCCTCGTGAGGAAGGAACATCTCAAAATAGTATGGCTGTATCGCTCCTATGACGACTAACGACGCAGAAGTGACACCGGGAGTGTTGGAGAACGTGTCGATGGCAACTCCAAGGCAGAAGCACCACAACAGTATTGCCCATTTCGGATAGTTCCTGCGGAACTGCAACACGAAATAGACATACAATAGAGGTGTGGCACAACCGAAAATATGGATGTTGTTTAGCACTAATGACTGCACGAGACACAATGTCACGAAAGTCGCCAGGCGTGTAAGGAAATTTGTCGTCATCTTTCTTATTTCATTTTCAATGAGTCACGAGCGCTTTCAAGAAGTTGCTGGCGTTCGGAAAAACTCTTGTCGGTAATCACGCACACGTCACGCAAATTGCCGAAGTCGGTCGAGAGGTTTACCTTCAACCGATAGGAAAGCCCGTCGGGCGAATTATACACCTCAACAATCTTGCCCACGATAATTCCAGGAGGGAATATCGAAGAGTATCCGCTAGTCTCCACCCAGTCGCCACGCTTGAAATGGGCATGGCGGGGAATGTCCTCAACGTTGATGTAGCTCGCGTCGCCGCCGTTCCATCTCGTGTAGCCGAAGTAACCGCGTTTCCTTATGGAGCAGCTCACGCGCGACTTGGAGTTCAGCAGAGACATCACCACCGAATAGTGGTCGGACACGAGGCATACCACACCGACCACACCGTTGCCGCTCGTCACTCCCATGTCGGGCTCAATGCCGTCGGCACGTCCCTTGTCGATGGTTATCAGGTTGTCGTGCCTGGTCACGGTGTTGCTGACCACTTTTGCAGGAACCAGCTTGTATTGCGCTACGTTCATCAGCTCCAGGCGTTCACGGGCGATGGTGTCACCTGTCGCCTCACCGTAAAGTCGCGACAGCTGGTTCACCTGCCTCTCGAGATAGAAGTTCTTAAGCGTCAGCTGCTGGTTCAGCCTTGTGAGCGAGAAAAACGCCTCGACGGCAGAGTCGTACTCATACACCTTCCCTGTCACCCAATTGGCTGACGTCAGCCAGACGCTCCCCTGATAGCTGTTGAACCGAAACAACATAATGGCGCTCAACACCTCGAGAAAGGTGAAGAGCAGCCAGTTGTTGTATCGTGCAAAAAAGTCGAGTAAGTTGCGCATTGCGGAATTATCTCATCAGGAAAGAGAAACGGTCAACGTTCTTCAGTGCGATGCCCGCTCCTTTCGCAACACTGTGCAACGGGTCTTCAGCAATGTGGAACGGAATGTTTATCTTGTCCTGCAGACGCTTGTCAAGGCCACGGAGCAACGCGCCGCCGCCACTGAGATAAATGCCGTTCTTCACAATGTCGGCATAGAGCTCTGGCGGAGTGTGCTCAAGGGCAGAGAGCACGGCATTCTCAATTTTTGCCACGGTCTTGTCGAGACAGTGGGCAATCTCCTGGTAGCATACGGGAACTTCCATAGGCAGCGCCGTGATGCGGTTAGGGCCATGCACGATGTAGTCCTCCGGTCCCTCGTCGCCAAGGTCAGTGAGGGCAGAACCTACGTGAATCTTTATTCTTTCAGCCATACGCTCGCTCACCTTCACGTTGTGCTGGCGGCTCATGTATTCCTGTATGTCGGCAGTAAGGTCGTCGCCGGCAATGCGTATGGAATTGTTGCTCACGATACCTCCAAGCGAAATCACCGCAATCTCCGTCGAACCTCCACCGATATCGACAATCATGTTGCCTTCCGGCGCTTCCACGTCAATACCGATACCGATAGCCGCTGCCATAGGCTCGAAGATGAGATAGACATCACGTCCGTCGGCATGCTCGGCGGAGTCGCGCACAGCACGAAGCTCCACCTCTGTTGAACCTGAAGGCACGCCAATCACCATTCGCAGCGACGGCGAGAAGAGCCTGCTTCCCGTGTGCACCATCTTTATCAAGCCACGCATCATCTGCTCGCATGCAGAGAAGTCGGCAATCACTCCGTCTCTCAACGGGCGTATAGTCCTGATGTTTGAGTGTTCCTTTTCATACATCATCTTTGCCTTCTCGCCCACGGCAATCATCTTGTCTGTGCGGCGGTCGAGGGCAACCACCGAAGGCTCGTCCACCACGATTTTGTCATCAGAGATGATGATAGTGTTCGCGGTGCCCAAGTCCATCGCTATTTCTTGCACAAATGAAAAAAATCCCATGTGTATAATAGAAATTTATTTCTTTAATCCCTAAATCATTAATTATTTCACGAACCACTCGTGAATGGCAGTGTCGTAGTGGCTGCTCACTCCGAAAGCGCGCGCGGCGAAGTCCTTGCGCTGGGCAAGGGTCGTTTCAGCGCCCTGGGCGTTAAGAATGTCGAGCAGCACTCCGTACTCGGCCTTGCTTGGCACGATTACCACGTCGTTGAAGTTTTTGGCTCCGGCACGAATCAGCGAGATGCCGCCAATGTCAATTTTCTCGATAATGTCAGCCTCCGAGGCACCGCTTGCCACCGTGTCCTCAAACGGATAGAGGTCAACGATCACGAGGTCAATCTCCGGTATCTCGTACTGCTTCATCTGCTCGCGGTCGCCCTCGTTCTCACGACGTCCCAAAATGCCTCCGAACACTTTCGGGTGAAGTGTCTTCACGCGTCCGCCAAGTATCGAGGGATAAGTTGTCACGTCTTCAACCTTCTGGCACTCATAGCCAAGCGATTCAATAAACTTCTGTGTGCCTCCTGTAGATAGGAACTTGACACCCTCTTCGTTGAGCTTCTTCAACAACTCGTCCAAACCATCTTTGTGGAAAACCGACACCAATGCGGTTTTTATCTGTTTCTTATCGGCCATAATATAACGTTATATATCAATATGTGTAATTTAGGCTGCAAAAATACTAATTTCCCACGACATAACAAGCAAAAAAGTGTTTTTTTTTCCACTTCTCCACGATTTTTCTTGTCTTTGGTCAGTTTCTGCCGATGTTTTGTCGTGTAATTATCCTCATATAGTTTTTCAAAAAAAACCTTTGTCGTTTCAGAAAATAATATTAACTTTGCAGCCGAAAATAAAATCACGACGAAATGGAAGAAAAGAAATTCAAACGAACAACCATTACGGCAGCACTGCCTTACGCCAACGGCGGTGTGCATATCGGACATCTTGCCGGCGTCTATGTCCCGTCAGACATCTACGCCCGATACCTCCGGCTGAAAAAACAGGAAGTAGTGTTCATAGGAGGAAGCGACGAGCACGGAGTGCCCGTTACCATAAGGGCGCGACAGGAAGGCATAACAACACAGCAGGTCGTTGACCGCTACCACTCATTGATAAAGAAATCGTTCGAGGACTTCGGAATATCGTTCGACATCTACAGCCGCACGACATCATCAATACACCATAAGTTTGCAGCCGATTTCTTCCGTACACTCTACGACAAGGGTGAGCTGGAAGAGATAACCGAACTGCAATACTGCGACGAGGTGACAGGCGAGTTTCTCACCGACCGTAACATCGTCGGCACATGCCCACGATGCGGAGCTGAAGGCGCTTATGGCGACCAGTGTGAGAAATGCGGTGCCACCCTCTCTCCCGACGAGCTCATAAACCCGACCAACAAGAACAACCCAGGGCACGGCCTCGTAAAGAAGCCCACGAAAAACTGGTATCTGCCACTTGGCAAATATCAGGACTGGTTGAAAGAGTGGATTCTTGAAGGACACAAGGAGTGGCGGCCAAACGTGTACGGACAGTGCAAGTCGTGGCTCGACATGGACTTGCAGCCACGAGCAATGACACGCGACCTTGAATGGGGTATTCCAGTGCCTGTTGAGGGCGCTGAAGGAAAGGTGCTCTACGTATGGTTCGACGCTCCCATTGGCTACATCTCCAACACCAAGGAACTTTGCGATGGCAATCCTGAGAAATGGGGAACATGGCAGAAGTGGTGGCAGGACCCTGAGACACGCCTCGTACACTTCATCGGAAAGGACAACATCGTGTTCCACTGCCTCATATTCCCTGTGATGATGAAAGCCCACGGTGGTTACATCATGCCCGACAACGTTCCGTCGAACGAGTTCCTCAACCTCGAGAACGACAAGATATCGACATCGCGCAACTGGGCTGTATGGCTTCACGAGTATCTCGTTGACTTCCCGGGCAAGCAGGACGTGCTGCGCTATGTGCTCACCGCCAATGCTCCTGAGACGAAGGACAACAACTTTACGTGGAAAGACTTCCAGGACCGCAACAACAACGAGCTCGTGGCTGTCTATGGCAACTTCGTCAACCGCGCCCTGCAGCTGACAAAGAAATACTGGAACGGTGTCGTTCCTGCCTGCGGCGAACTGGAGGAGATTGACCGCAAGGCACTTGAGGAATTCAAGGACGTGAAGCAGAATGTCGAGCGCCTGCTCGACCAGTTCAAGTTCCGCGACGCACAGAAAGAAGCGATGAACCTCGCACGCATCGGTAACAAGTACATTGCCGACTGCGAGCCATGGAAAGTGGCAAAGACCGACATGAAGCGCGTGGAGACAATACTGAATATCTCGCTGCAGCTTTGTGCCAACCTCGCCATAGCCTTTGAGCCGTTCCTGCCGTTCAGCAGCAAAAAACTGTTGAACATGCTCAATGTTGACCACTACGAATGGGAACAGCTCGGAAGCACCGACCTGCTTGAGGCTGGACACCAACTGGGTGAGCCGGAACTGCTGTTCGAGAAAATCGACGACGAGACAATACAGAAGCAGCTCGACAAGCTCGAAGCTACCAAAAAGGCCAACGAGGCTGCTAATTACAAGGCAGAACCCATTAAGCCGGAAGTGTCGTTCGAAGACTTCGAAAAACTCGACATCCGTGTGGGAAGGGTACTTGACTGCCAAAAGGTCAAGAAGTCGAAGAAGTTGCTGCAGTTCACCATCGATGACGGGTCAGGCACCAATCGCACCATACTCAGCGGAATAGCGGCCTATTGGGAACCCGAAGACCTCATCGGCAAGGACGTGCTGTTTGTGGCAAACTTCGCGCCTCGAAAGATGATGGGCGTTGAAAGCCAGGGCATGATTCTCTCCGCTGTTAACTTCGACGGCTCACTCTGTGTCACCTCTGTCTTGCGCGAGGTTAAGCCAGGAAGCCAAGTGGGATAATTTCCCCTCCATAGCGCCGCTGACGCTCCATCCAAGACCTTGGAGCTTCCGCGTGGAAAATATTGATTTGGTCACTACATTATAGCCCGACGACTCATTGTTGTCGGGCTTTTTTATCGCGACCTTTCTGCCCCCGGCTTTGGCAATCATCTCCGCCAACTGGCGAATTGTTACGTTCGAGCCTTCGTCGGCAATATTATACGCCTCCCCGTTTCCACCTTTTAATAATATATACAGAAGGGCACGCACACAATCGACAACATAACACCATGAGCGGAACTGGCTGCCGTCGCTCTTCATCACAATGTCTTCGCCTCTCTGTATGTTACGGAAAAATTGCGCATAGACGCGGTTGTCGCTCTCCGTAAAATTTGGTCCATATACGTGACACGGTCGAGCTATCACCACGTCAGCGCCATATTCAGCGCCATAGGCAATGCAAAGTGTTTCAGCGGCACGCTTCGACGAGGGATAACAGGCGCGTCGCGTGGCACAATCTACATATCCGCTGTCAGTTTCAGTAAACGCCTTGCCATCAGGAGTGTCGAGCGTTGCCCCTCCCTCGCCGTACACCTCGCCGGTAGAGACATAGAGCATGCGCTCCATGGAATGACAAAGTCCATAATCCATGAGGTTGGCAACGCCAAGGATGTTTGCCTTCACCACTTCCACCGGCTGCGTGGCAAAGGCTGCAGGTGCAGCACCACTTGCCGCATGAACAATAAAGTGGAAACGGATGTCCGACAGCAACGGTTCGCTAACGTCGTAACGAAGGAAATGGAAACGCGGGTTGGCGGCATAAGCGGAAAACCTCAGCCTTGCCCTTTCCTCGTTTCGTCCTGCAGCATAAACATGAAAGTTACCCTCATGAGCCATAAGCACCTCCACCAAGCATCCGCCTATCAGCCCCGTGGCTCCCGTGACGAGAATATTCTTCCCCTCCAATAATTCCCAAGGCAACGCCTCGCATGCTGCCATCCTTATATCTTCATTGTAGCTTCCCATTCTTCACTCTTCATTTACTTCAGCCAGCTTTCTTTTTCCACATGCATCAAGGCCTTTAGAATCTCCAGGTCCTCGATGGTGGTGACCTTTATATTCTTCTCCGAACCAGGCACGATGTGCATCTCGCGGTTGCCAAGCTCCGCCATGAGGGTGCATGAAGCCACAGAATTGTTTATTCCCTTCCGTGCGGCTTCCTCGTGGGCTGCAATAAGATTGCGCAAGCGGAAAGTCTGGGGAGTCTGTGTGCGTATTAGCTTGTCACGTGGAATGCTCGTAGTTGTTGAAAAGCCGTCATCGCTTTCAAGTATAGCCTCCCGGCACTTTATGCCTGTGATGGCATAGCCATACTTCTGACAAATGGCAATATTTGAAGAAATGATGTCCTGCGACAGTAGCGGACGAACGGCATCATGGACAAGCACAAGGTCGTCGTCGTCAATGCCAGCGTCCTTCAGTCCATAAATACCGTTATGTATTGACTGCTGGCCGTTTTCCCCGCCCTTGAAAATCCATTTCAGCTTAGTCACCATAAACTGGTTGGCGTATGACTGCAGCACAGTCTGCCATCCGTCAAGACAAACCACGGCAATACCGTCTATGTCAGGATGCCGCTGGAAAGCCAGCATCGTGTGGATAATGATCGGGCAGTTGTCAACATGCATAAATTGCTTCGGAATATCCTGCCCCATCCTGTTGCCTGAGCCACCGGCTATTATCAATGCGTAATTCATATTTTTATTGACTTTGTCGATTCTTAATATTTCAATAGTTCAATTTTTCAATTTCTCCAACACGTCCTTTTTCGCCTCCCTGCAATCCATGTTAAGATAGGCACGGTTATGTTTCTCTATGCGTTGCTCCACAGGCGGCAGCTGCATATAGTCGCCAAAGAAGTGACGAAGATATTTGTCGTACTCCTCAGGCAGAGGCACCTCAGTATCCTCAAACTTAAACATCCTGCCATTGCCAAGCCATTCCTTAGGGAACACTTCCTTAAAACCGTAAGAACCGCAATACACCTGCACGTTTTTCGCCTTGTCGTAGTCGTAGAGATGACTCAAGTCATCCATCTGCCTGATAAGGTGACGGCGAATGGCAGAGCGGAAGAAAAAAGCTGCCGTCTTGATGGCAAACCTTCCCCATTCTTTCTTGTCGCCAAGCAACGAGAGATACTCGCCAAAGGTGTTGCGTGTGGTAACGGCGTTCAGACGGTTTATCACCTTCGTGTATCTCGCCTTCAGTGTTTTTGCCTTTTCAAGGTCGTCGTCAGTAGGGTCAAGAGGGAAGATGTCCACAAATAGCCCTATCACACATGGGCGCTCACGTTCTTCAACGAGCGTCGTGGTTCTGTCTGAGAGCTTCGAGAAATAGAGCGGATAGCTCTCGTCGTTATATGGCGTCACCAGTTCATATTTCCCGAAATCCTCTGTCTTTGCAATCTCCAGCAGTCGGTCGTAGTCTGGCCGAGGCATTATCACGTCGATGTCGTCGTCCCACGGAATAATGCCGTGATGGCGTACGGCACCGATGGCAGTGCCTGCACAGCAGTAGAACCTTAGGTTGTGCTGCTCACATATTTTCATCAACGCCTTCAATATGTCAAGAATTGTAGCGTTCCATCTCTCCTTGATGTTCCTTATGTCCATTTTTCTTTTATTGTTTTGCCGAGATGCAGTTTATCTTTTGCCGAGATGTAGCTTATCTTTTGCAAAGGTACAAAAAAAATGAGAACGAGATAGCAAAAAGAAGAAAAAACTATGATAATAAACAAATTAATTGATTGTATTGCGTTTTTTTGTGAAGATGTATATGTAATTTACTCAACTTTTGCAAGTTAAGGAGTCAAGGGAACTCCTCCCAGTGACCAATGGGAGCGATTACTCCTTAACTCCCAAAAAGTTTCGCATGTGCTTAACTTCTTTACTTCACTTTCTTGCGAAAGTTGATTAATTTTGTTTCCTACCCCTATCTTAGGGGAAGAGTCAAATTGCTGTCCAGCAGTGGTTTTGCTCTGATAATGTCATGTCTCTCAGCCTCACCCCATGCAGCTCGTAACGCCAAGAGTGGTTGCAATAGCCGTAGCTATCGACACGATGAGCTGAATTATCAGCTTCCAAGTGTTCTTTTTCGTTTCAGTACTCATAAGCAATAATTTAATGAATAATTTTTTTATGAATAATGATTAATTAACAGAACATTCCCACCCCTTTCCATGCAGTTGAGTAACTTGTTCCCCCTCTAAGATAGAGGGGGTGTCACGAAGTGACGGGGGCGTATGACCTTCCAGCAGAAGCTTCCAGCACGAGCTTCCTGCAAAAGCATTTGTCAAGCGAGATAGTG
>JALFCG010000083.1 GCA_022771265.1 Prevotella sp.
GAATCCGTTTTTAACAAATATTCAAGCCCTGATGACCGATTGGGGATAAAGCGTCAGATAATTGATAAAAACAAAAACAGTGACGAATCATCATATTAGAACACTATTTTTTTAAAAGCAGAAAGCTGATATTTATGAGATAACACTGGGGATATTGAAAAACAGATTGGAATTGTCAGCTGCGAGCTAAGATATCCAGCCTTTCCAATATCCATCACAGTTTCATTGTTTCTTATATTTGCTGATCGCTTCCAGCATTTCAAACAATGTCATTTCATCTTGACTCACATTAGGATAGAGTTTGCTTATATCAAGAATATCATCATAGCTAATACTTGCCAACATCGCGACAAAAGAAAGAAGTGACTGCAACTTGATGTTGGTATTGGCAATTGCATGATTCTTTAAGGTATCTGTGCCAAACACAATTCTCTTTGCCTTCTCATTGTATTCATAAACACAATTTCCTACAGCTTCCGTTGATTTGCCATGCTTCTTTACAAATGGATAGACCTTGAAAGCCATTTCTGTCCCTCGAACAAGATAATAGTCACATAGTGAGAACTCTTTTATTTCCATTTTCTGGCGCAATGCTTTCTTCGGTTCAGCGCTATCGTCTGTTGATGCGTCTTGAGCACCACGGACTACCATCATTCTCTCATTGTCTTCTCTGAACCTGCTTTCATCAACTTCTGCCACAAATTCGCCCTCATTACTAAAAAGGCGTGAGTTTTCTTCATGCACGACATCTTCATGCCCCTTGAAGTGATACAACCACTTTCTGTTAGCATCCGGCAAACCGAAATAGTTGTATAGTCCTACATTGTCTATGATAATGGTCTTCTCTTTTCCTTCTACTACACGAAGTCCACGTCCAACCTGCTGTATGTATAATGCCAACGATTTTGTCGGACGTGCAAGTTGTATGAAACTCACACTCGGGCAATCAAAGCCTTCCGTGAATATGTCTACATTTACCAGTACTTTTATCTTTCCTTCTTTGAAGGATGAAATGAGATCATGGCGCACTTCTTTTGGAGTGTCGCAATCAATGGCTACGGCATTGACTCCATGACTACTGTATAGTTCAGCAATATTTGCTGCATGGCGCTTGTTTATGGCATAGATAATACCTTGTCTGCCTTTGGCGAATTTCTCGTATGATTCATAAACCTTTGCGCGTATGCGCTGATTGTTAAAGGTGTTGTCAAGGTCTGTATTTGAGAAATCCCCAGTTGAAGCAACTTCTGAATTATTCACGAGCTTCTGCACTTCTGAATTCGGCTTTATGGAAACATAATCAAAATCTGCCAATAAGCCTTTGTTTATGAACCAAGAAATCTGTGGTGATGTTATCAAGTGCTGGTATAGTGACAGAAACGACTCGTGATTTAATCTCCACGGCGTAGCCGTCACTCCTAATTTCTTGGCTTCCGGAAACAGATTGAATAATTTCATATATGTATCAGCAAGGGAATGATGCGCTTCGTCCACTATTATATAATCAAATCTCTGTCTGCATACATTATAATAATTCTTATCCGTCAGAAGTGACATTATGCTACCTACTTGCACTCTCTTCCATAAATGCTGCTCTCTCGCTCCTTGTATAAATCCATGCGCTATCCCGAACCGAGACAATGTGGCAGATATCTGGTCCAACAATTCTGTCCTGTGTGCCACTACCAATATGTTTATTTCTTTGTGTTCCCTTTTGTAATTGCACAACAAGTCATTTATCAATGATGTAAACAAGTAGGTCTTGCCTGTGCCTGTAGGCATCTGCAACATCACTGAATCATATTTTGACCACGCATCAAAAATCTTGGCTTTGGCTTCTATCTGATGTGGTCTCAGATTTATATTGTCTTGGACGATTTTGGCGAAATCCATTTAGATAGAGGTAATCTCCATTTTTATATGAAACATAGCACCTATAACTCTAAGAAGTTTTACTTTATCTCTTGTCGTATTGGGCACTATTATCCAGCGTTGGCTGTCTACTTGCACTTGATTGTTGAACATCTTTGTTGATGTTACCAAAGGATTACCGCCCCACGACAGTTCCTTGCGCTTTATTTCGTCAATACCGATTTCCCAAACCACCTCAAGAAACGTGTCTAAAGTACTGTTATTGGCAAAATATCTGCCGTCAGGGAATTTTACCAACAAATTGTCTTTTACTCTTGTGCGTCTCTCTTTATTGGGATTTTCTTGTGCCTCAAAATCAGTACCAAGTTCTATATTCAAGCCCAAAGACAACTGGTTGTTTATTGCTGTCAATTGCAAAAACTTTCCTTCTGAATTTGATTGCGTATTTAAATACCATCCATCACAAACCGGTTTCATCCAGTCTTTGTATTTTGGATAAACTTCCTTTGACAACAAAGGCAGATGACACAAGTCCAATCTGATGTCGGATATGACTTCCGTGCCAAGTTCTTGCAACGTTGCAATCATCGTGTCTGTAACGTTTTTATAGCATATTGATTTTCCATCAGGAAACATCACCCTCAGAAGTTTCCTCTTAGCTCTTCCTCGCTTTACTTCTTCCATATACTTATTTGGTTAATCTGTATACATTTTCATAGTATAATCCAGCGAAATCAATTCTCCTGGCTGCATCTTCACTCTGTATATCTGCACCCACTCTTCGCCTATCGGATGATAATCACCAAGTCTGATGCGTAGTGCCGCCTTGCCGTCATATTCTGTGATGCCGATTCTTTGCACATCGTAATAACCGTCTATCATACCGCCGACCATCGGCAGGAGATACTTGATGCCTATTAAGTTTATGCTTGGTATTCTCTCCATGACATAATACTTACCTCGGTGTTCCGCAAACGCCTTGAAATTCTCGTCGGTCTTGCGTACAAGACAGGTAAAGACATTCTTTTCACCAGCATCACCCGGCATAGCTGGCATGGCGCCGGATTCTTTCGCCGGCAACACGTCTTTGGGATCTGTTCCCAACTCACATTCGCGTATCACAAATGACTTTCCCAATTCTGCGAGCAACACCTCATTCTTCTCTTTATCACTCTTGTCAAGGGCAAGCGAGAAAATATCCTGCTCCTCAAATGGGGTATATACTTTTCCCAGCACTTGTCTGAAATGCGTTTCCACATATTCCTTTACGTTCACCGTCGGCCGTGGCTTCATGGCATAGAACTGGAAGTCCTGCTGGAGCCAGGTCTGAATCTCCGAACGGAACTTCTTGCGTATCTTTCCTTTCCAATTCCTCTGCTCGCCACCATTGTTCTTGGCATACAGGGACAGCACAAACAGAAAATTAACATCATAATGGAACAGCAACAACGTGTCACGGTCATACAGACGGTTGTCAAACTGCTTAGACATATAGCGGTTGCTCTTGCGGTCGGTCTCTTTTATGCCGTCGTTGCCATAGTCAAACTTCCCGTCCATCGTTGCCGAGATAAAGAAATTTGGAATGATATTATATCCTTCTGTCTCGTCATCACGCAGCTTCACGCCTGATGACGGAATACGGCCATCGTTGAAAATGTCGAGATTCCACTGTATCACATTTCGGGCGTATGTGTATTGTTTGTAAACGGACTCTTTGCCGAGCTCGTTTCCCATTTTATAATACTTTGAGTCTCCGATATAATAGGTATTGCCGGTATCGCCCTCGACAAGACTCTTGGCAGTATAGAGATGGTCTACGATTTTGCCGTCTTCCTGCTTCTTGTCCATTCCATCCGGCAACGGATTGTCTCCTATCAATGTATCGATGATTGCCTCAAACACGATATGGAAACTCTTCACCAACAGATACTCTTTCTGGTTGGTATTCACGAACACCTGCCTTGACTCATCAAAGAAGGCATAACAGAGCTTCCACAGCTGCAATGCCTTGTCAGAGAAATACTTATATTTGATTTGCTGCAAACGTACTTTGCCATAACCTTTGCGGTATTTCTCAAACTGCTTTCCGCGAATCAGCTCGAAGTTGCAGTTGATATTCTTCTCGAATCCATACGTTTCGCCTATATAGTTCAGAATAGAGAAGAATATGACGAGCAGTTCCTCGTCAAAGTTTATCGTCCTTTTCTTGTTCACAGGATTCAGATACACCGCATTTCCGTCTTGCACTATCGCCGTTGTCGTGCCTATAGTGCGTGTCCAGTTTATCTTGTTGTATCCTGCATGGAGATTTTTCAGCACAAAGAAGAAGAAGCTCTGGTTGTCTTTGTTGAACTGCAACAACGCAAGCAATATGTCAAGAAAGGTGTTGCTCAGTCTGCGACTGCCAAACCCAGCCTGTGTGATTTTCTTTTGATAGACGATGGTGGAATCATTCGTCTTGTCATTCTTGTATACCACAATCGCACGGTAGATCCACACTGCGAATCCATATAGAAAATCACGCTCATCATTGGTCAACTGCTTCTGACCTTCGGGCATTACTATGCTTTCCGGACGATACTTCCCGAAAGCCAGTTCCTGTCCGTCCACATCACGCAGCAGCACCTTCGGAAGAATAAACACGCAGTCGCCCTGTGAGACATTATAAAAATATCCCACATAATGCACCGATACCTTTCCTTCCACGTTCTCCAAGGCATCAATACCTTGCAGCACATCACGCACATCGGCGACATCGTATTGATATTCTTCGATTAGTATGCGCATGACTTCTACTTTTTAGCGTATTTGAGGAACACCGCTCTCATGCGTAGCAGACGGTCTATGATGAAATCAAACTGGACTGGCCAATCTTCTTTATTTTCAAAGTCCACATCATGTTTCTCTTCGCTGATAATACTTGATTTCTTGTCAGGAATTTCATTCCATTCATATTTTACACCCATCTCTTTTTCTATTTCGTCTTTATGGGCAAACAACCTATAGTATTCATCAGTAGTTTGGTCATAATAAACTTGCATTTCAATAGCATGTCTTCTACGCTGTTGGATGGCAACAAGATAAAAATCCGTTCCAGTTACAAAGAAATTCTTCCAATGGCTTTTGGTAGATTTCTTTATTCCGCCAAAATAGGTTGCAAAATCTTGGCTATGTTTTGGAGCGTATTTCAAGAAGGCATCCCAATACTCATAGCGTTTCTTCTCTGTTTCTGTCCATTCACTCTGTTCTCCATCATCAGTGCTTTCTTTCTGACCCTTGTATTCCTCATCGTCATCATTTTCTGAAACTGGTTTCAACTCCAGATTGTTCAAGAACCGTTCAACCTTTTTCTCGTTGACCTCCGTCTTGCCTGCCTCAGTAATATAGAACTTGTCGAATGACAACTTGCCATTATCTCCGTCGCTGAAAGCCTCGCCCTCAAACTCACTATCCTTGAACACATCATTCCAAAGGTAGAACACAACCTTGCTGACAAACTTCTCCGCGCTGATAACGCCATTCTCTGCCTTGCAGAAGAAATAACCAAGTTTTTTGTCTTCTGAATATGTGGCGTCATAGATACGACTGTTTATTGCAACAAGGAACTGCCACCAGTCGTATTTCGCACCATTTACGTCTATCGCCCAACGCTCGCCGGCATCACTTATTGGCACATAATTCCAATCCCAACGACGCTTGAAGGCTGAATCTATCGGGAAGAGGCTTTGGTCGCTGGTGTTCATCGTTGCCCAGATATACAGATTACTCGGCAACAACAACACTTCGCCATTCAGCACCTGAGATACGATGTCTTCTTCATCAAAGTGTTTATTGATTTCGTCCTCCTGCGGTATGGTGACTCCGGCAAATGCTTTATGCAGCTGCTTCTGCATGTCGGCATCCGCCTTTATCGGATATTCAGAGAAGCCATGTGCGCCTCTATCCAACAACTGGAACAGGTCGCCAAATATTTGGGCACAATTGCCACGGTTGATTTCCTCGATTATCAGGTATTCCTTCTTTGCCTCCTCACCGGCACCGAGTTGGTTGAATTTCTGCCATGCCTCTATATAGGCTTGCAGAAACGCCTGACTAACAAACTCATAGACAATCTTGTCTTCTGTCATGGGCTTGCCGTCAGCTCCTTCAACGGGTACGGCTTTCGTACCAATAACAGTCGTTACTGGCACAGTCTTGGTCGTCGGCTTATATGCTCCTACAAATGTTGAGTAGTCGCTATCCGGGTGGAACGTAGTGCGAACTACATCCTCACCCCTCGTCTGCTCCTTTATTGTGTGACTCTTACCGGTGCCTGGGGCACCGTAGAAGATTTGTTGGAGAGAAGGACGCAACGTCTCTTTTGCAACATTGTCACTTTCATCCTTTGAAGAAAAGAATTCTTTTGCTTTTAAAAATCGCAAATAGAAATGTAGCGCATTAGAATATTGATTTCCTCCTTTTTTATTGTATTTATTGAAATCATCATTACTTTCAAGAGTAATGATTAATTCTTCAAGTTTTTTTACTGTCGTGATACTGTATATATCAAAATCATTCAATCCTCTTATATATGCAAAGGTCTTGCATATACGCGAAAAGTCACTATAGTTTTTATAGCTTTTGGGAGTACTCGTGCAGTTTTCAATAAAGTACTTATATTCTTCTTGTATTGACATCTGAATTATTTGTTTTTTACATTATTGTATGCTGATATATATTTGTCTATTGGAATACTATTTATAAAGAAATGCGTTTGTCTCTTTACATCTGTTCTTTCAATAACCCATTCAAGGCTGTCAAAATTGGGAAATGATTTTTCTATCCATTGTTCAGCATTTGAAACGGCCTCTTTAACATCTATACCAAAGAATTTCCAGCCTGTAAAAAACTCAAAAACGCCATTGTCCAAATCATATACGAATAAATTAAAGACGTATGAATTTAGTTCATCTCCTTTTTCCATTTTTTTATGCAAAAATACAGCAATCCATTCTGATGGAATTATGATTTAAGTTTATTCAGGACTATTTGACATTACGAACAGAACTTATATCCATATCTATTTTCGTTAGTAACTACATTGGTATAATTGCTTTTTGTATTAATTGACAAAGATAACGTTTTTTGGTTATATATCAGTATGGCAATACTCCTTTTTACGAAACTTTTACAAACAGACCTGCACGTTGATTTCATTTGTCTAAAGATACATGTATCTCTGCCAATACTAATAAATCATAAAAAATAATGGTGGTGGGGGAGGAGATGGATGAAAAAATGATTTTTTCATACCTTTGCAAATCGTTTTCAGACTCGATGGTACGATTGACATAAATGGCACATTCGGGTGAATCAGTGTTATTCAGGAAATATAAAAAACTGCAACAGGTTATGCGGAGATTGTCTGCAACAGGTTATTACAAAGAATGAGTATTACGAACTCTTCAAAATAACCCCTGCAAATATGGAATCGGTTGTCGATGCCTCTTTCCTTATTACTTGTCCTGATTTCAGAATAAATGATATTGATGCTGCAAAATGGACAATCGGAGGTGAAAATTTACCTAATGATGTAAAGAGCCACGTGTACTTTGGAGACAAAAAGATGTACAAGACATATGACTTGATAGGTAGGGTGTCCAGTTCCATGTTCCTGTTTTTAGTATCAAAAACAATGTAACAACCATCTAAATCATTGATAATCATTCGCTAAGTAAAATATAATCGTGAGTTAATTCACAGCTGATATTTTGATAGTTATATTTGTATTATATTTTATATCTTATTTACTGATTCTTAAGGAGTTAAGTTACAAGAACGCACTCAAAAACGAGAACATAGAATTGGACACCCTATATAATAACTTGGTATAATTTGAGTGAGAAAAAATATGAGGCTCAAATCATGCCAAGTTTTTTTTCACCGTCACCAAGCCACGGAGCGGTCATCGGTTCTGTGGCTTTTGCTATACGTTCCTTTACAAGCGTTTCATATAATACTTTTGTACCATTTTCGGGCACGGTGCTTGCCCACTTGGGGCAAGCACGTTACCCAACATGGGCAAGCACGTTGCCCCACTTGGGCACGTTTGCTGCACGGATGTTGCCCATTTGTCCCCAATATGGCAGACTCCGTTTGGGCTTTTTAAAAAAGACTGAATTTCACTTGTCCTCTTGTTGTTTTAGACGAACCAAGAGTATCTGTCCCTCCCCGTATGATAACCCATCCTAACCTTCCCAAAGGGAAGGGACAAGTTACTCTGCAACTGATTACAGTCAATCATATCAGCCCCCACCTAACCTCCCCCGTTGGGGAGGGACAGTTACTATTGCTATTGATAAAACGTTGATAATCTGATAACTACAGACGAAAATAATACTAACAATGGTATCTGTCCCTCCCCTTCGGGGGAGGTTAGGTGGGGGCTGGATGGCAGTATGCGGAGTAATAATTATTTTCCCCCACGTCTCAGTATTACGAATAGAGAACAACTTTCCTGCGCAGCCGGTCTATCTTGGCTTATCCCGTTTTTTGTCTGAAAATGAATACATGTCCTCTTAATAAAACGACGGGCAGACAAGCCGACGAAGGAATATCCTTGTCAGCTTGACTGCCCGTCTGATTGTCTACTTGTCTACTCGTATCTCGTTTACTAGTAACTCGTTTACTAGTTTACTTATTTACTCGTATCTCGTCTACTTGTCCCCGGTTTAGTATCCGAAGATTTCCTCTGTAGAGAGTTTCTTCACCGGTCCGATCTTCTCGAGCGACTTCATGTCGATGTCGCTCTCGTCGCCGAGGATGATGTAGCGGAAAGGCTTGTTGGCGATGTTCTCGTTGACGAACTTCACGAGGTCTTGCAGCGTGATCTTCGGGAGCACGTTATACACCTTCTGCTGCAGACTGTAGTCGTAGCCCAGTTTCTTGGCGTTGAGATAGCTGTAGATGATGTTGAGCTTAGTGGTGCGGCTTGCCTCGATGCGCTTCATTTCTGCCTGCTTGGCGATTTCGAATGCCTTCTCCGACTGCGGCACGTTGTTCATGATGCTGTTGAAGGTGGCGATACAGTCCGTCATCTTGTCGTTCTGAGAGATGATGCTGGTGAGGAAGAATTCCGAGTCGGCCGGGCGGTATGGTGTCAGATAACTTGCCCATGCGCTGTATGCCAGTCCGCGGCTCTCGCGCAGCTCCTGGAACACCACGGTGTTCATGCCGCCGCCGAAGTATCCGTTGAACATGTTTATCATCGCCTCGTGTTCAGGTGTCCACTTCTTGCCCTCGTTGTGATACTGATACATGTAGATGTTCTTTGCCTTGTATGGCGCAATCACAACCTCGTTGGCAGGAGTCAGCTCCATCTTGTATGGGCGGCTCTCAGGTTCGGCTCTGAATTTCTTGGGCAGTGCGTGGTATTTGTCCACCACCTTTGCCATGTCCTTCACCTCCATCGGTCCGTAGTAGAGCACGGTGTGCTTGTAGTTCTTCAGGTCTTTGAGCATATCGATGAGCTTCTGCGGGTCGAGGTTCTTCAGCTGTTCGTTGCTTGGGATGTTGCGCTGAGTGTTGTATGGGCCATACATGGCATATTTGGCGAGAGCCCTGAAGTTCTGGTTCTGGTTCATCTTGGCATCCTGGCGCGCCTTGAGGTCGCTCTCCACCCAGCGGCCGAAGGCTTCCTTGTCCACCTTGGCGTTCTGGAGGAAGTTCTCGAAGAGAGTCATCGCCTGCGGCATGTTCTCGCTCAGACCGTTGAGGGTGATGCTCATATTCTCGGTATTCACGTTGATGCTGTAGTCGCATGCCAGCTTGTAGAACTCCTGCTTGAGCTGCTCGGCGGTCATCTTGTCAGTGCCGAGATATCTGAGATAGTCGGCAGCATAGGCGAGCATGTTGTTTGCCTCCTCGCCGAAGTCGTAGCGATAGCTGAGCACGAAGAGGTCGTTGGTCTTGTTCTTCACGTAGAGCACGGGGAGCTTCTTCTTGGTCTGCGCCTTGGTGAGGTCTTTGTCGTAGTCAACGAAGCGTGGTTTGATAGGTTCCACCTTAGAGTTGATGATCTCTGTAACGAACTGGCTCTGCAGGTCGCGGTTAGACGGGATGGCGGTGATCTGCGGTTTGTTTATCTTCTTCTGCGTGTTGTCCACTCCCTCCTTCTTGTACACTGCCACGTAGTTGTCGGCGAAGTGTTTCCTGGCAAATGCCATGATGTCCTGCTTTGTCATCCGGGAGATGCGGTCGAGATATGTCACGTGGTCGTTCCAGTCTTTTCCGTTCACGAAAGCCTGCACGAACTCGTTTGCTCTCCACTGGTTGCTCTCGAGCTGGTTGTTGTAGTTGAGCTTCATGTTGTTTACCACCGATGGCAGCAGGTCGTCGCTGAAGTCGCCTGTCTTGAGCTTGGCGAGCTCACCGAGGAGCAGGTCGCGCACGCTGTCGAGAGTCTGTCCCGGCATCGGCTGGCCGAAGAGGATGAACTCAGAGTATTCGTTCATTCCGTTGCAGAATGCTGCGGAATACTGGCATTTCATCTTCTGGTTCACGTTGAGGTCGAGGATTCCCGCCATGCCGTTTGAGAGCATTTCAGAAATCACGTCGAGGGTGTCAGACTGCAGCGATGCAGCCTTGTCGAACTTCCATCCCAGCATCATGCACGATGCCTCCTGTCCCACGATTGTGGTGTCGCGTGGCGATGTGATGGGAGCCACGGGGGCGTAGGTGGGGAACGAGAGGTTGTCGCTTTTCTTCCATGATCCGAAATACTTGTCTATCTGTGCTATCACCACATCGGGGTCGAAGTCGCCAGCCAGACAGATTGCCATGTTGTTTGGCACGTAGTAGCTGCGGAAGTAGTTCTTGATGTTTGTTATAGAAGGGTTCTGCAGATGCTGCTGGGTGCCGATAGTGGTCTGGGTGCCGTATGGGTGTGTGGGATAGAGCAGCTTGTGGAGCGAGTTCCAGAGCTTGTTGTTGTCCTTTGCCAGTCCTATGTTATACTCCTCATACACAGCCTCGAGCTCTGTGTGGAAACCGCGTATTACCATGTTCTGGAAGCGGTCGCTCTCCACCTTGAGCCAGTTTTCCACCTCGTTTGAGGGGATGTTCTCCACATAGCATGTCACGTCGTTGCTGGTGTAGGCGTTGGTGCCTTCGGCTCCGATTGACGACATGAGCTTGTCGTATTCGTTGGGGATGAAATACTTTGCGGCAATCTGCGAAACGCTGTCGATTTCGTGGTATGCCTGCCGGCGCTGTGCCGGGTCGGTGAGCTTGCGGTAGTGCTCGTAGCGGCGCTCGATGTCGTCGAGGTATGGCTTCTCCTTGGCGGCGTCTACGGTACCGAACTTTGATGTTCCCTTAAACATGAGGTGCTCCAGATAGTGTGCGAGTCCGGTGGTTTCGGCAGGGTCGTTCCTGCTGCCGGTGCGCACTGCGATGTAGGTCTGGATGCGCGGTGTTTCGCTGTTCACCGAGAGATACACCTTCAGTCCGTTGTCGAGGGTGTAGATGCGGGCGTGCATAGGGTCGCCGGGCACCGCCACATACTTGTAATCTTTTGCCTGTGTGCCGATGGAAAACACGGCGAGACAGGCTACAAACATTGACTTTAATTTCATAATATTTATTTTAGGATAATAATTTGTTCTTTCTGTTTTTTTTTGTTGTTACTTTGCAACTGAACTTCAGCCCCCTCTCGTTCTCAAACCCATCCTAACCTTCCCCAAGGGAAGGGACAAGTTACTTTGCCAATGAACTTCAGCCCCCTCTCGTTCTCAAACCCATCCTAACCTTCCCCAAGGGAAGGGACAAGTTACCCTGCCAATGAACTTCAGCCCCCTCTCGTTCTCCCCCGTAGGGGAGATGCAGGTTACTCCGAATTGTCAAAGACAGGTTGATGCGGGTTACTCCGAATTGTCAAAGACAGGTTGATGCAGGTTACTCCGAATTGTCAAAGACAGGTTGATGCAGGTTACTCTGTTACTGTCATAGACTGGTGGATGCAGGTTAGTCTTGCTTTATGACAAACCGATGACAGTCAGTCAGCCAATGGTATCTGTCCCTCCCCTACGGGGG
>JALFCG010000112.1 GCA_022771265.1 Prevotella sp.
GGGGAGGTAGGCTTCGAAGGCGTGAATCATACCTCTTTAGACTTCGTAAAATTTTCTACGGCTGATGTTGCAAGCCTGCCATACAGCCTCGTCGGTAATCTCAGGACAGAAGTGCCTGAGCTGCTTCCTGCCTTCGCGCAATGCTGCCGAAAGGCACGGACGATGGATTCTCTTTACTGTCATTTTATTATTGTTGTTAGTTATATTGGGTTTCAACACATGCAAAGGTAAAGATTTTTTTCAGAACAGGAAGTCTTGACGAGTTAAATAGTGTTATTTTCAGTAAAGAATGTTACTAAAGTGCGTACCTGTGGGTGCGCACTCCCATTTGCATTTCTCATCGTCGTTCACTATCTTTGTAACAAAAACCAAAATCATTTTTTTATGGACTACAAGAAACAGGTACTGTCGGTTTATCCGAGCTGCAAGGCTAAAGAGATTTACAACAAGGAGACAATCGGGAAAATCTACGACACGGTGAAGAACAACCAGGAGCTGAAATGGCGGACCGAGGCGTACCGCCAGGGCCTGGAGGCAAAACTCGACGAGAAGGTGCTGAAGACGATGAAAACCGACAACTTCCCGATGCTCGTGCCGGCGGTGCTGTGCAAAGGCGGACGAAGCAAGGAGTCGATAGCGGAATGGACGTGCTTCTGCCAGGCTGACTTCGACAACATCGCTCCCGAACTGCTCGACGAGGCAAGGCGACGCATCAGGGAACTGAAGTTTGTGGTGATGTACCACGTCAGCATGGGCGGACGAGGACTGCACGTCTATTATGTATTCCAGATTCCCAACTGCGGCATGAACGAGAAGGTGTATGAACAGGCGTTCCGACAGGGCAACGAGCTGATTGCCAACACCATCCTCGCCGACTACGACACTGCCGTGGAGTCGCCCATCCACGGCACGTCGCTATGCCACGACCCCGAGGCATGGCTCAACACCGACGTGGAGCCGATGAAGGTGGACATGAGCTGCGACGTGAAAAAACGGAAAAAGGGCAGCAGCATCGTCAACGAGGAGGCGGTGACCGAGGACAAGTGGCCATCGCGGTGGACGCCCGACCGTGTGTTTGCCATGGTGCAGACCATGGTGGACAAGTCGCGCACGGGGGAGTTCGCCCACGGCAACCGCAACAACTATCTCGTCGCACTCGCCTGTCTGCTGTCCGACTACGGCATGAACGAGGACACGGCGGCGCAGCTTATGGAGACGAAATATGCTGGACAGTACGGCGAGGAACCTATACCCTCGCTCGTGCACGGATGCTACAAGACGGTGGCTTCGATGCATGGCATGAAGGCACTGCCCGACAGCAAGCGTGGAGGCGACCGCAGCAAGGATGTGAAGATGGAACTGTCAGCCGACTACATTCGCCGCCAGTGCCTGCGCTTCGACGTGATAAGCCGTAAGATAGTGAAGACCGACGGGGCGGAACTTACCGACCGCGACATCAACTCCATGCTGCTCGCCTGCAACGTGGAGACGGGGCAGAACATCTCGTCGCCTGTCTTTCGCGCGGCGCTGATGAGCGACTGCGTGCCTGAGTACAATCCGCTGAAGGAGTATCTGAAACCGTCCTCCGGCTCACTTGCCGTGGAAGGAAAACCGGCCTCCTCCCTCGTCGGGGCAGGCGACGACGGCAGGAGCGCGATTGACAAGGTGGCTTCCATGGTGCATGTAGCCAACTCGCCATTTGTGAATTTTCCCGACAACACCGAGCCGTCCGCATCCAACGGGTCCCTTCACGCCCTTTGGCTCACCTGCTTCAGGAAATGGTTTGTTTCGATGGTGGCCTCGTGGATGTTTCCCGATGTGGTGAACCATCAGATGCTGGTGCTGATAGGCAAGCAGGGCATCTTCAAGAGCACGTGGCTCGACGCGCTCATTCCCCCGGAACTCGTGCGCTACCGCTGCCGACAGTCAGCCACCGACTTCAGCGACAAGGACGAGCAGCTGCGATGCACGGAGTTCGGGCTGGTGAATTTCGACGAGTTCGACCGCCTTTCGGGTCGTGACCTCGACAACCTGAAGTCGCTCATCACCACGCCCGACGTCAACGTGCGGGCACCGTATGGTACGACGAAGGAACGGCGGGTTCGCATAGCCTCCTACTGCGCCTCGGGCAACAAGCTGCAGTTTCTGACCGACCAGACGGGCAACCGCCGCTTCCTCCCGTTTTTTGTTGAGAGCATCGACTCGCCGTTTGACAACGAAATACCCCATCGGGCGATGTACGACGAGGCGGTGAGGCTGATAGAGGGCGGCGAGTATGAGTATTGGTTCAAGCTCGACGAGATAGAGCAGCTGAGCGGCTATGTGGAGCAGTTTGCCGACCACACCCCCGAGGAAGAACTCATCGACGTCTATTTCGACGTGCCCCGTTCCGACTCCGACAACCCTGAGACCCGCCCCGTGCTTTTCTTGACACCGTCGGAGATACTGGCAAAGCTCACCACCTGGGGCAACATAAAGAAACCCATCAGCATCCGTCAGCTGAACACGCTGATGGACAAGAAGGGGTTTTCCAGGGTGAGGCATGGAAGGAAACGACAAAGGGGTTACCTTGTGGTGGAATTAGAGGCGGCAACAGTCAACAGCAACAGAATAGTCGCAACAGCAACCCAAATTTTCTGAAAAACCATAGTTGTGGACACGTTTGCCCACGTTGGACATCAGAAAAACAAACTTTTTTATAATATATGAATATAAAAAATAAATATTTTAATATTAAAATATATAATATGTTTATAAAGTTAGTGTCCAACGTGGGCAACGTGTCCACTATTCTTCTCCCCTCTCTATGGGAGAGGGGTCGGGGGTGAGGCTTTGTATCGACTTCCCGATAATCCAAAATCGACTTCTCGATAATGCCTTATCGACTTGTCGTTCAGGAGGCACCGAAAGGTAGTTGTTTATTGAACTTTCCCACCCTTTAGAATAGCATTACAATATGGTATTATCAGAGCACCTCCACTGCATGACAGTAATTTGGCTCTCCCCCTAAGATAGGGGGAGTCCCCCGAAGGGGGGAGGGAGTATGAAAACGTCAGCACTA
>JALFCG010000142.1 GCA_022771265.1 Prevotella sp.
TAATCCCTTTCCCTCTTTATCTTTTCCCTCTTTACCCCTTTCCTTCATTACTCCTTTCCTTCATTACTCCTTTCCTTCATTATCCTTTCCTCCTTTATCCTTTCCTCCTTTATCCTTTCCTTCATTCCTCCTTTCCTTCATTCCCCCTTTCCTTCATACCCCCTTTCCTCCTTTATCCTTTCCTCCTTTATCCTTTCCTCCTTTATCCTTTCCTCCTAAACCCCTTTCCCCTTTCTCTCTTTAACCCATTAACCCTTTAAAACTTCCATCGTGCTTGGAGGTCGATGTCGCATGCTGAGGAAGCGTCAATTTGCTGGAAGGAAGAGCCTATAGAGGAACGGTCGAAAAAGTCGGTAACACCGATTTTACAGGTAAGCGTCAGACTGTCAATAACTTTCCATTTTGCCATGAATGCGTAGCGGATGCCTTTGCCGTAGAAAGATGGCATGGAATAGCAGTAGAGTGGGGAGCGCTCGTGGGAATAGATGCGGCTGTCGTAGTCGTCGGTGAAGAATAGTTTCAACGATGCTGTTAAGCTCAATCGCTTAAGGTTGAGACCTGCAGTCTGACTGAACAGAATGCCGCGTGATGTCTCATCATAAGAGTATTGTGTGGCGTCGATTTGTGACGAAGAGGTAAAGAAACCGTTGTCCCATTGGCAACCGAGGCGCGCGTTGTGCGACACAGTCCATACCAACTGCTTGTCGTCTGAGGTAGAATCATCAAAGGAGTCCTTTTGGCGTCGTCGCATCCTGTAGCGCGACAATAGTGTCCACTTGCCAAGGCGCAGGTTGGAAGTGAGGCAGGCATCGAAGGAACGTGAAGGACGCGACACCTGATAACGTTGCCATGGGAAATAGGCATAGTCGATATAAAGGTTTATTTGTTTGCCGTACGATGGTTTCCATTCCATGCCGAGGTAAGCTCCTCGTTCGTTTTGAATCTTGCCGCCATCACTGAAAGCGTTGGAGTGGAATGAATGGTAACGTGAGGAATAGAAGCGGTGAAGGAACGTTATGGAAAACATTCGCGACATGCTGAGAGTCAGGGTGTTCACGGTGGCAAGATTGCCGGAGGCGTTGATGGCTGTCTCGCCCTTGAATAGCAGCGGATAGCGACGATAGCCATAGTCAATACCAACGTTGAGGAAGTCGTGCCCTTGAGGGTATATTTGCCTATAGGTCATTTGGGTATTTGGCGACAGGAGACGGTCGAAGTGAGTACCTACTGCCGTAAAGCCTGCGTGGAAGTCGTTGTTCTCCCAAGTGAGGTTTATGCCTGCCACGCTGACGGAAGTGTTGTCCTTCTTCTCAATCTCGTTGGTTGATCGGTGATAGCCGGAGGTGACTATGGTGGAAACTGTCCCGTCGTCGTTAAGTGTGGCGTCGGTCTTGCGGTAGGATAGAAAGAGTGATGCCTTAAGGTTGTTGCCAATGTCGAGGGTGGCGGCTGTCCCTTGCAGCCAGTTGTCGGAGGAACGTGAGGAGTGGACTTTTATCGCAGCACCTGGTGGTGAGGAAAAAGCCTGGAGTGCAGATGTCTTGCCAAGGTAGAAGCCTTGGTTGATGACGAGTCCCATGCCGAATGCAACACGGTAGCGTCCGACGGCGAGTTGTTTTAACCTACCGGCATCGTTGAGTAGGAAGAAAGGGGAATAGTAGTCGTAGCCAAGCGTGTTACAATTGGCAAAGAAAGGCTCTCCTGCGTCTTGTGAGGCAACGATGCCGATGCGCAGTTTGTTACCGTAGGTGAAGTTGTAACGCAGCCAGTGCTTGTATGGATAGCCATGATAGCCATTGATGTCGCCTTCGCGTTGGTAGGTGGGAATGGAGGTATAAGCAAGCAGTTCATTCTTGCCGTGTTTTGCAATGTCTTTCAGCGACAATGGTCGTGGCGAGGACTTGTCGCCGAAGGTGATGAAGCAGGCAAGCAGGCGACGGCGGTAGTAGTCGAGCGACTCAACGGCGACGAGCTCGTTTTCCGACTTCAGCGGTCCATAGCGATGGATGTATTCCATGATGTCCATTACCTGCTGGCTGTTGAGAAAAGGAAGTGATTCGAGGAGTTCGCGCTTGCAGTCGTTGATGTTGAATGGAGAGGAAGCCATTTCCTCAAGTGTGTCGTGCATGTCTTCCCATGCGACGTTGTCGTCGGTGCCGTCGGAAAGGATGTCATACCACTTTTCCCAATTGGAGCTATCGTTGTCCTGTGCGACAAGTGTCAGGTGGGAGAACGGGAAAATGGTAAGGAAGATAACGACAATCGACCGATAAAATAACAAGTTCCCCGCAACGATATGGTCGCGGGGAATAGTGTTGTCCATAGGAAAAAAACTTATGACATTTTTATTAGAAAGGAAGACCTTCCGCATTTTCATCGGCAGGCTCCTGTGCTGGAGGGAATGGTGCTGTAGCTGCTGTCTGGGCTGCTGCTGGAGCTGCGCCTGGAGCAGGAGCCACGCCGACGCCTGGCGCTGGCTGGATGTTACGGTTCACAGCCCATGCAGAGACATCATTGTACCATCGTCCGTTGTATTCGCGGGCATTGATATCAAACGACACTGTCATCTCTTCTCCAAGTTGGATGTTCATTTGGTTGATTTTGTCCTCTCCAAAAATTCTGAAGCAGCATCTCTTTGGGTATGTCTCATGGGTTTCTATGACATACTCCTGAGATTTCCACGCGTTGCCAGTGCGCTGCGACACACCGCCCTGAGGAGGCAGTACGGCAATGATTTTACCTGTAATTTCCATAAATTGTTTGTATATTATTTAATGTTTTGTCGTATAAACCTCGCAAAATTACAAATTAGTTTTAATTTATGCAACTTTTTCGGCAATATTTTTGCCATAATAGCTTTTTTTTGTATTTTTGTACTCTCAAATTGAATAATATAATTAAAAACGATAATAAATTATGAGGTTTACACTATCAAGCACTGCTTTAAGCAGTAAACTATTTGCCTTGTCGAAAGTAATCAACAGCAAAAATTCTTTGCCCATACTGGCTGATTTCATTTTCAGAACAGAGGGAAACACGCTTTTCCTCACTGCATCTGACGGCGAGAACACCATGGCTACAACAATAGAGTTGGCAGAATGTGACATTGACGATTCTTTTGCTGTCGAAAACCACAACCTGCTTGAAGCTGTAAAGGGCTTTTCTGAGCAGCCGCTGACTTTTGAAGTCGATAAGGCTAACTCGAGCGTCAGGATAATATATCAGAACGGACAGTTCTCACTGCCAATAGAGAGTGCTGATGAATTTCCTAATCCTCAGACTGTTAGCGATGGAGCTGCAAGTATTCAGATGACATCGGCACTGTTGGCTGAGAATATCGGACGAACCTTGTTCGCTACTGCACAGGACGACTTGCGACCAGTGATGAACGGCATTTATTTCGACCTCAGTGCCGAGTGTCTCTCCGTTGTGGCTACTGACGGTCATAAACTTGTGAGAAACAAGATTCTCGACATCAAGAACGAAGGCGGAGCGTCGTTCATTCTCGCAAAGAAGCCTGCCACCATACTCAAAAATATGCTGGCTAAGGACGACTCCATCGTTACTATCTCATTCGACGACCGCAACGCTTTGGTTTCCTTCGGCGACAACCATCTCACCTGCCGCCTTATCGAGGGACGTTATCCTAACTATGCTTCAGTGATTCCACAAAACAACCCCAACGCCCTTCACATCGACCGTGAGGCACTGCTCGGAGCATTGAAGCGCGTGCAGCCTTTTGCCAGCGACTCGAGCAACCTCATACGTTTCCGCATCGAAGGCCGTGTGCTGCAGCTTGACGCTGAGGATTTCGACTTCTCGAAGACTGCTACCGAGAAGATTGCCTGTGAATATGACGGCATGCCTATGAGCATCGGGTTCAAGGCAAGTGCCTTCATTGAAGTTCTTAACAACTTCGAAAGCGATGAAGTAATCGTACGGCTTTCCGACCCAAGCCGTGCAGGTATAGTGGTGCCTGCCGAGCAACCTGCCGGTCAGGATGTGCTGATGCTTCTGATGCCAATGCTTCTCAATGAATAATTGATTTTGAATGATGAAACTGAACTTACAGAAACCGCTGGTCATCTTTGACCTCGAAACGACGGGACTTGACTTTGTCAAAGACCGTGTGATTCAATTGTCATACATAAAGGTGATGCCGAACGGGGAGGAGAGAAGGGAAAATCTCACCATCAACCCGCTGATCCCAATCCCGCAGTTCATTACCGAGCTCACTGGCATCTTGGATGCCGACGTGGCCGACAAACCCTCGTTCAAGGACCTTGCCCCGAAGCTCGCCGAAGAGTTTAAGGGATGCGACCTTGCAGGCTACAATTCCAATAACTTCGACATTCCCATGCTCTGCGAGGAATTCCTTAGGGCAGGCATTGACTTCGACTTCAGTAAGTGTCGCATGATTGATGCCATGGCGATATTCCGTAAGCAGGAACGCCGTAATCTCGCTGCAGCATATAAGTTCTACTGCGGACGAAAGATGGAGGAAGACTTCGAGGCTCACCGTGCCGATCAGGACACTGAGGCAACCTACAGGGTGCTCATGGGCGAACTCGACAAATATAGCGAGGCCAACGAACCAGAGCCGGAACGCCGCCTTGTCAACGACATGCAGTTCCTTCACGAGTTTTCAAAGCAAAACGACAATGTGGATTTCGCGGGACGCATCATTTGGGCGGACAAGAAAGACGCCAAGGGCAACGTTGTCAAAGACGCAAAGGGAGAACCTGTAAAGGTAGAGACATTCAGCTTCGGGAAATACAAGGGGCAGGAGGTGGCAAGCGTACTGCGCTACGACCCCGGTTACTTCAGCTGGATATTGTCAAACGACTTCACCAACAATACCAAGCAGGTGCTCACGCGAATAAGGCTACGCGAAAGCAAACTGATGTAGAATGAACAGGGATTATGCTAAAAGGTAAAAAGATCGTCTTAGGAATCACTGGCTCCATAGCCGCATACAAGAGTTGCACGATAATACGTGAACTTATAAAGAAAGGTGCTGAGGTGCAGGTGGTGATAACGCCGGCGGGAAAGGAGTTCATCACTCCTGTAACGCTGTCGGCTTTGACACATAAACCCGTCGTCAGCGAGTTTTTCGCGCAGCGCGACGGAACGTGGAACAGTCATGTTGACCTCGGACTGTGGGCTGACGCGATGCTCATAGCTCCCTGCACTGCATCGACATTAGGAAAGATGGCAAACGGTATTGCTGACAACATGCTGATAACCACTTACCTGTCGATGAAAGCTCCAGTGTTCATCGCCCCGGCAATGGATCTTGACATGTATGCCCATCCTTCCACAAGACGTAACATCGACTTGCTTGAGTCGTATGGAAACAAGTTTATCGAACCGGCAAGCGGATTCCTTGCCAGTGGCCTGGAAGGGAAAGGGCGAATGCAGGAACCGGAGGTCATCGTAAACGCGCTTGAAGACTTCTTCACATGTCCGAAACAAGACCTCTTCGGTTGCCGCATTTTGATAACGGCAGGACCAACCTATGAAAAGATTGATCCCGTGAGGTTTATAGGCAACTATTCCAGCGGTAAGATGGGCTTTGCTATTGCTGAGGAATGTGCACGACGAGGGGCTTACGTTGACCTCGTGGCAGGACCTGTCAACATCAAAGTCAGTCACAAGAACATCAACCGCATCGACGTGGAGAACTGTGAGGAGATGTATAACGCTTGTATGGAGCGCTTTGACGATGCTGAAGCTGCCATACTTTGTGCTGCGGTAGCCGACTACCGTCCTGACACCGTGGCTGATAATAAGATAAAACGCAAAGGTGAGAACATGACATTGCGCCTGGCGCCAAACAAGGACATCGCAGCTTCCCTCGGGAAAATGAAAGGCAAGAATCAGGTGATGGTTGGCTTTGCGCTTGAGACTGACAACGAGGAACTCCACGCAAAGGAAAAACTGGAAAAGAAAAATCTCGACTTCATCGTGCTAAACTCGCTTCGCAACAAAGGCACATGTTTCAAGAGCGACGACAACCAAATAAAGATTATCTCGCGCGACGGTATAGCTGAATACGACCGGAAACCGAAAACGGAGGTCGCCAAGGACATCGTTGACCGCCTTGCGGAGATTATCTCTCTTCCAATGCCTTTCTGAAACACCCTTTCCATTCGATGAGAACCATGATTCATTTCCACAAGAACGTTGCCGTTTCTGCATTTGCCGTTTGCCTGTCGCTGTTCGCTTACGTGAAGGTGTGCGGACAGGAACTTGACGCGAAAGTGGTAATCAACACACAAAAGGTGGGAGTGACCGACAAAAGTGTGTTCGACAATCTGCAACAGACTCTCGAACAGTTCGTCAATGACCGGCAGTGGACTGAACTGCAGTTCGGTAAGAATGAGCGTATAGTGTGCAATTTCAACATCACGGTTGACAAATATGACAAGACGGCTAACACGTTCGAATGTACAGCCATCATTCAGGCGAACCGTCCGGTCTTCAACAGCCAATACACCACGACGCTCTACAACAACCGCGACGCGAGCTTCAATTTCGAGTTTTCTCAGTTTGACCAGCTGAATTTCAACGATGAAAACATAGATAACCAGTTGACGGCGCTCATAGCTTACTATGCCTACCTCATCATAGGCATTGACCTTGACAGCTTTTCCCCCTTTGGCGGTACCGACGTTCTCCAGCGTTGCTTCAACCTTGTCAACAATGCCCAAACCCTCCCTTTCCCCGGATGGAAGGCTTTCGACGACAGCCGTAACCGCTTTGCTGTTATCAACGACTATCTCGACGAGGCAATGCGCCCTTTCCGCCAGCTTCAGTACGACTACTATCGCAAGGGACTTGACGAAATGGCAAACAACGTGGAGCGTGGACGCGTCAACGTCACCGAAGCCATCACCACAAACCTGAAGAAAGCCCGCGACAATCGTCCGTTAAGCCTTCTTCCACAGATATGGACTGACTTTAAGAAGGACGAGATTACCTCCATATATAAAGGTAAGGGCACGCAAAAGGAAAAGGAAAACGTGTATGAACTGCTGATGGGCATCAACGCGTCGCAGAGTAACAGTTGGGAAAAGGTTAAAGAATGAATTATTATTGAATTATGCTGAAACAATTATACATACGAAACTTCACGCTTATTGAAAAGCTTGAAATGAAGTTCAATGAAGGCTTTTCGGTCATCACCGGTGAGACAGGAGCCGGAAAGAGTATCATACTCGGAGCTATTGGGCTGCTCAAGGGACAACGTGCCGACAGCAAGCTAATAAAGAGGGATGCCGACAAGTGTGTCATAGAGGCTCATTTCGACCTCTCGCGTTACGGCATGAAGCAGTTCTTCGACGATAACGACGTGGAATATGATTCCGATGACTGCATCGTTCGCCGCGAAATCACCGCGTCAGGAAAAAGCCGCGCGTTTGTCAACGACACTCCAGTGTCGCTTACTGTCCTTCGCGAACTCGGAGAGCAACTCATCGATGTCCACAGTCAGCACCAGAACTTGCTTCTCGGCAAGCAGGATTTTCAGATGGAGGTAATCGACATCATCGCCGACGACAAACTCCTGCGTGATGACTACGCCGTAGCATATAACATGTATCGAAGCAAGGAACGTCAGCTATCGGAACTTGAACATCAATTGACAGCGTCGAAAAACAATGCCGACTTCCTTAAGTTCCAGTATGACGAACTTGCCGCGGGAAACCTCGTTGACGGTGAGCAAGAACAACTGGAGGAGAAGGCGAACCAAATGAGCCACTATGAGGACATAAAGACCGCACTATTCCAAGCCGATAACGCACTCTCGGCAGAAGGTTCCGGAGTGACGGAAAACCTGCGTACCGCCATCAATGCCCTCCATTCCATTGAGACCATGATGCCTGTGGCAGGAGAACTGGCAAGCCGTATGGATGCAGACTTCATCGACCTTAAGGACATTGCCGACGAACTTCACGGGCAAGTGGAAGAAGTGGATTTTGACCCAAGACAACTTGACGACATAAACGACCGTCTTGACAGGATTTACACACTTCAGAAGAAATACCGCTGCGACACCGTTGCAGAACTCATCGCCATTAGGGAAAACCTGCGCCAACAGCTCGACGGAATAGAAAATGGCGACTACGACCTGCAGCAACTTCAGAAGGATGTGGCTGAGGCACAGAAAACGGCACAGGAAAAAGCCTCACTGCTCAGCGGCGAACGCAAGAAAGCTGCCGCAAGGATTGAGGAGGAAATACGCAAGCGTCTTGTGGCACTCGGAATGCCTAATGTGAGGTTCGCCATCAGTCTCACTCCTGAAAGCCTCTCTCCAGACGGTGGCGACAAGGTGGCGTATATGTTCAGTGCCAATAAGAACATGCCGCTTCAACAGGCCGCACAGGTGGCTTCAGGAGGTGAAATAGCACGACTGATGCTTTCTCTCAAGGCAATGGTCAGCGGAGCCGTAAAACTGCCAACCATCATTTTCGACGAGATTGACACTGGCGTTAGCGGAAAGATAGCGGAGAAAATGGCGGAGATTATGTGCGAGATGGGGCGTAACGAGCGACAGGTCATCAGCATCACTCATCTACCGCAGATTGCTGCTATGGGAACCACTCACTATAAGGTGTATAAGGAAGACCGTGGCGACTCCACTGTCAGCACCATGACCATGCTCAGTGCCGAGGAACGCGTGACGGAGATTGCACAGATGCTCAGTGGAAGCGACATCAGTGACGCGGCAATCAGCAACGCGAGGGAACTGTTGAAAATGAAGAATGAAGAGTGAAGAATGAAGAATTGACGAAGTCAATGGATAAGTTAACGAAATGAAAAGAATAGTATATTTATTTATAACCGTGCTCTTCTGCAGCATGGCTAAGGCTCAGCCCGAGAGCTGGGCAAAGAAAGCGGCAAAGTCGCTGTTTACAGTGAAGACATTCGATGCCAACGGAGCATTGATAGGTAGCGGATGTGGCTTCTTCATAAGTGAAAACGGAAATGCAGTGTGCAATTTCGCTCCTTTCAATGGAGCGGCAAAGGCAATAGTCATCGATGCTGCCGGGAAGGAGTATCCTGTTGACTACATCATTGGTGCAAGTCAGGATTATGACATCGCCAAACTGCATGTCAACACAAAGAAGTGTATGCCTTTGGAAGTTACTGACGGAGCTATGTCCAACAGTAAGATGTGGCTCCTGCCTTACGCGTTGAAAAACTCACAGACACAGGAAGGTACAGTGGAAAAGGTTGAAAAGGTCGCTTCTGACTACGACTACTACACCATTGCCATGGCTGCTGCTCCTGAGAATGCAGTCGGCTGTCCGCTGCTAAACACTCAGGGACAGGTTGTCGGCATACTTCAGGCTGGTGGATCGGACGGAAAGCAATATGCTGTCAGTGCGCGTATGGCATCTGACATGAAAGCGACAGGTCTGAGCGCCAACGACCCTACGCTAAAGCTCACTTCTATCAAAAAGGCATTGCCCGACGATGCACAGGAGGCTCTCGTGGCTCTGTATGTGTGCTCAGCTACTCTCGACTCTTTGGCAATGAATGCTCTTGTTGATGACTACGTCGCAAAGTTCCCTTCTTCCGTTGACGGCTATGTCTATCGTGCTACCCGCGCGTTCAGCGGATTTGACTTCGCTTCAGCCGATGCTGACATGCAGCTTGCCGTAAAGCTGGGCGACAAGAAGGACGATGCCCATTACAACTATGCGAAGATGATTCTCGACAAGGTGGTCTATCTTGCCGACAAGCCGTTTGAGGCATGGACGCTTGACAAGGCTAATGCGGAAATCGACGCAGCAATTGCCGTGCAGCCTCTTCCCGCTTATCGTCAGCTGAAGGCACAAGTTGTCTTCGCCCAGACTAACTACTCGGAGTCGGCTGCCATCTACCAGTCGTTGGTTGACGAGGGCTCTCAAACAGCAGAGAACTATTTTGGCATCGCCCGCTGCCGTGAGATGTTGAACGACACAACGGCTTGTCTTGCAATGCTCGACAGTGCCGTGGCGACATTCAGCCGTCCTTATCTCAAGGAAGCTGCTCCTTATATTCTTGCCCGTGGTCAAATGATGATGAACTGCGGCAAATATCGTCAGGCTGTCAACGACTTCAACGACTATGAGCAGCTGATGGTCACTCTTGTCAACGACAATTTCTACTATCTTCGTTCACAGGCTGAAGCCAAAGGCCGTCTTTTCAAACAGGCTCTCGACGACCTGAAGAAGGCGAGCAGCATTAATCCCTCGAACACTCTTTATCTTGCCGAGCGTGCATCACTAGAGCTTCGTGTCGGACTTAACGACGATGCTATCGCCACATCCAATGAGATTCTTCAGCTTGATTCCACACTCAGCGATGGCTACCTCTTCCTTGGCATTGCCCAATGTGTAAAAGGACAAAAAGAAGAGGGCCTGAAGAATCTGCGTAAGGCAAAAGACCTCGGCGACTCCCAAGCCCAGACATTTATTGACAAGTATTCAAAATAAAATCCTTGTTATCCCATCACCGTGTCAAACATCATCATCAGCACGAAACCGACTGCAAAGCCGATCGTACTGAGGTTGGTGTGGTGACCGGTTGACGCTTCCGGTATCAGTTCCTCAACCACCACGTAGAGCATTGCTCCCGCTGCAAACGACAGCATGTAGGGCAGGAGAGGAATGGAAGCGGCTGACAGCAGTATGACGGCTATCGCTCCTATTGGCTGAATGGCACCGCTCAGGCAACCCAGTGTGAACGATTGCCAACGGCTCTTTCCTGCAGCTCTCATCGGTATTGACACGATGGCACCTTCCGGCACGTTCTGTATGGCTATGCCTAACGCCACGATAAACGCTCCCATCGATGTGATGCCAGTCTCCGCATGTTCGGCTCCTGCCAACACCACTCCCACCGCCATTCCTTCGGGCAGGTGGTGAATTGACACGGCGAGCAGCAGCATCGTCGTTCTTGAAAGGCGTGAACGTGGACCTTCCGGTTCTGATGTCCCGAAGTGCAGGTGAGGTGTTATCATATCTACCATCAGCAGGAAACCTATGCCTAACAGGAATCCAATGGCAGCTGGCAGTGTCGCCCATTTCTCCATCTCGCCGCACATCTCTATTGAAGGCAGGAGCAGCGACCATATCGATGCAGCCATCATCACTCCGGCTGCAAATCCGAATAAAGTCTTCTGCAACAGTTCCGACATCTGTTGCTTTGTAAAAAAAACGATGGCTGAGCCAAGTATTATGCCTGCCATCGGTATTAGAAGTCCTGTAAGTATCATTCTTTCAGCTATTTTTTTGCTTCTTCCATCGTGCCTTCAACGTAGAGCCTTGTCATCTCCACCGCTCCATTGGTGCGTACGGTTATTGATTTCTTGAAATGTCCGGGAAATTTGCCTGCTCCGTTGTATGTCACTTTTATCTGTCCTTTCTCGCCAGGCTTGATTGGAGCCTTGGGATATTCCGGCACGGTGCATCCGCAGCTGGCTATAGCCTGATTGATGACGAGAGGCAGTTGACCGACGTTAGTGAACTCGAATACGCAAGTGACTTTTGGTGACGATTCAGAGAACGTGCCAAAGTTGTGTACGAGTTTCTCAAACTTTATTTCAGCCTGTGGCTTTTCATTTGTCTGTGCAAATAGTGTTGTCATGGTGCACAAAGCCATGATGGTCATAAAGATATATTTCTTCATTGTCTTGATGAATAAGTCTTGATGAATAATTTAGAAGGTAGTGGATAGGGGAATCGAACCCCTATGCCAAGATTGAGAATCTTGTATCCTAACCATTAGATGAATCCACCGGATTAGCTTCAGAAATAAAAGGTAGTGGATAGGGGAATCGAACCCCTATGCCAAGATTGAGAATCTTGTATCCTAACCATTAGATGAATCCACCATCCTTAACCGGAGAAACGCTGCGGAAGCTGGGGGATTCGAACCCCCGGTACGATAAACTCGCACGGCAGTTTAGCAAACTGCTGGTTTCAGCCACTCACCCAAACTTCCTTTTGCCGGTTGTAACCGCAGCACTTTCTCTCAAATGCGGTGCAAAGGTACTAACTTTTTTTCATTCTGCCAAATCTTTTACCTGTTTTTTTTCAAAATCGCGGAAAAAAGCCCCGTTGTCAGTTGTTTTTTACTGCTACGACCTCGTCTAATGTCTCGTTGAGGTAGTATGTGTCACTATGTTCGTCGTTGTTGAGGCGGTAGTTGACACGCACGATGTATAGCATTCCGCGCTTGGAAGCAGGGGCATAGCTGATGCCCCTGCGGTATCGGCCGCCTTGCTCGGCGGCGTTTCTTATGGCAACGACGGTTGAGTCCTTGACCTTGGTGGTTGAGTCGAGGCGGCTGAAGTCGGTAATTTTCATTTGCTTCGAGTCGTTGAGATTCGCTTCCATGAAGTTTGCCACAGTCTTCTCCGCTTCACCTTGCCGCCCGGTGCATGAAACGACAGCAATCGCCACACCTATTATTATATATATAGCTTTCATTTGCCGTTGACCAGTGTTTAGCATTCCTTCAGCACTGCCAGCAGGTGGTCCCATACCATCTGTACTGTAGGTATGTGGATGCGCTCCTCCGGGGTGTGGACGTAGCGTAGTGTAGGTCCGAACGATACCATGTCGAGGTTCGGATAGCGCTCGGAGAACAATCCGCACTCAAGTCCTGCATGTATGCCCCTGACAATCGGGTCCTTGCCAAAGAGTCGCTTGTAGGTGTCAACAACAACCTTTGTCAGCCTGCTGTTGGGGTTCATCTTCCATGCCGGATAGCCGTCGTTCTGCTCCACTTCGGCTCCTGCCAGTTCAAACAGTGCTTTCACCGTGTTGCACTGGTTGTCGAGATTGCTCATCACGTTGCTTCTCTGTGAGCTCACCACTTTTATCTTGTCATCCTCGGTCACGATGCTTGCTATGTTGCTCGATGTCTCCACCATGCCTCCGAGGGCCTCGTCTTGGCAAATGGCAAACACTCCGTTGTCAACAGCCTGCAGTGCCCTTACGAACCGTGCTGTCACGTCGGCAGGAATGACATCCTTGGTCTCTGCGCTTTCCAACTTCGCCACAATCTGTGTGTCGGTGACGTGGAATTCCTCTTCCACCTGGCTTATGAACACGTTCCAGTCAACCCTTACGGTCTCTTTCTCGCCGGTCGGTACAGCTATGGTGAACTGGCCGTCGCGCGGGATGGCGTTGTGCATCTTGCCTGAGTTGAAGTCGGCAAGCAGGAGAGGCATCTTCTGCATCTCGTTGTAGAGGAAGCGTGCGAGAATCTTTATGGCGTTGGCGCGCTTCTTGTCGATGTCGTCACCTGAGTGCCCACCCGTTAGACCCTTTATTGAGCCCTGGAGGAAGAAGTAGCCTGCGGGTGCTGCCTCACGCTTGAAGTTGAATGTGGCGAAGGTTGAACGTCCTCCGGCGCAGCTGACGAATATCTGTCCTTCGTCCTCGCTGTCGAGGTTGATGAGCATATCGCCGGTCATGAATCCGGCCTCCATGCCGCTTGCGCCGGTCAGTTGTGTCTCCTCGTCGCGTGTGAAGACGCACTCCAACGGACCATGCTCAATGTCGTTGCTGTCGAGAATGGCGAGCTCCATGGCGCAGCCTATTCCGTCGTCGGCTCCGAGTGTCGTGCCTTTGGCTGTAAGCCATTCGCCGTCGACGTATGTCTGTATGGCGTCGTTGTCGAAGTCAAACTCTACATCGACCAGTTTATCACACACCATGTCCATGTGGCTCTGCAGTATCACCGTTTTCCGGTTTTCGTATCCCGGAGTGGCAGGTTTCCTGATAATCACGTTGCCTGTCTTGTCAACCTGTGTGTCAAGATTGCGGCTTTCGCCCCAGTTCTTGAGGTATTCGATCATTTTCTCCTCGCGCTTCGAAGGGCGTGGAATTTCGTTGATTCGTGCGAATTGCTCGAACACGCATGCTGGTTTCAAATCACTTTTAGTCATTATTTTGCTATTTTTTTTGATTATATTTCTGTTATTTAATTTATTTGTAGTACCTTTGCGGCAAAATTCACTGCAAAAGTAATAAATATGTTTGAGATTCTGCTATCTACCACGTTAATAATTGCTATAAGCATGGCTTTTTTATGCGTGAAACTCATTTTTCGCCGCAATGGCAAGTTTTCCTCGCAGCATATTCATGACAGCGAGGCAATGAGGCAGCGGGGAATACACTGTGTCATCGACCAGGACAGGGAGGCACGGCAGCGGAAGAAGATTGAAGATTGAACAAATAGATACACATTATTGACATATGACCAAGACATTGAAAAGAGCTTCGCTCTGCATCCATTCCGGATATGAGCCGAAAAACGGGGAGCCCATAGAGTTGCCCATAATTCAGAGCACCACGTTCAAGTATGACAACAGCGACGAGATGGCTCTGCTCTTCGACCTTAAGAAAGAAGGATATTTCTATACACGACTGCAGAACCCTACCAACGATGCCGTGGCACGCAAGATTGCCGCACTCGAGGGTGGGGTGGGGGCTGTGCTCACCTCGTCGGGACAGGCGGCAAACTTCTACGCCGTGTTCAACATCTGCGAGGCGGGCGACCATATCGTTGCCTCTAACGAGATTTACGGCGGCACCTACAACCTCTTTGGGGTGACGTTGAAGAAGCTCGGTATCGAGTGTACTTTCGTTTCGCCCGAAGCGTCCGAACAGGAACTGCAGGCGGCTTTCCGCCCCAACACCAAGTTGCTCTTCGGTGAGACCATATCCAATCCCGGATGCAAGGTGCTCGACATTGAGAAGTTTGCGCGTGTGGCACATGCCAACCAAGTGCCGCTTGTCGTTGACAATACCTTCGCCACACCCATCAACTGCCGTCCGTTTGAATGGGGATGTGACATCGTCACCCATTCCACGACAAAGTATATGGACGGTCATGCCACCCAGGTTGGAGGATGCGTCGTCGATAGCGGCAACTTCGATTGGATGGCACATGCCGACAAGTTCCCGGGACTCACCACTCCTGATGAGTCATACCACGGACTGACCTACGCCAAGGCCTTCGGCAAGATGGGCTACACGACAAAACTCGTAGCACAGCTCATGCGCGACCTCGGTTCCATCCCTGCACCGCAGAACTCCTTCCTGCTCAACCTTGGTCTTGAGACGCTTGCACTGCGCATGGAACGCCATTGTAGTAACGCGCAAAAAGTGGCGGAGTTCCTCCACGACGACCCGCACGTGGCATGGATTGACTATCCGGGACTGCCCGACGACAAGAGCCATGCCTTGGCAGAGAAATACCTACCCAACGGCAGTTGCGGAGTGATGGCTTTCGGACTGAAGGGCGACCGAGAGACGGCAATAAAGTTCATGGACTCGCTGAAGATGATAAACATCGTCACCCACGTGGCTGACCTTCGCACCTGCGTGCTTCATCCAGCCAGCCACACCCACCGCCAGCTCTCCGAGGAACAGCTCCGCGAGGCAGGCATTGCTCCCGACCTCATCCGTCTCTCTGTCGGCATAGAGGATGTCGATGACATCATCGATGACCTGAAACAGGCGCTGGTGGTGAAAGATTGAAAAATCAAAAAATATTAAAGATAATAACAATGAACAAGAAGAACATTTTCCGCACACTTGGCATTGCAGCACTATCGGCTGTGGTGTTCACCTCGTGCAACAACTCAGCTCCAAAGATGGACGAGAAACAGGATGCTGCCCAGCCGGCTTCCACCACTGACATGAAAATTGCATTCGTGGAGGTTGACTCCATCATGTCACAGTACAAATTCTGCAAGGAATACTCACTCGTGCTGCAGAAGAAGAGCAACAACGCCCGCAACACCCTCGCTGCAAAGGAAAAGCAACTGCAGACCGCAGCTGCCAACTTCCAGCAGAAACTGCAGAACAACGGATTCGCAAGCCGTCAGCAGGCTGAGAGCGTTCAGGCTGCAATACAGCGTCAGGGACAGGACCTCCAGGAACTTCAAAACCGTCTCGGGTCAGAACTCGACGCAGAGACCGCCAAGTTCAACAAGGCTCTGCGCGACTCTATCCAGAACTTCCTCAAGGACTACAACAAGGCAAAGAAGTACGACCTCATCATCTCAAAGGCTGGCGACAACATTCTCTATGCCGACAAGCGTCACGACATTACCATGGACGTCATCAATGGCTTGAACAATAGATATAAGGCAAAGGTAGAGAAGAAGTGAAGGTAGAAGGAAGAGGGTAGACTCTTCCCTCATCCCTCTTCCCTCCTTTAAAATACTATCTAACAAAAACTATAATATTATGAACAAAAAACTATTCGTTACAATCTTCTTGGGGTGTATGGCAGCCGGACAACTTTCGGCTCAGAAAGCCATGGCTTGGAACACACCCGAAATTAATCAGCAAAACCGCGAACAACGACGCGCCAACTTCTTCGCCTACGAAACCGAAACGCTGGCACAAAAAGGCGACAAGGCGGCTTCTAAACGCTACATGTCGATGGAAGGCATGTGGAAATTCAATTTCGTAAAAAACTATTACGACCGACCAGTAGACTTCTTCAAACTACAATACGACGACTCCAAATGGGTGGACTTCCCTGTGCCGGGATTGTTTGAAATCAATGGATATGGCGACAAGATATATCGTAACGTAGGTTACTCATGGGCAACCACATTCAAAAGCGACCCACCATACATCGGAGAACAGGACAACTACACAGGATCCTACCGCAGGGAATTTACATTACCCGAATCGTGG
>JALFCG010000159.1 GCA_022771265.1 Prevotella sp.
TCTAAAACCTACAGAACTATGATTAATTACAGCATCGTAAAGCGCAGCGTGAACGCAAACCTCATCGAAATCAACCAGGCAAAGTCACGCATCAACCAGGCAAAGAAGGAGGGCAAGACTCCACAGCCAGCCGACCTCGCAGCCATCCTCTACCTCACCGTCGACTGTATGCGAGAGCAGTTGCTTGAGGGCAAGAAGATCCGCCTCGGCGACCTCGGTGACTTCTCCGTTTCTCTCTCCAGCAAGGGTGTGGAGGACCCCAACGCCTTCAATGCTCAGAACATCACTGGTGTGAAGGTGATCTGGGAGCCAGGCGCATAGTTCAAGTCTCTCCGTGACGACGCAGAGTTCAACCTCGTTGCATCCCGTGACGCACAGGCAGCCGTCATCAAGGCCATCAAGCAGGGCAAGGACAACGTCGACATCAGCAAGCCTGCTTCTCCTTCTACTGGCGGCACTACCGAAGGCGGCGGCTCTCAGACTGGCGGTGGTTCTCAGACTGGCGGCAGCACCGACAACACCCAGGGTGGCGGCGGCTCTCAGACCGAAGGCGGCGGCACTGGTGACGGAGAATAATTTTTAGTCAAGAGTATTTTTAGTCAAGAATTTGAGAAACAGAGAATTAACGTTCACCGCGCGTAGCGGATAGGTAATCAGAGAAAAATTCTTAAATTGGCTTCCCCTTCGGACGCCGAACGTTGTTTCTCAAATTCTTGACAAAACAAAAATCTTCCTGACAAGACAAAAATCATTCTTAATCAATCTCTTCTATGAAAACATTCTATGTCTCGCTCATTCTTTCCATCCTTCTTCTCGTAGCTGGATTTCTGAGTCCTCCATTAGGAATAATCGACAGCAGTGTTCTTTCCGCTGTAGGACTCCTCTTCGCATTCGCCACTCTTGCCCAGCTTCCCCAATTGCTTGCAGCCATTGCCCAGGGTCGCACCTTCCGCCTCACCAAGGGCGACTTGACAGCAGAGGTAACAAGCAACTCTGGTGAAACGTGACAGGAAAATCTAATACAATCAGGCTCGCTCCATAAGGGGTGAGCCTGATTATTGTATTGTGGTCATTTTGTCATTTGTCATTTTTGTCAAATTCGACTTTTGATGACTTTTCGAATGAGAGGCTATAAACATATAGGCATGGCTTTCTTCGGATACCTAAAATCATAGCTTTTCGGAAAAAAATCACGCCAAAAGTTTGGTTGTTCTTTTAATTGTTATTATCTTTGCGACATCATAAGTTCGAAAGTATGAATAGTGATATTGTTGATTTCATAACATATTGCATTGGCAACCTGTCTCGACGATTGGGAATGAGTCCACGTGAAATATACCAGCGCCTTAAAACATCTGGTATACTTATGGATTATATTGTGCCAAGTTATGATGTACTTCATACCTTTGGTAAAGAGTATTTGATGGATGACCTTACCGATTATATGAAGGAGAAAGGAGTGCTTGCCTAATGGAAGTGTATCATGCCTCAATGGTTAGAGTGGAACGCCCTGATGTGTATCACTCACGTAAGTTCTTGGATTTTGGTCAGGGTTTTTATGTAACGACATTGAAAGACCAAGCCGTCAAGTATGCCCAACGCTTTATACGGAGAGGAAAGGAAGCTTGGCTAAATATTTACGAATTGGATGAGGATTTTATGTCTTCTTCTTTCATTATTAGGGAGTTTGAAAAATACGATGCAAATTGGTTGGATTTTGTGGTGGCATGTAGAAAGGGAATTGTTATTGGCAATTATGATATTGTAAAAGGAGGTATTGCAAATGACAAGGTTTTTCGTACTGTTGATTTGTTTTTTTCCGGTGATATTACCAAAGAGGAGGCCTTGCGCCGTCTTTTGTTTGAATTGCCAAACGACCAGTTGTGTATTCGTTCTCAAAAAATATTAGACAATTATTTGACTTTTAAAGACAGTATAAGATTATGACGACAAATGTTACATTACATGATGAAGGCTGGCATGCAATATTAGAGGCCAAATATTCTCGTATTATTTCAGAAATGAGCCAAATGTATCGTATTCCACTTGAAAAGGCTATGGATATGTTTTATCAGTCCGACACCATGCTGTTGATGGAGGAAGGTGTTGCTGATTTGCATTGTCGAAGCGATAAGTATTTAGCAGAAGAAGTATGGAGAGAGTTAAAGCCAAATGCTTATAGGTTGGAAAGTTAAAGAAGTTAAAGCCATATGCTTTACAGTTAAATATACACCCAAAAGGTTGTTGGCTATAACTTCTAACGACCGAAGGGAGTGATAGCTTCTTTAACTACTATCACTTCCGCACCTGAGCCCATTTTTGACCTTTATTGCATCATTACTGTCGGAGATAAAAAGAAATGTTTTGGCTGCGTTCAATGCAAGACAAGTGTTCGTGACAGAGTTACACGAGACAGAGAACCTTCGCTTCATGCAATGCAGTCATATTTTTGGAGTATTGCTTTCGTTCTGGATGGAGATTTCTTGAAGTTGCCTAAATTTAAGTCTATGGTAAATGGAGGCTCCGATGAATTTCCAACAAATGGATGGCATGGAATGTATGTATTCTCGGAGAAAGAAACAAGCGACCGTATCTTCCCGATAGCCGTTGATTTCGAACTTTTCAAGAGACATGCGTTGCAAGCAGCAAAACAATGGACAGAGCAACGTCAATGGCTCAATTCGGATTGGAAAACCATATAGTATAAATACCATAATACACTCAAAGAATATGGCAATAATTTCCAATATTTCAAGTATTAAAATTAGTTGGATGCTCATAAGTGACGGCGAAAAAATAAATGGGTATGATTTGAGCCTCATTTTTTAGATATTTTCTTCTCTCGAAGAGGGAGTATAGTGGGCAATATGACCGATTTTTTGTCGTTACTAAATGGTATTAGTATGTGGTTTGTGTTTTCTGTCTATGTCATTAGTCATTTTCGATTTTTAAAGAAATGTTACTCAACTTCCGTATATGAGTAAGGTTATAAAATAAAAGGAGTCAACATGATTGACTCCTTTTTTATGGTTCTTGTCGTGCGGATTATAATTCCCATTCGTAGGTGTCGTAAACCACGCCTCTTCCTCCGAAACCTTCTTTCTGATAGATGAGGCTGGCATTGAGCACCTTTCCTCCTTCTTCATTGGATGTTCCGAAATCGAAATAATCAAAATCCTTATACCTTATTTTAATGAGATTCTGAAACAATGCGTCGAGTGCATGCGACTGCTTTCCTTCTTCTGATGCGGAGATGTACTGCGTGTGGACCACTTTCCTGCTGATGTATAAAACGGTTCCGCCTAACATCTTGCCTGTTTCTGATCGGGCAACATACAGCTTGATGTTGTCTGGGAAAGATGCTTTCAATCTGATCATCTCTTGCAGGGTATGAACGGGATGGGCATGATAGGTGTTCATCAGGTTTTCGTTTAAGATGCTCCAGAAGGTTGCGTAATCCTCGCTTTCTTCTATGTGGATTCCCTTTTCCTGGGCTTTCCTTGCACCCGACTTCCTGATGTTGTACCATTTAGGCGGATGCTTCATGTCGATGACTGCCGCTATGTTCCTGGCGCAGATTTGCGCATGACATTCCTTGAAGAGGGCGTAGAGGTCTTCTTCGGCTGGCTGTTGCTGGTAAATCCAGGGAATAGGTTTGTAGATACATTTTCGGAAACCTGCCTGCTTCAGGTAGGTGTTGATGGCAACGAATACCTGGCAGATGTCTTCTGCTGAGGCATGTTCGGTAGTGAGCAGTCCTGCATAGGTGAGCCCTTGATGAGAAAAGAATGTATCTCCGGCTTCATTGGCGGGAAGCAGAGCATAGAGCTTGCCGTTGCGGAATATCATGAGCGAATGGTCATGAAAGCGGTCGCTGTGATAGTCCATGTAGGAGCGGTTGAGAAGGAAGGTGGCATTGCGTGCCTGTTCTACATGAACATTCCAAACTTCCTTGTCTGCTTCGCTGTATCTCTTTATCTCAAACATGTTTCTTGAATGATTTGTTCTCTGTAGTTGAGTGGGAAGGACTGTTTTTCGTATTGATGAATCTGAGGTATTCATCGTATTCGCGAATGTAGTCTTCTTCTTCAAACTTGTGGGAGGCAAGTACCAGGCAAAGGGAGCCGGAAGAGAAATCATCCAGTGTCCGCCAGATATTGACATCTACGAACAGGCCTTCCCAAGGATGGTTGAGATGATAGGTCTTCTTTTGCTCTCCGTCATCGAGCGTGACGGAGAAGGAACCGTTGGCTGCAATGATGAATTCCTGACACTCCTTGTGGGCATGGCCCCCACGGCTTTCTCCGCCCGGAACGTCGTAGGTCCAGTAGGCACGGGCAATGGCAAAGGGAATGTTTGTCTCTCCCTCTGCCACTGTCAGGTTGCCTCTTGGGTCGAATATCTTGGGTAATGTGATGATTCTTCCTAATTCTTTCATGTCTTATTTCTTCATGTATGGGTCTGTGCCGAGTACGGTCTTAGCCAGACGTTTGGCCTTGTCGCGCAGGGCATTCAGGTCGTCGCCCTTCTCGCCGTAGCAGAGAACGACTCCCATGCGGCGGCCTACGTGAGCCTCTGGCTTGCCGAAGATGCGGATGCGGGTGTGGTCTTCCTTCAGGGCATCTATGAGGTTGTAGTGCAATGGCTCGGTACTCTCTTCGGGTGAGAGGATGACGGCAGAACAGCCGATGTGCTCGAGATGGATGCCGGCGATAGGCAAGCCCATGACGGCACGGAAGTGAAGCTCGAACTCGCTCAGGTTGGTGGTGTGACCCAGGGTAACCATGCCCGTATCGTGTGGACGTGGACTCAACTCAGAGAAGATGACTTCGCCCTGCTTGCTCAGGAAGAACTCTACGCCCCAAAGTCCGGCACCGGTAAGGGCCTTGGTGACTTCGGCTGCTATGTGCTGAGCCTTCTTCAGGGCTTCCTCCGGAAGCTGGAAGGGTTGCCAACTCTCACGATAATCGCCGCCTTTCTGTACGTGGCCGATTGGTGGGCAGAAGAGGGTAGGGCCGTCTTTCTGTGTGACGGTGAGGAGCGTGAACTCTGAATCGAAGTCGATGAATTCTTCGATGATCACTTCCTTGACGTCGCCACGGCCTTCCTCCATGGCTTCCTTGTATGCTTCTACCAGTTCGTCGTCGTTGTGAACATAGCTTTGTCCGTGACCGCTGGAACTCATCAGTGGCTTCACTACGCATGGGAAGCCGATCTCGTCGGCTGCGTTCTTAAACTCCTCGAAGGTCTTGGCATAGAAATACTTGGCTGTGCGCAGTCCCAGTTCCTTGGCTGCCAGGTCGCGGATGGCACGGCGGTTCATGGTGTAGTTGACGGCGCGTGCTGAAGGCACAACCTGAATGCCTTCTTTCTCGAAGTCGAAGAGTCGCTCGGTGCGGATGGCTTCAATCTCGGGCACGATGATGTCTGGACGATGTTTCTCTACCATTGCGGTCAATGCGTCGCCATCGAGCATCGAGAACACTTCTCGCTCGTCGGCTACTTGCATGGCTGGTGCATTGTCATACTTGTCGCAAGCGATGACGTATTGTCCTGCGCGCTTTGCGGCGATGGTAAACTCCTTGCCCAGTTCGCCTGAGCCCAAAAGCATAATCTTCTTCATTTATATGA
>JALFCG010000165.1 GCA_022771265.1 Prevotella sp.
AGTGTCGTCAAGGGCTGACACTGTTGACTCGAAATTCCTCAGCCTCGCCCTCGTCTGCCGTCTTGGGGATTAAGAAACAAAAACAATATATCAACATAACAAAAATGAAAGAATCGGAAATAACAACAGCCGCGACTAACCGCAAGGCATTCATACAACTACATCTTAGCGTCATTTTGGCAGGTTTTACAGGCTTATTCGGCAAACTTATTACGCTTAACGAGGTTGACATCGTATGGTACAGGATGTTTTTCACCACTCTTATACTCATCGTGTTCACCGGACTTCCCCGTGTAGGATGGAAGAAGTTTTTCCAGATTGCCGGATGCGGGGCTTTGCTCGGCCTACACTGGATGCTGTTCTACTGTTCCATCAAGGCAAGCAACGTGTCGATAGGCGTAGTATGTTTTGCCCTCGTAGGCTTCTTTACCGCCATCTTCGAACCGATAATATTCAAGAGGAAGATTTCGTGGACCGAGCTACTGCTCTCACTCATCACCGTAGCCGGACTGCTTTGCATCTTCTCGTTCGATTCCCGTTATCGTTACGGTATCACCATTGGCGTGGTATCGTCGGCAGTATGCGCGCTTTACGCCATATTCAACAAGAAGGTGAGCGTCGGTGTAAGGTCGCGCACAATGCTCATGTACCAAATGAGCGGCGGCATAGTTGGCGTAAGCATCATCATCCCCTTCTACCTTATGGTGTTCCCCGCAGGACAACCGGTAGTGGTCATCCCCTCGGGCGCAAACCTATGGTGGATGCTCTGCCACGCCCTGTTCTGCACCATCGGCATGTATCTGCTGCAGATCCAAGCCCTGAAGCAACTCTCAGCCTTTACCGTCAACCTTACCTATAATCTTGAACCATGCTACACCATTCTCCTCGCATTCCTCTTCTTCGGCGAGGCCCACGAGCTGAACCTCTCGTTCTACATAGGCATTGCACTGGTCATTCTCAGTGTGCTTCTTCAGACGAGAAAGGATAAGAAAGAATAACAATTATCAAACCTAATTATATTAAAAATGAAAAAACTACTTATTACCGCAACGCTTACGATGGCATGCATGTTCGCAGCGGAAGCGAAAGAACTGAAAGTATCGTCCCCCGACGGGCGACTCGTCGTCACTATCAACGACAACGGAGGCTCACCGACCTACTCCGCCCACTACGACGGAACGGAAGCCATAAGGCCTTCACGGTTAGGGCTCGTCACCAACGCGGGTGACTTCTCACGGGGACTGACATTCAAGAATTCAACCACACGGGAGGTAAGCGACAGCTACAACATCAGAAGCATCAAGGCACGCAATGTAGCTTATCACGCCAACGAGCTTAACGCCACCTTCGCCGACGGGAAGAACCGCGAGATGACAGTAACATTCCGCGTGTCGGACAACAACATCGCGTTCCGATATTCAATGCCACAATGGGGAGAAACGGCAAGCATCACCGTAAAGGAAGAGGTCTCCTCATTCCGCCTTCCCGACGGCACCACGTCATTCCTCTGCCCACAGTCGAAGGCAATGGTGGGATGGATGAGGACAAAACCGAGCTATGAGGAGGAATACAAACCCGACGCGCCACTGACCGACAAGTCGGCTTTCGGCGAGGGCTACACATTCCCATGCCTCTTTAAGTCACAGACTCCACAAAACGGGACACTGTGGGTGCTCGTCTCAGAAACAGGTGTTGACGGGAAATACGTCGGCAGCCACCTCAGCGACTATTGCGAGAAGGACGGCTACCACATCGCCTTCCCCATGCCAGGAGAAGCCAACGGACACGGAACAACCGATGCAGCACTTGCACTACCGGGAGCTACACCATGGCGTACAATCACCGTGGGCAACGACCTAAAGCCTATTGTAGAAACAACCATCGCTACCGATGTGGTGGAGCAAAAATACAAGGCTTCCTGCGACTATCGCCCCGGACGATACACATGGAGCTGGCTGATTTGGCAGGACAAGTCCATAAACTATGCCGACCAAGTGAAATTTATCGACCTTGCCTCCGCCATGGGATATGAATATGTGCTGGTGGATAACTGGTGGGACACGCAAATCGGACGCGACAGAATCGTAGAACTGAGCAAATACGCCCAGGCGAAAGGAGTAAGCCTGATGTTGTGGTACAACAGCAATGGAGCATGGAGCGACGCTCCCCAGACTCCTAAGCAGTGCATGAACACCACACTCGCACGCCGCAAGGAAATGGCTTGGCTTAAAAACATCGGAGTGAAAGGAATAAAGGTGGACTTCTTCGCTGGCGACAAGCAACATACAATGCAGCTTTATGAAGACATACTTGCCGACGCCAACGACTTTGGACTGCAGGTGATATTCCACGGATGCACACTGCCTCGAGGCTGGGAGCGCATGTATCCGAACTATGTGGCAAGCGAGGCAGTATTAGCGTCAGAGAACACCTTCTTCAACGAGCACCACGCCATCACCGAGGGCTTCGAGCTCACCATGCACCCATTCTGCCGCAATGCGGTGGCTTCAATGGACTGGGGCGGAACGATTATGAACCGATACATGTCGCCTGACAACAAGAGCCGCCATCGCCGATACACGTCCGACATATTCGAAATGGCTGCGTCAATAGTTATACAAACGAGTGTGCAGTGTATTGCCATGCAGCCTAACAACCTCGACGAACTGCCACAGACGGAGCTCGACTTCCTGCGCGAAGTGCCTACCTCATGGGACGAGACAAGGTTCATAGACGGCTATCCGGGAAAATATGTCGTAATGGCTCGCCGTAGCGGGGAGAAATGGTATGTTGTCGGTCTTAATGCGACAAAAGAACCGCTGAAACTCGATATTGACGTACCGATGTTTGCCAACGCCTCACCAGCGTATTACTACGACAAACCATCAAAAAAGAGCCTGTGGCCAGAGACAGTGCTCGGGAAACTAAAAGTGGGTGCCAACGGAAAGGCAAAAGTCACAATACAACCTAACGGGGGAATAATAATCAAATAGAGACTTTCCGCAGGGGGAAAAACGAAGAGGAGGTTGACATCTATAGAAGATGCAACCTCCTCTTGTAATATTTGTGAGTTGTTTATTACTCAGCAGCGAGTGTGAAACGCTTGAAGTCAACCACTGTCAGCTCCTTGTCGGCAGCCTTCAGATAGTCAGCTACAGAGAGCTTGCTGTCCTGGATGAACTCCTGGTTCAAGAGACAAGACTCCTTGAAGAACTTGTTCAGACGACCCTTGGCGATGTTCTGAATCATTGCCTCCGGGAGGTTTGCAGCCTTCTCAGCAGAAACGGTAGCAATAATCTCCTTTGCCTGGGCAACCTGCTCGGCGGTGATCCAGCCCTTACCCATGTTTGACTCCATGTGGTCCTCAGAGTCAACGTGAGCCGGGTTGATGCCAGCCTTCTTCAAAGCAGCCTCAACAGCCTTCTGCACCTGCTCCTGCTTGGTCTTCTCAACAGCAACACGAATCTCCTCGTCGATGACTGATTGAGGAACCGACTCCTGGTTGAGTGCTACAGGCTTCATGGCAGCTACCTGCATTGCGATAGCGTGACCCTGCTCCTGGGCAGCCTTGTTGGTCTGAACCATTGTACAGAGAGTGTGCTTGCCCATGTGGTCGTAAACCTCAACATTGTCGCCTTCGATGAAGTTGTAGCCGTCAAGCTCCATCTTCTCACCGGTGATACCAGAACGTGCGACAACAGCGTCCTGCACCTTTGTGCCGTCAGCGATAGTCAGTTCCTTAACCTCGTCAAGGCTCTTAGCCTTTGCTGCAACAGCTGCGTCGAGGATATCCTGAGTCAACTTGATGTAGTCAGCGCCATTGGCAACGAAGTCAGTCTCACACTTCAAGGCAACGATAGCAGCGAAGCCCTCAACAGCCTTCACGAGCACGCAACCATTAGAAGTCTCGCGGTCAGAACGCTTTGCAGCGATAGCCTGACCCTTCTCACGGATGATTTCCATTGCCTTGTTGAAGTCACCCTCACTCTCTGTAAGAGCCTTCTTGACATCTGCGAGTCCTGCACCTGTCATAGTGCGGAGCTTCTTGATGTCTTCCATATTTGGTTTGTAAGCCATAATTATCTTTTATAAGAAATATTTAATCAAAGTATTAAAGAAATAAAGAATCATTCATTGCCTTTGTCGATTCTCCACTCTTCATTCTTCACTCTTCACTTATTACTCAGCGGCAGCCTCTTCTGCGGCAGGAGCTTCCTTGCGTGCCTTGCGTGCACCACGCTTCTTGCCCTCAGCAGCTTCCTCGCCCTGAGCCTCGGCAGCCTTGTCGTCGGCCTTCTCAACCTTGCGTTCCTCAAGACCCTCGGCGATGGCAGCACAACATGCGTTGAGGATTACCTCTACGCTGTCCTTAGCGTCGTCGTTGGCAGGGATAACGAAGTCGATATCCTTAGGATTAGAGTTGGTGTCAACAATACCGAACACTGGAATACCCAGACGGTTAGCCTCTTTCACAGCGATTGTCTCCTTGCAAACATCGATAACGAAGAGTGCAGAAGGAAGACGGGTGAGGTCAGCGATAGAACCGAGGTTCTTCTCCAACTTGGCGCGCTGGCGGGTTACCTGAAGGAGCTCGCGCTTAGAGAGGTTAGAGTAAGTGCCGTCGTTCATCAGCTTGTCGATGTTCGCCATTTTCTTCACTGCCTTGCGGATTGTCGGGAAGTTGGTAAGCATACCACCAGGCCAACGCTCGATAACGTAAGGCATGTTTACGCTTGCAGCCTTCTCAGCCACAACGTCCTTAGTCTGTTTTTTAGTAGCGACGAACAGGATTTTCTTTCCTGACTTTGCGATCTGCTTAAGAGCCTCTGCAGCCTCGTCAATTTTGGCTACGGTCTTGTGCAGGTCGATGATGTGAATACCGTTACGCTCAGTATAGATGTATGGAGCCATTGCCGGGTTCCACTTGCGGCGAAGGTGGCCGAAGTGGCAGCCAGCCTGAAGCAGCATATCAAAATTTGTTCTTGACATTGTCTAAAATTTAATTTGTTGTTTACTTTCTTTTTAATTCTTTGTTTGAACCAACCGGAGGGTAGTCCTCTCCCGATTACATCGAGGAGTCTCTCCAGTTTAGATACTAAACGGCTTTGCGTAATATTAACGCTTGCTGAACTGGAAGCGACGACGTGCCTTTGGCTGACCCGGCTTCTTACGCTCAACAGAACGTGAGTCGCGTGTGAGGAAGCCCTGATCCTTAAGAGCCTTCTTGTCTTCTGCATTAATCTTAACCAAAGCACGGGCTATGGCAAGACGCAGTGCCTGGCTCTGGCCAGTGAAGCCACCACCATCGAGGTTAGCCTTGATATCATATTTCTCAACTACCTGAAGCAGTTCGAGAGGCTGCTTAACAACGTACTGAAGGATAGCTGATGGGAAAAACTCTGTTAAGTCTCTCTTATTGATCGTGATCTTACCTGTACCTTCGGTTACATAAACACGTGCCACGGCACTCTTACGGCGACCAACTGCATTTATTATTTCCATTCTACCTTAATTATTTATACTGGTTAATATCAATTGACTTTGGCTTCTGAGCCTCATGATTGTGAACTGTTCCCTCATATACATAGAGATTGTTCAAAATGCTGCGGCCGAGAGGGCCCTTTGGCAGCATGCCCTTAACGGCATGGCGGATAATCTTGTCCACACCACCCTCACGCTTGCGAAGCTCGGCTGGAGTGTTGAAACGCTGACCACCAGGATAGCCAGTATAACGTGTGTAAACCTTATCAGTCTCTTTCTTACCAGAGAACACAACCTTGGCTGCGTTGATAATGATTACGTTGTCTCCACAGTCAACGTGCGGAGTGAAAGTTGGCTTGTACTTTCCGCGGAGGATTTTAGCTACCTTTGAGCAGAGACGACCAACAATCTGGTCGGTAGCGTCGATTACTACCCACTCTTTCTTAGCTGTTTCCTTGTTAACGGAAATAGTCTTGTAACTTAAAGTGTTCATTTCTAATTTTTAATTTTTACTACTAAAAAACAATTTCTTTTCTTTTTGGATGCTGATTCACTAACCACCATGTCCGGCCAAAGGCACAGCTATTAACACAACAATCCGTGGGGGTCTAAGAGTTCCCCTAATAATCGGACTGCAAAGGTACAAACTTTTCACCTAATAATTAAGGGCAAGAGGGTTTCAACACGATTTATTTACGTTTATTTAACACTTTCACCCATCTTTCCCTTTACAAAAGCGGTTATTTACAAATTCTTTTTGTACTTTTGCAAACGCATTGAACACTAAAACAAAAAAAGAAAGAACATGGAGATTTATAGCGCTGACAAGCAACGATACAGTTGCGGAATGAAATACGAGAGGTGTGGACGAAGCGGAATACTGCTGCCAAAGATAAGCCTCGGGTTTTGGCACAACTTCGGTGGAGTTGACCCTTACGAAAGAAGCCGTGAGATAACTCACTACGCTTTCGATCACGGAATAACCCACTTCGACCTTGCCAACAACTACGGGCCTCCTTACGGAAGTGCCGAAGAGACGATGGGAAGGCTTATGGCTCAGGACTTTGCCCCTTACCGTGACGAATTGTTCATAAGCACCAAGGCTGGTTACGACATGTGGGAAGGTCCCTACGGCAACTGGGGGTCACGAAAATATCTTATGGCGAGCCTCGACCAGAGTCTGAAAAGGATGAACCTCGACTACGTGGACCTTTTCTACAGCCACCGTTATGACCCGGCGACACCGGTTGAGGAGACCCTGCAGGCGATGGTGGATATAGTGCGCCAGGGGAAGGCACTCTATCTCGGCATCTCACGCTGGCCATTAGAGGCTACGCGCAAAGCCATTGACTATCTTGCCGCACACGACACACCGCTTCTCATCTATCAAGGCAGGCTCAACATGCTCGACCGTGCACCGGTTGATGAAGGAATCACACGACTGTGCAAGGAATCGGGCGTGGGCTTCATCTCTTTTTCCCCACTTGCGCAGGGACTGCTTACCAACCGTTATCTCGAAGGCATTCCGAACGACTCCCGAATGGCGAAGGAGCACTTCCTTAAGCACTCAATGCTGACTCCTGAACTATTAGGACAGCTCCGCCAATGGAATGTCGAGGCGCAGGGCAACGGACAGTCATTGGCGGAGATGGCGCTGCAGTGGATATTGAACCACGAAGCAGTCACGTCGGTATTGATAGGTGCAAGCAGTGTTGCCCAGTTGAAGGACAACCTCGGCACGCTGAAGTTCGTAAAGTAAAGTGGATTAGAAATAGTATGCGGCGGAGATTTGCCAGGCGTTTGTCTTGATGTCGGTTACCTGACGACCAAGATTGCCACCGGCCCAGTCTTCTGTTATGGCATAGCTGTCCTTGGTTTGGATGTTGTAGGTAAAGCCAAGCTCAAGATGCTTAAGAAGGCTAAGACCTGCACCAAGGTTGACACTCACGTTCATATTCTCCTTCTTGTAAAAGCTGCTGTCCCAAGCGTCGCCAAAGTCGCCCAAAGCAAAGCCGAACTGTGGTCCTGCGGCGAGATAGATGCCGGCGAGACTGCCAAGTCCGATATTCCAACGCAAGTTTACAGGAACGTTAATGCTCTTGAACTTAACGTCCTCCGACTTATTGTCATACCTTACAAGCGCCCCCTTGCGCTCATCGTATAGGGCAGCGGCGTCAATGCCAAGGCCTACGATAGGCAGTGTGAACTTCACTGTAGGGCCAATGAAGAAACCATTGTTGTTGTCGGCAGAATAGACTTCCGACGACACGCTCATTTTCGTAACATTAAGACCTCCCTTGACACCGAATTTCACCTGTGCCACAGAAGGAATGGCTGCCATCATCATAAGCACTACGGCAACCGCAATAATCATTCTTTTATTTTTCATATCTTTTTTATTTTATTATTCTTCATTGACTTCGTCGATTCTTTAGCTGCACTCGGCATAGCTCAAGCGAGCTTGGCTCTGCTCTCGTTTGCAAAAGAATTCTTCATTTTCAATGTCTTTCTCTTCTCACAGTAACTCTTGCCGCGCCGCTTCCGCCGGAGGAGGAACTCTTTGGAGCCTTTGCTTTCTTCACCTTCGTGGTCTTTGTCTTAGTGGTAG
>JALFCG010000026.1 GCA_022771265.1 Prevotella sp.
CGATACGGATACATGTTGTTTCGGTCGTCTTCTGCATCTATCGGCCTCAAAACGTCAAGTCTCATCGGTCGTGTAGCCCGCTACACTCCCTCTTCAACTTACGTTTTGAGTCTCGATAGCTGGCAGAACCTTTTCGATAAGTCAAATGAGCAGAGCCAAGCTTGCTTGGACTCTGCCATGGCGAGAAAAGGTGGGCACTAGGCCAATACGCCTCGACCTAATTTTTAGAACCGACCTTAAAAGTTGGATTCAGACGTTTTTCTTGAAAAAAACGTCGCATAAAATGCGTTGTTTGGTCGGTTTGTTTGGCTGTTCAACATTGATTTAGTATCTTTGTCGCAGAATTTGCGACGTTATAAATGTTATTTTGTCGCACAAAGTACGAATGTATTATGTATATACACGAAAGAGACAATTGGCCGGACTTCCGTTGGGACACGTCCCAGGTATCGCTCCTTCAGGAGAAAGTATTCCGTAAGCAGGGGGTGCTTTATGGCAGGTTAAGCTCATTAGGATTTGACAGCAAACTCCGTGCAATGGCAGAGAACCTGACATACGATTTAGTGTATTCTTCGGAGATAGAAGGTATACGGCTGAATGTGGATCAGGTTCGCTCTTCCATTGCCCGGAAGCTTGGGATTGAGAACGTGAAATACACCGCGCCATCACATTACGTCGATTCTGTTGTTGGTGTAATGCTTGAAGCGGTACAGAACTATGACATGCCCCTCAGTAAAGAGAAACTGTGTGCGTGGCAAGCCGCTTTCTTCCCAACAGGCTACAGTGAGGGAAGTCAGATAGAAATAGGCCAGTACCGCACAAACGAGGAGCATATTGTCAGCGGAATGTTTGGGCGCGAGAAAATCCACTATATTGCTCCTTCTCCAGACCGTGTTGAAATGGAGATGGAAAAGTTCCTCACCTGGTTTGATGGTGAGGAGCCGGTGAGTAGTGTTATTCGATCTGCCATTGCCCATTTCTGGTTTGTGAGCATTCATCCCTTCGAGGATGGCAATGGCCGGTTGGCCCGCATCCTTTCAGACATGCTTCTGGCTCGTGGCGAGAAGAGTGATTTCCGTTTCTATAATGTCTCATCACAGATTAACAAGGACAAGAATCACTACTATGACATTCTGGAGAGGATGCAGCATGGCGACGGTGATATAACAGAGTGGTTGGTGTGGTACATGCAGAAGTTGGTGGATGCACTTGACGAGGCAGACACCATCGTCACCAAAATCCTGAATAAGAGCTTCTTCTGGCAGAAGGCATCGGCAGTACCAATGACGGAGCGTCAGACACAGATGGTTAATCTCTTCCTTGACGGCTATGAGGCAAAGATAACGTCAAAGACTTGGGCAGCATTGGCAAAGTGCTCGAAGGACACGGCCATACGTGATATACAGGATCTTGTTGACAAAAACATCCTGATAGCGGACATTCCCGGTGCCAAGCGTCCCAGTTACTCTATCGTCTATGATGCGGAGGACTTGACACAATTCTTCACCGATGTAAGCATTATCGAAGAAAATGGCATTCAATACCTTAAAGCATTGTTCAAGGGAAAGAAAACAATCTGCGAAAGAGTTCTGAAACTTGATGCAGAGCGATACCAGAAAGGAGATATGCCATTAACCAATCTGCTAAGTAAATATTGCTCCTATATCGCAGCAGGAAATAGAGACCTATAACACACATTTCCTGACTTCGTCATTGCGTCACCCTAAATGACCAAATGGTCAAAAAGAGGCTTTAATGGTTCTATAAATTAGGTCGAGTCGTATTGGGCTTACGCCCACCTTTTCTCGTCATGGCAGAGTCCAAGCGAGCTTGGCTCTGCTCATTTGGCTTATCGAAAAGGTTCTGCAAGATATCGGGATTCAAAACGTAAGTTGAAGAGGGAGTGTAGCTGGCTGCACGACCGATGAGACTTGACATTGTGAGACCGATAGAAGCAGAAGACGACCGAAACGACAACTGCACTTTATCGATTATTCTATCAGCCTAATTTATAGAACCAGCCTATAATATGGCACGGCCTTTGCTGGGAAACGCTTGGGACGAAGCCGTCAAGGCGTTGCCCTCTCTCGAAAGGATGCATGGGCATGGATGCCGGCACTCCGCGCGGCAAGCCGAACTGGCGCAAGCCGCTTCGCACCGCCCCGCGCCAAGAGGAGCCCCCCAACGTCAAGGACTTACAGAAACAATGAACAAACGACAACGACTATGAGTTTACAAGAAATTTTGGACCACCGTCGTGCCATCAGGCACTACGACCCGCAGAAGCCGCTTGACCCTGAGCGCGTGAAGGAATGCATAAGGTTGGCCACACTCGCCCCGACCAGCTCCAACATGCAGTTGTGGGAAGCCTACCATGTGACCGACAAGGCTGTGCTCGCCAAGCTCGCCCACGCCTGTCTGGACCAGCTCACAGCGCGCTCGGCCCAGGAAATGGTGGTATTCGTCACTCGTCAGGACCTCTACAAGCGGCACGCCGAGGCGGCACGCAAGTTTGAGGAAGCCAACCAGCGGCGCAACAGCCCAAAGGAGAAGCAGGAGAAACGCATCAAGAAATGGGACACCTATTATGGCAAGGTGATGCCTTTCCTCTATTCGCGCTGCTTCGGGGTGTGGGGGCTCGTGCGCAAGCTCCTGGCCCAGCTCATCGGCCTCGGCCGCCCCATCGTGCGCCAAGTGTCGGAGGGCGATGTGCGTGTGGTGGTCCACAAGAGCTGCGCCCTGGCAGCACAGACCTTCATGCTGGCCATGAGTGAGGCGGGCTACGACACCTGCCCCTTGGAAGGCTTCGACAGTCTGCTCGTGAAGAAGGCCCTCGGCTTGCCGCGCAGAGTTGAGGTCAACATGGTCATCACCTGCGGCGTGCGTCTGCCCGACGGCGTTTGGGGCGACCGCTACCGCCAGCCGTTGGACGAGACCTACCACAGGGTGTAAAGGCTGGTTCTATCAGCCTAATTTATAGAACCAGCCTTATATGTAAAGGGGAAGGAAAATGGTCATGTCCAGGCTTACGCTGCTACCGGAGCTATGGGTCTGAAGCGGTGGGGTGGCCTTACGAGCAAGCTCGACGGCCTCCCCATCGCTTCAGGCCCACACCTTTGGTGGCAAGCCTGCCCATGACGAAAATCGTTATCGCGTAAAATTGCGCCCTAACGCATAAAATTCTACGGCAGAAAGCTTCAAGTCAAGGCATTCCAAACCGCTTTTGGGCAGATGCAAGGATGCGCTGATTTTATGCGCCTTTAGCGCAATTTTATGCCCAGGCAATTTTCGTCATGGACTGGCTTTTACCCCGTAGGGGATGAGGCTCAAGTGGGATAGCCGTAGAGCTTGCTCGTAAGGCTATCCCACTTGAGCCTCAGCGCTACAATGGAGCGTAAGCCTGTCCATGATTTTCTATTACAATTTACTCATTGGCGAAGTCAGGACTATACGAAATGAAACAACATATCCAATCCACGGAAAATATCCATTTAACCGAATAACCTCGGGATTTTTTAATCAATTACAGGACGGCCTGAATTGAATGGTTACGGAGAAGGATTTCTCTGAGATATGTAATGTGCAGACCAGTCGGTCGCCTAAATTTGAGATTAAGAGACAGTGGATTTCCATACTCGGCGAATATAGCGATATGTTGGGCCGGCTGAATGTTGGACGCGAGCTATCGCTGGAACTCATTAGGAATGCGATTACAGGCAATGGCCTTGTTTCGAATGTCAACTTTCTAACGGTGTGGCAGGAGGTTATTGATAATCTGAAGAAGGAGGATAGATATGGCACCGCCGAGAGTTATCAGTGTGGTTTGAACTCGTTCAAGAAGATTCTTGGAGAGGACAATATCAAAGGCTTCAAAATAGACAAGGAACTGCTCTCGGAATGGAATGAATGCATGTTGAATGGAGTGAAACGTGGCAGAAAGCGGATTGGCAAGATCTCAGATACCTCACGTGGTATCTATCTCCGTGTGTAGGGTGATTTGGAATGAATATATTAGACGCGGCTATATGCTAAACGCAGAGTATCCGTTCTCGAACAAGCGCGGCAGAGACACCATTTCCATTCCGCGAGGGGCAACACGCAAGGGTGAGTTTCTCAACGTTGACAAGATGACTCAACTCTATGATTTGTTTATGGAGAAAGACTATCCAGAGCAATGGCCGTGTGATGTTTCACCGAACGTCCACTTCTCCCTTGGACTGTTTCTGGCTCAGTATCTTTGCAACGGCTTCAATCTTGCCGATGAGGCTTTTCTCACCTATGATGATTATTACTATTTGAGTATAACCGTCGACTGCTTCGTCTGGAGGATGAGCCGACGATAGACGACATACCCAATATGACAAAGGAGCAGATGCAGGCGCTACTTATAAAAATGATGAGCAACAAATAGAATTCTTTGAAAGAATCTTCGTATTTTTGTACTCTAAAAATGAATATTATGACCATCGACGACATACAAAAATTGATAGACCAGGACGAGTCCGTCACATTGGAACTCAAGAAAAGCACCGGAGAGCTGAAAGATGCAATGCATACGGCATGTGCTTTTCTTAACACTGATGGCGGTTGGCTGATTTTTGGTGTAACTCCCACATCACGCAGAATTCTTGGTCAGGACGTCAACGACAACACACAGCGTGAGATTTCACAGGCGCTAAGTGGTCTTGAACCAGCTATAGAAGTGAAGGTCAACTACTACGATGTGTCCGACAGCGATGGGAAGAAATTGATAGCCATCTATTTCGATGCCTTCGTCTGGGGTCATGAGCCCTATACTTATGCCGGCAAACCGTACTACAGAGTAGAAAGTACGACAAAGCAAATGCCTCGTGAGTTGTTTGAGGAACGGTTACGTGCCCATCATCCAGACTTCTATGCGTGGGAGCGGCGGAAGGCTGATGGGATAGGCATGAGTGATCTTAATGAAGACCGCATCCGCGGCGCGCTTCGGTTAGGTGCAGAAGGCGGACGTGTGCCAAATTCAGTTTTGACAGAACCTTTGAAGAGTGTCCTTGACAAACTTCAGCTACTCACTTCTGACGGTCAGCCCAATAATGCATCGGCAATGCTTTTTACGAAGAACGAGAAAGGTTATTATCCGCAGTTCACCATTCAGATGGCAAGGTTCAGAGGAACTGACAAGAACGAATTCATAGACAACCAACGTGCTTACGGCAATTTCTTTGACTTGTTGGACGCTGGCATGGCGTTTTGTTTCAAGCATCTGTCGTTGAGTGGGAAGATAGCAGGCATTCGACGAGAGGAGCATTTGGAAGTCCCTGTGGCAGCATTACGTGAGGCTCTGATCAATGCGCTTTGTCACCGTCATTGGGAAGAATACAATGCCTTTGTCGGTATCGCCATTTATGATGACCGAATAGAGGTTCTTAATCCAGGAGCACTTCCCCACGGGATGACACCAGAGAACATCAAAGACCCTCATGGCTCTTTCCCCTATAATCCCATCATTGCCAACGTGCTGTTCAAAACCACCTTCCTTGAGAGTTGGGGTTCCGGCATACATCGGATAGTTGATGCCTGCCAGACTCAGGGACTACCAAGTCCGGTGTGGTCGGTAGACAAGGGTATGATCACTGTGACGTTTCTACGACCCAACTACGACTCAACTACGAACCAAGTTAAGGGCAAAAAGGATCCAAGTACGACTCAAGTACGACCTAAGTACGACCCAAGTACGACCCAAGTTCAAGAGCTTATCATTCATATGTCAGACCAGTTTATGTCTATAAAGTCAATGATAGCAGCATGTGGCCTGAAAAGTAGAAAAAGGTTCCGTGAGAACTACGTGACGCCAGCACTATTAGATCACGCCATAGAACGCAAATACCCCAACGAGCCTAATCATCCAAGGCAGATGTACCGGCTAACCAAAGAGGCGTTGGAATGGAAGAATTCTCAGGAAGATTAAACTAAAACTGCATAAAGGTGGCTACTGGCCACCTTCAAGCGTATAAACGTGTTTGATTATCAGTGTAAAGATGCAAGAAAAGCTCAATACAGATGAACTCCTTCAGAAGTTAGAACAATTAAGCGGCGCAACCGACAAACCCTGTGGAGTGCGTACAGTCGCTAACCCAAAACAGTTGCTAAACGGTACATGAAGAAAGGGATGTCTCTAACTCCTTTCACCTGCGACCGGAAGCATTTGATCTTTGAGTTGAGTGACTCAGCT
>JALFCG010000031.1 GCA_022771265.1 Prevotella sp.
GCGGTTGACCATCATGTTTCCGTAGGGGTTGCCGTCGTTGACGTTCCAGTCGGAGTTGACAGTGCTTGCATAGTCGCCGTTCTCGTCAAAGACAGGATGAATGGGTGAAGATGAGAATGCGCCGCGGAGGTTGTTGTTCCAAATGTTACCTGTACCCATACCTCTCTGGTTCTTCCATACGAAGCTTACGCGCTCACCTATGGTGATGAGTCCGTCGTACATCTTGTGCTCAGAGTTGGCACGGAAGTTGAAACGACGGTAGTTGGACACGTCAGAACCACCGATGACACCGTCCTGACCCGTATAGCCACCGGAGATGACGTAGGTAGAGGTCTTTGAGCCGCCGGTGAAGGCAAGACTGTGACTGGTGGTCAATGCGCCGTCCTCGATAGCCTGGTCAATCCAGTCGGTGTCATAGATGTTGCCGTTGGCGTCGTGTATGGCGTTAAGTGAAGCCCAGTCAACGGGAGAGAGACCGCTGTTCAGACGAGCCTCATCCATAATAGTCATATACTCCTGTGCATTAAGCATCTTGAACTTGCGTCCTACGGTCTGCCAACCCACATATCCGTCGTAGGTAATCTTGCTTGAGCCTTCCTTGCCGCTCTTTGTCGTTACGAGAACGACACCGTTGGCAGCCTGTGCACCGTAGATGGCGGCAGAGGCGGCATCCTTCAACACGTCGATACGCTCGATGTCGGCAGGGTTAAGGGTAGTGATGTCGCCACCTATACCATCAATAAGGTATAAGGGCTGAGAGTTGCCCACAGTACCGAGACCACGGATGGTCACGCTCATCGAGGCACCAGGCTGACCTGATGTGGAAACGATGTTCACACCTGGAGTCTGTCCCTGCATTGCTGCCAAGGGGTTGGTGGTGTTGAGCTTCTGGATGTCGTCACCCTTGAGCTGGGTTGTGGCGCCGGTGACGAGTTTTTTCTTCATCGTGCCGTAACCGATTACCACGACTTCCTCGAGTGACTTTCCGTCTTCTTCGAGAGTGACGTCAATCTTGTTTCCCTTAACCTTTACTTTCTTTGTCACATATCCTATATATGTGAACACGAGAGTCTGGCCGTCGTTGGCCTTGATGGTGTAATTACCGTCGAAGTCGGTAATGGTGCCGCCTTGCGCACCTTCCACCTGAACGGTGGCACCGATGAGCGGTTCGTTGTCGGCAGCGGATGTCACGCGTCCTGTGATATCCTTTGCCACAATGTTGCCTGCTCCGAAGAAAGCCGTCGCCTGCAGCATCAGCAGCATGACGATTGCCATGGTCTTCCGAGCGGGATCAACTGTAAGAGTGTTGAGTGCATGACTAACACATCTTTCAATAGATGATTTACTCATAAGTAACATTGTTGTTAGTTTGTAAATGTTTATTATTAATTATTGATTTTTGCTTTCTGAAAATTGTTAGTTTTCGTTGTGCAAAATTAGGCATTTTTTAACTAACTACGATGCTAAAATGTTGCGATTATGGTACTATTTTGTTATCAAGGGCGCAAAAATGTTGCGAAATAGGTCAAATCTTTGCAAAAATAGTATTATGAGTGTAAATCATATACCCAATCCGCCGGTGAAAGAAGCGTCGATTGCCTTGCTCTGCAGAATCTTCGAATGAGGGGGGATGCTATGCGTCAGCCAGATGTTGCCGCCGACCACGGAATGGTGACCGATGGTGATGCGGCCGAGTATAGAAGAGTTGCTGTAAACGGTCACGTGGTCTTCCAAAATAGGGTGGCGAGGACAGTTGACCATGTTGCCGTCGGCGTCATACTTGAAGCTCTTCGCGCCAAGGGTCACTCCCTGGTAGAGCGTGACGTGACTGCCGATGATGGCGGTCTCGCCGATGACAACTCCCGTGCCGTGGTCGATGCTGAAGTGGTCGCCGATGGTGGCGCCGGGATGGATGTCGATGCCCGTCTTCGAATGGGCAAGCTCGGTGATGATGCGTGGAAGGACAGGGATGGAGAGCTTGTGAAGCTCGTGGGCGATGCGGTAGTGGGTCATGGCGTTGACCACGGGGTAGCAGAAGATGACCTCACCGTAGTTGTTGGCGGCGGGGTCGTTGTCGAACATGGCTTCCACGTCGGTATAGAGCAGGCGTTTCACTTCGGGCAGGCGGTCGATGAACGCCAGGGCGAGGTCGGCGGCTCGTTTGGGAGTGAGACTCTCGTCGGCGTCGCTGTTGAAGAGCAGTCCGCGTGCAATCTGCTCCTTAAGCAGCGAGTAGAGCGACTCCACGTTTACACCTATATAATATTGTCGTATCTCTTCCTCCGGCTGCCGCTTGTAGAAGTAGTCGGTGAAGATGATGGTCTTAGTGAGGCTGACGATGTCCTTCACAGCGTCGATGGCGGGCAGCGGCGCGTGGCTTCCCGGCACGAAACTGTCTTCCTTCACCGTGTGGCGTGACAGTATCTCAATGTTCTTTTTCAGTACCTCGCTTGCTTTCATATGCTTATTTCTCCCCTGATGCTTCTCTGCATATAGTTCTTCACCTGGTGCCAGTCGCTGTAGATGCCCTGGAGGTACATGAGCTTCGTGACGGCGCTCTCGACGGTGCTGTCGTGACCGCTGATCACTCCTGCCTCCTTCAGCTGGTAGCCGGTGTCGTAGCGTCCCATCTCGACGCTTCCTGCCATGCACTGGCTGATGTTGACGATAATCTTTCCTTGGCTCGTGGCTTCCTTAAGGGCGCGGGTGAGCCAGGGGTACTGCGGGGCGTTGCCGCTGCCGTAGGTGCGCATGACGATGGAGCGCAGCTTCGGGCTCATCAGCACGTGGCGGATGTGTTCCTCCTGTATGCCCGGGAACACGGTGAACACGATGACGCTCGGGTCGAGCACGAAGCGCGGCTGTACCGACTTGGAGTAGTCGGGCATGAGGATGCGGCTCGTGTGGTAGTTGATGTTCACACCGGCATCGGCAAGATGACCGTAGTTGAAGCTCTCGAAGGCGTTGAAGTTGTCGGCGCTCTGTTTCGTAGTGCGGTTGCCGCGCATCAGGTGGCCGTTGAAGTAGATGCACACCTCCGGCACCATAGCCTTGCCGTCCTGGTACTTTGCCGAGGCAATCTCGATGCTGGTTATCACGTTCTCCTTGCCGTCGGTCCTCACCTGGCCGATGGGCAGCTGGCTGCCGGTGAGAATCACGGGCTTCGTCAGGTTCTCGAGCATGTAGCTCAGGGCTGACGCGGTGTAGGCCATGGTGTCGGTGCCGTGGAGAATGACGAAGCCGTCGTAGAGGTCGTAGTTGTTGGTGATGACATGGGCGAGGTCAATCCACAGCTCGGGACTCATGTCGCTGCTGTCGATGGGCGGGTTGAACTGGAAAGTGGCAATCTCCGTTGACACTTGCTGCAGTTCGGGCACATTGCTTAACAGGCTCTCGAAGTTGAAAGGCTCGAGGGCTCCGGTGCGTGGATTTCGGTTCATGCCGATTGTTCCACCCGTGTAAATCAGTAGTACTTTGTTCGTATACGTCATCGTTTACGTAATTTTTAGGTGCAAAAATAAGTAAAAAATGCGAGAAAGAAAAATTATTTTCGTATTTTTGCAACAAAATTCACGACTTACAACGATAATTATCAATAAATCAAAAAAAATATACTGAAATGAAACAATTTAACGATGAAAACTTCCTGCTTGACACAGCGGTTGCGCAGGACTTGTACCATAACCATGCGGCAAAGAAGCCTATCATTGACTATCACTGCCATCTCATTCCCGAAATGGTTGCCAACGACCATAAGTTCAAGTCAATCACTGAGCTTTGGCTGGGCGGCGACCACTACAAGTGGCGTGCCATGCGCACCAACGGCGTCGATGAGCGTTACTGCACCGGCAAGGACACTTCCGACTGGGAGAAGTTCGAAAAGTGGGCAGAGACCATCACATACTGCTTCCGCAACCCTCTCTACCACTGGTCGCACCTTGAGCTGAAGACGGCTTTCGGCATCACCAAGCAGCTCTCGCCAAAGACTGCGCGCGAGATATTCGACGAGTGTAACGAGAAACTGCAGCAGCCGGAGTTCTCGGCACGCGGTCTCATGCGCCACTACAACGTGGAGTGCGTCTGCACCACCGACGATCCCGTTGATGACCTCCGCTACCACAAGCAGACACGCGAGAGCGGTTTCGAGGTGAAGATGATTCCTGCATGGCGTCCTGACAAGGCCATGAACATCGAGAAGCCGGAGTTCGCAAAATATGTCGAGCAGCTCAGCGAGGTGTCGGGTGTCAGCATCTCAAGCTTCAAGGAGATGGTTGACGCACTGCAGAAACGTCACGACTTCTTCCACGAGAACGGTTGCCGACTCTCTGACCACGGCATCGAGGAGTTCTACGACGAGGAATACACCGACTCGCAGATAGAGACCATCTTCGCGAAGGCTCTCAGCGGACAGCAGCTGTCCGACTACGAGGTGCGCCAGTACAAGAACTGTTTCCTCACCGTGATGGCTGAGATGGATGCCGACGCCGACTGGACCCAGCAGTTCCACTATGGCGCTATCCGCGACAACAACACCGCCATGTACGAGAAGCTCGGTCCTGACACCGGTTTCGACTCCATCGGCGAGTTCAACACCGCCCGTGCCATGAGCCGTTTCCTGAACAAGCTGAACATGAAGGGCAAGCTCACCCGCACCATACTCTACACGCTCAACCCATGCGCCAACGAGGTCATCGCCACCATGCTCGGCAACTTCCAGGGTGGTGAGCCGGGAAAAATTCAGTTTGGCTCCGGATGGTGGTTCAACGACCAGCTCGACGGCATGACCCGTCAGATGAACGCTCTCTCCGTGCTCGGGCTTCTCAGCCGTTTCGTAGGTATGCTCACCGACTCACGTTCGTTCCTGAGCTATCCTCGTCACGAGTATTTCCGCCGCTTGCTTTGCAACATCCTTGGCAACGACGTGGAGAAGGGCTTGCTGCCTAACGACCAGGAGATTCTCTCACGCATGGTTGAGGACATCTCTTACAACAACGCACGTCGCTATTTCAAGTTCTATTAAATAGCCTCTCCCCCGACCTCTCTCCCGTAGAGAGGGGAGGACTCTCCCCCGGGCAGCCCAGCCTTTTCCGTCGAGAAGGGTGCTGCCCGGGGGCGTTGCTATTCCGCTTCTTCTCGCTTCACTAACGGAGCCGGAACGAAGGTGAAACGAGGACGGAACGGAAAACTAACGGGAACCTAACGGGAACCGAACGAAGGCTTAACGGAAACCTAACGGAGACGCTTCTCCTGTTCCGTGGTGCAAAGATACAACATTTTCGATTGGCGATTCACGCCATCGTACGCCATCGTACGCCAATATGCGCCAATATGTTCCAAAATATTACAAAATACTCCAAAAATACTCAAGTATTGAACTTTCCCACCCTTTAGAATAGCATTACAATATGGTATTATCAGAGCACTTCCACTGCATGACAGTAATTTGGCTCTCCCCCTAAGATAGGGGGAGTCCCCCGAAGGGGGGAGGGAGTATGAAAACGTCAGCACTCGTTTTCCTGATAAATGCTTTTGCTGGAAGCTTCTGCTGGAAGGTCATACGCCCCCGTCACTTCGTGACACCCCCTCTATCTTAGAGGGGGAACAAGTTACTCAACTGCATGGAAAAGGGTGGGGAAGTTCAGTCAAGTATACATCAAAAAAAAATTTTTTTTGGAAACAGATTTATCTGTTTCTTTTTTTTTATTCTTATACTATACCAAATGGTACACATGCCCGTGGGCACAGCCGTGGACGCAGCCGTGGGCGCAGGTATGCGCGCGTACGCGAGGCTTTCTGCCGTTTAGACGAAGGCTTTACCACGCCATTTCAACGAATGCCAACGGCGCATGAGAATGACACCACGCAGGTTTTCGTCGAGACAGAACGCGAACCATATGCCGAGAAGACCGAAACCGCACGG
>JALFCG010000037.1 GCA_022771265.1 Prevotella sp.
TGCGAGATAGAACTGAAAGCCATGAAGCGTTTGAGCTCTGTCTGACGGATGGCAAAGAGGTTGGCAATGGTGATGCTGAGCACGATGACTACATAAAGGATATACTCCCAATACTCAACCATCGGCGCAAATACCTTCATAAGGATTACCATAAGTGTGAACGCTGCTGCTCCCTTTGACACTACGCTGAGGTAGCCAGTGACAGGAGTTGGTGCACCCTGATAGGTGTCAGCAGTCCAGAAGTGGAATGGCACAAGCGAAATCTTAAATCCAAGCCCACTGAAGAAAAATGCCAAGCCAAGTATCGTCAGAGGTCCTACGGTAAGGCGTGCCAGAACATCGTCGAAATAAAGAGACCCTGTTGCTGCATAGATGAACGAAAGTCCATAGAGCATTACACCGCTTGAGAAAGAAGCAGTGAGGATGAACTTGGCTGCACCTTCAGCCGACTCCTTGCGGAACTTGTTGAGGGCGACGAGGCAAGCCATAGGTATTGAAGCCATCTCAAGACCGAGGAAGAACATGAGGAAATGTCCTGCGGACATCATCATGTACATACCAAGGAGCGTTGAAACGACAAGCATGTAGAACTCTCCGTCCTTGTTTTCTACATCCTTTTCACGAAGCCACGACTGCGCCATAACAACAACAACGAGTGTTCCTGCTGTCAATATCAGTTTCATAATGTTGGCTGACGCGGTGGCCACATACATTCCGTCAAACGCCTCAGCAGGTCCAGCCATGACGCAACTGATGCACTGAAGAGCCAATAAGACCGTTGTAACGGAAAAGAGTGCCTTCGGTCTTGACTCTTTCTTGTGGAAAATAAAATCTACAAGGAAAACAACCACCAACGCGATCATCAGGGTGACCTCAGGCGTCATATTTAGAAATTGTCCGTAATTCATATCTTTGCTTATTACTTATTTCATGATTACATCGAGGATTGGACCGACAGCGTCGTTGATGACATTACTTGCCCACATCGGTGCAAGACCAAGGGCTGCCACCGAGAAGATGAGACAGCATACAGAGAAACGCTCGTCCCAAGTGGCGTCAGTCAATGTCAAATAGTGAGGGTCAGCAACCTCCTGGAACAGGATCTTGCCAACGACACGCAAAATATAAACTGCGGTTACAACGATAGAACAACAAGCGATGATGGTACAAGCCGTGTGGAACGTACCTTCATTCTCGAACGAGCCCACGAAAATGGTCATCTCGGCAATGAAACCTGAGAAACCCGGCAAACCGAGGTTGGCAAGACCGGCAATAACATAGCCTACAGAGAGGAATGGCATAATCTTCATCAAACCTCCCAGACGACGTACGTCACGCGTGTGTGTACGACCATAAATCATACCGATGAGGGCAAAGAAGAGAGCTGTCATCAGTCCGTGGGAGAGCATCTGAAGAATGGCTCCCGTGCAGGCTGTCTTGGTCATCATCAGCAGGGCGAACAGTACAAGACCACAGTGTGACACCGACGAATAGGCGTTGATGTACTTGAGGTCAGTCTGCACACAGGCTGAGAGTGCACCATAAACAACAGAGATGGTGGTGAGGATAAGGAATATCCACGACAACTCCTGTGCTGCTGAAGGCAACAGATACATTGCCACACGGAAACATCCGTAACCACCCAACTTCATGAGCACTCCAGCATGGAGCATTGACACGGCTGTAGGGGCCGAGGCATGACCGTCAGGAGACCATGTATGGAACGGAAAGAGTGCTCCAAGAACGCCGAATCCGATGAAGATGAACGGGAAGAAGACGTTCTGAACATCAGGGTCGATATTATTCATTGCGGCAATCTCGTTGACATTCATCGTCGTGGCACCACTAAAGTAGTAGATGCCGAGAATGCCGATGATCAACAGAGCCGAACCTCCCATAAGCATCAATGTCAGTTTCATGGCAGAATACTCCTTGTTGCCGCTTCCCCATACTCCAATGAGCAGGTACATAGGGATAAGAGCTACCTCGTAGAACATGAACATGGTGAACATGTCCGTACAGATAAAGAAGCCATATACACCTGTTGAAAGAAGGGTGAACCAAAGGAAATACTCCTTTGTCAGAGGCTTGAGCTGCCATGACGCGAAAGTACCCGTGAACACAATGATGCTCGAAAGCAACAGCATCACGACAGAGATGCCGTCAACGCCAACCGAGTAGGCAATGTTCAACGGACGGAACCAAGGTGTGCTGTAGGTAAAGAGCATCACGTCGGTATTTCCAGCGTTACGTGCCTGAATGAAAGCAATCGTAAGCCATATAGAGAGCAGGAGCAGGCATGAAGAGCCAGCCACCATCACTCCACGCACCTGATTGAGGCTGCGCGACAACCAAAGGCCGAGCAACATCACTACAGGAATCAATACGAATAAACTTAATATACTCATATCTTCTATTTCTTAATTCATTACAGTAAAATTATATGGCCAACAGTATGAGTGCCAAAGCCACTGAACCAGTCAAGAACCATACAGCATAATGGCGCACGTCGCCACTCTGCCATGGGCGAATTGTCTCGCCTGCCTCATTGGCACTCCAAGCCATAAAGTTGAACGTGCCGTCGATGACGTGACGGTCAAACCATGCAATAGGAGTTGAAATGCAACGGAAGATAATCCTGTGGGTCACATATTGGTAAACCTCGTCCATATAGAAGCGCTTGTATGCTGCACGATGGAGCTTCGGGAACATCTTGTAGAGACGGTCGGCGATGGGCTGTTGCTCACCTTTATATATATAGGTGGCAAGGCAGATGCTCGCAATTGCTATAACCGTTGATGTTGCGGCTACCTGAAGGTCGAAGTGTATCGTGTAGTCCTGGCCATTGGCTGTCACGAAGCTGCCAAACGAACCTCCAAGACCTGCAAAACCGGCAATGGTGGTATAGATACCGACACCAACGGTGATGACACAGAGAACAACAAGTGGTAAGGTCATCGTCAACGGTGCCTCATGCGGAGTATGGTGAGCGTGGAGTTCCTTGTTCTCCGTACCCCAGAAGATGCCGTAGTAGAGACGGAACATATAGAAGGCTGTCATTGCTGCAACCCCTGTCATAATCCATCCAACAAGAGGACTGTACTGGAAGCATGCTGTGATAATCTCATCCTTTGACGAGAAGCCGGAGAAGAATGGGATACCGGCGATGGCAAGACAAGAGATGAGGAATGTGACGTGGGTCACTGGCATATACTTGCGAAGGCCACCCATTGCAGACATCTCGTTGCTGTGGACAGCGTGGATGATACATCCTGCACCGAGGAACAGACATGCCTTGAACATGGCGTGTGTGAAGAGGTGGAACATTGATGCCATATAGCCAAGTGAGCCGTGGGCGTCAATAACCTCGCCGTGATGTCCCGGCAAACAAACGCCGAGGGCAACCATCATGAACGCAATCTGCGAAATGGTAGAGAATGCAAGCACACGCTTGATGTCACTCTGTGCACAAGCCACAGCCGCTGCATAGAATGCCGTGAAGACACCTACCCAAACGACAATGCTCATCTGACCGGGTGCATACTCAATCCACAGAGGGAAGAGACGTGCAATCTGGAACACACCGGCAACAACCATCGTAGCGGCATGGATGAGCGCGCTGACAGGAGTTGGACCTTCCATGGCATCAGGCAACCAGATGTGCAGTGGGAACATAGCTGACTTTCCTGCACCACCAATGAACATCAGCACAAGGGCTGTAGGTAGTATGAAACCACCAGCCGCCACTGCCTTTGCGGCATCAACAGTGATGAACGGAGTAGCACCGGCAGCCATCTGCAAGTTCTCTACGAACGAGAACGAGAACGACTCGGTGTAGTAGCCGAAGATAAGGATTCCGATGAGGAAAAACAAGTCGGCAAAACGTGTCACGATGAACGCCTTCTTCGAAGCTGCCACTGCTGCATGAAGCGGATAGTAGAAACCGATTAGCAGGTAAGAACTTACACCTACAAGCTCCCAGAAAAGATACATCTGGAAGATGTTGGTAGCAACGACGAGACCGAGCATCGACATGGTGAAGAGAGAGAGGAAAGCGTAGTAACGCTGGAATCCTTTCTCACCGTGCATATAGCCGAACGAGTAGATGTGGACCATAAGGCTGACCGTGGAGATGACAATGAGCATCATCGCCGATATCGGGTCAATCATAAAGCCAAGGTCGAAATGCAGGTTGCCAAGAGGCAGCCAGGTGAAGTTAAACGGAACGATTGTTGGATACGCACCGTCAGCACAGCGAGGGCCGAAGAAATAGCTGAACGCCGTTACATAGGAGAGCACGGTGACGATACCCAGCGACGTGGTGCCGATGAGTCCAGCCACCTTGTGCGACATCTTCATGCCTGCCAGTCCGAGAATGACGAACGAGAAGAGAGGCAGAAGAAGTATGAGAAATACAAAACTATAATCCATAACGCACAATTAGAATTTCAGGTTTTGAATACTGTTCACCTGGTCGCTGTGGAAACGGTGGTAAACATTGATAATTATCGCGATGGCAACAGCAGCCTCGGCAGCACTCACTCCGATGGAGAAAAGCGTCATGAAGAAGCCCTCAAGCTGGTCGGGATGAAGCAGGCGGTTGAAAGCCGCAAAGTTGATGTCAACAGCATTGAGCACAAACTCGACCGAGATGAGCATGGCTATCAGGTTGCGTCGTGTGACAAAACCGAAGACTCCGATAAAGAACAGGATCGCACTGAGTACGAAATAACATTCTACTGGTACCATATTATTCTATCTCCTTTTCTTTTCTTGATACAACAATACCTCCGATGATGCAAGCAAGCAAGAATACAGAGATGAACTCAAACGGGAGAACATACTGATATTTGCCGGCACCCATCAAGGCGTTTCCTATCACATCCATCGTCACCTCGCCTCCCTTGTCACCAAGGCAGCTGATGCTGTAGTACATCAAGCCGTTCTTGGCAAGAACGCCAAGGACAACCACAAGTCCGACGACCGACAGCAACAGTCCGCGCAGGATGCTGCTGGTCTTCATTTTCTCCACGGCTCCAGCCAGAGCACGCTTGTTGACAAGCTGGATGGCGAAGATGAATATCATCGTCACGCCACCGGCATAGACAGCAATCTGTGCCGCTCCAAGGAACGTGTAGTCAAGCAGGAAATACAAACCGGCGACACCGAACAGTACGATGAGCAGGTATGTAGCCGCACGCATGATTCGCGTTGTGGTGACGCTCATGATGGCAGCGCCGATGATAACCACCGCGAAAATGCAAAACATTATAATATTTGCCATAATCGTTACGTCCTCCCTTACTTTGTTTTAGTGTTGAACTTACCGATAGTCAGCGGCGCACCACCGTCGAGGATGTTTGGCAACGAGCTCTTGTAGTCCTCCTTGTCGAGATGCAGCACGAGACTGTCTCGCTCGAACGTGGAGTTCTCAAAGTCGTTGGTGAACTCGATGGCGCCAAAGTTGCAGGCATTGACGCACAGCTGACAGAACATACAATCGCCAAGGTCATACTGGTAGTCAACCAGCTGACGCTTCTTCTTGCCTTCCTCGGTGGTCACCATCTGGGAAGTGATCTTGATGGTTCCGTTAGGGCAAGTCTTCTCGCAAAGGGTACAGGCCGTACATTTCACGGCTCCGTTCTCGTCGCGAAGCATGACTAAACGTCCACGGTGGCGCTTGGCTACATGGAGCGTGGTCTTGCGGTTTTCAGGATACTGCTCGGTCGATTTCGGCGTGAAATATTCCTTCCAGGTAATCTTCATACCCGTCGCCAAGGTCTTCAATCCTTCTGCAATACCTCCGAAATATGATTTATTGCTCATAATTTCAAATATTTCAATCTTTCAATATTTCAATCTTTCAATATTTCAACCTCACTTAAAAGTGCCATCCGAAAGCGACCACGATGGTCATCAGGATGAGGTTGATCAGACACAGTGGCATGAGGTATTTCCACTCGAGAGTAAGAATCTGGTCAATGCGAAGGCGCGGGAACGTCCAGCGAATCCACATCAGCACCCATACCAGAGCAAAGGTCTTGCCCAGGAACCATACGATACCGGGGATGTAGTTCATCACGGCGTCGAAGCCTTCAATGCCAACGTTCACCGGTGCCCAGCCGCCAAGGAACACTGTTGCTCCGATGGCTGCGATGACAAACAGGTTAAGGTACTCGGCAAGATAGAAGTAGCCGAATCCCATACCACTATACTCGGTGTGGTAACCGGCAGTCAGCTCACTCTCTGCCTCGGCAAGGTCGAACGGACCACGGTTGGCCTCTGCATTTCCTGCCACCAGGAACACCAGGAAGGCAATGATTGCCGGTATGTGACCACGGAAGATAAGCCAGTTCCAAGGACCTGTCTGTGCCTCCACGATGCCCGACATCTGCATTGTACCCGTAAGGATGACAGCCGTGATGAGACAAAGGCAGAGCGACATCTCGTAAGAAATCATCTGCACGGCACCACGCATGGCTGACACCACTGAGTACTTGTTGTTACTACCCCATCCCGCAAGGAACACGCCAACGACGCCGATGCTCGACACAGCGGTCAGGAGGAAGATGCCCACATTGAAGTCGAGCACTGCGGCTCCCTTGTTCCACGGAAGGAAAGAGAACGTGCCCACCGATGCTGCAATGACAAACACGGGGGCGATGAAATAAAGGAACTTGTCGGCCTTGTCAACGGTGAAGATTTCCTTGATGAGCATCTTCAGCACGTCAGCAAACACTTGGAACACTCCCCAAGGACCTACTCGCATAGGACCGAGACGGCATTGGAAATAGGCACAGACCTTACGCTCCATGAATATCAAGATGATGGCAAGGGTGGCATAGCCAACAAGAAGGGCAACGCCCACCAGCACACACTCGATAAGTATAGACCAGAAGTCTCCCAGCCCGAGTGTCTCGCGCAGGAAGCAGTCTATCCATGTTGTTACTATACTGAAATCAAACATTTTTTCTTCTTTTTGTATTACAAATACTTGTCAACTCGTCAACATTATCTGTCGATATCAGGTATGACGAAGTCAACGGCAGCACAAGTGGTCACCAAGTCGGCAATCTTCTGACCGCGTAGCATCGGGTCGAGAGCACCTGTCAGTGACAGTCCCATCGGACGCATCTTCAGTCGCCATGGACTCTTGTCACCCTTGGAGTCGATATACACGCCGAATTCGCCACTGGCACCTTCAACAGAGTAGTACCACTGTCCCTCTGGCACCTTAATGATTGGCTTCTGCTTCACATAGAAGTCGCCCTCTGGGATGTTGTCGATGAGCTGCTCGATGATGTCGAGACTCTGATACATCTCCTGGATATGGATGAGGTAGCGGTCCATGGAGTCGCAGCCTGTCATGGTTATCTGCTTCCAGTTGACCTTGTCATACATATCGTAAGGATGACGCTTGCGGGTATCGTTTGCCCAACCTGCTGCACGTCCGGCAGGACCGGTCACGGCATAGTTGATACAGTCGTCAAGCCCCATCACGCCTACTCCCTCAAAGCGGTTGTGGGTGATGACATTGTCGCCGAACACGTCCATATACTCCTTGATCATCGGGCGAAGGTACTTGCACAGGGCCTTACAGTTCTTAACGAAGTCCGGGTCGATGTCGTCCTGCAGACCACCTATTCTATAATAGTTCTGAATAAGGCGGCCTCCGGTGGTCTCCTCCATCACGTTCAGCACGTGCTCACGGTCACGCATGCAGTAAAGGAACGCTGTCAGCGCTCCGAGGTCCTGTGCGCAGCAACCGCAATAGAGCAAGTGGGAGTCAAGACGCTGGAGCTCGTCCATGATAGTGCGGATATACTTTATACGGTCGGTCAGCTCTACGCCGAGAGCCTCCTCAACAACACCTACGAGCGCGTGGCGGTGCATCATCGCCGAGAGATAGTTAAGACGGTCGGTCAAGGCAAGGGTCTGCGGATAGGTATATCCCTCACACATCTTCTCAATACCGCGGTGGATATATCCAAGGTGTGGATAGATGCGCTTAACCACCTCACCATCGACAACAGTCTGCAGACGGAGCACACCGTGGGTTGAGGGGTGCTGCGGACCAATGTTAATCACATACTCGTCATCGGTGAACAAGCGTCGTTGCTCGCTTACGAGCTGTCCGTCGGCGTTCAGGCTATAAACGGTAGTGTAGTCCGACTCTTTGTCGTCCTCAAGCGTATAGCTGTCGTCAAACTGCCAGTCCTTACGGAAAGGATAGCCCTTGAAGTCGTTACGCAGGTACAGACGACGCATATCGGGATGTCCGAGGAACTTGATGCCGTAGAAGTCAAATACTTCTCGCTCAAGCAGGTCGGCAACCTTCCACAGATGGCTCACCGTAGGTATTACGAAGTCCTCTTCGCCTACGCGCTTGGCAATCATCTTCACGCTGACGCGTTCGTTGTTGGAGGTGTTCTCAAGGATGTAGATACATCCTAGTCCCTCCTCGGTACCGAAGTCCTCGCCGACGATGGTGACGAGATAGTCGAAATGTTTCTTTTCCTTCAAGTTTGCCATTTCCTGGGCAAACTTGTCAAAATCAAATACGAGGTTGTTCAGTTTCATTTGGCATCCTCCTGTTCCTTTTTAATGTTTTTCACAAAGTCTTCAGGCACTTCGCTGACCACTGCCGGCTTCTTCCAGCCTGCAGCAATAGCCTCGTTGGAAAGACCGAGCTGGCGCTCCTCCTTTGTCTGTTTGTGGTTGGCTCCGCCGAAGAATCTCTCGACCTTCACCTTGCGCTGCAGCTGCATCATACCGTAGAGGATTGCCTCCGGACGTGGAGGACATCCTGGGATGTAAACATCCACAGGCACAATCTCACTGATGCCCTTAACCACATTGTAGCTCGTCTTGAACGGTCCGCCAGAGATGGTACATCCTCCCACAGCCACAACATACTTCGGCTCCGCCATCTCGTCGTACAGACGCTTGAAGGCTGGGGCCATCTTGTGGGTAATGGTGCCGGCAACCATGATGAGGTCTGCCTGACGAGGAGAGTTACGTGTAACCTCGAAGCCGAAACGTGAGAAATCGTAGCGGGCGCATCCAACCGACATGAACTCGATACCGCAGCAGCTCGTTCCGAAGGTCAGCGACCAGAGGGAGTTGCTGCGCCCCCAGTTGATGGCCTGGTCAAGCGACCCCACCACCACGTTGCATCCACCTTCGTGGAGCTCGTCGATAATTTTCTCCAAGCCTGCATTGTCCTTGAACTCGTCGTAAGGAATGCTCTTGATAACAGGTTTCTTTACTTCCATTCCAACGCTCCTTTCCGCCAAGCATACGCAAGGCCAAATACTAATACCAGCATGAAAAACCCGATGCTGCAGAGAGCCATCGGTCCAAACTGTTTGACTGCCACTGCCCAAGGATAGAGGAACATCGTTTCGATGTCGAACATCAGGAAGAGAATGGCGAAGAGGTAGTAGCCGATGTGTGAAGGCAACCAAGAGGAGCCACGCGTCGGAATACCACACTCGAACGGCTCACCCTTCACCGGGTTGTAAGAACGCGGACCAATAAGCTTGGCGACGACGTAGGCTCCAACCACCAGGACGACGGCCGTCAAAATGACGGTGATAAAAAAGAAAAAATCCATATAATAATATATTATTTCAAAATTGTCTCAAAGACATGTTAATTTCATGGTGCAAAGTTACTCATTTTTTTGCAATTAACAACTAATTACGCATAAAAAATTTCACTAATTTGACCTATTTATCAAAAATATTGCCCATTTCAACGGAAATGATACCTCAACAGACCTTCCATAGGACTTTTTTCAACCCTGCCAAGCCTCAAGCCCTCTTCTTCTGCAGACTCTGCGAGAACACTCCGGAAATGCCACGCTATGCTTCCTACAAAACCTACGGGAAGGTCTCTGCGACCGTAGCGGTTGACGTTCTTACGGAAAAATTGGCTGAAATTATCAGCCACCACCTCCCTTACCTCCTTACGGTCTAAATATTTCGCGACAAACGGAGCTAAAGAGGCAAGGAAACGGTTTGCCTGCGGCTGACGATATACACGCTCTACGATGTCGCCTTCAGTCATTCCGAAAGTCTTGAAAAAGTCGTTCTTCACTTCTATCAAAGACTTGTTCTTAATCACCTCGTTTAGAAACATCTTTCCAAGCACCGCCCCACTGCCTTCATCGCCAAGTATATAGCCTAAAGGTGATATATTTTCCACTATTCCCTTACCATCATAAAGACATGAGTTTGAACCAGTTCCCAATATGCACGCAACACCTTCTTCAACTCCCAAGAGCCCCCTTGCCGCACCGAGCAGGTCGCCGTTCACCTCTATATCAACAGCTTTTGCAAATGCCTTTCCCAATAGTTCGGTCATCATTCCGACCTTTTCCTCCCTGCACCCGCTGCCGTAAAACACTATCCTGTCGGGCACGTCGTCTCCAAGTGCCGTAATAAGCTCGTCGGTCACAATCCTGCCTATCGTCTCTTTGTCCTGATGATAAGGATTGATGCCCTGTGTGACAATGTTTTTGACCGCCTTTCCCTCCTTTGCAAGACACCAGTCGGTCTTGGTGCTTCCGCTGTCAGCTATGAGTATCATGATATTCCTTTTTTTGTTGTCAATGAGAAACGTCCCATCGTTGCGGATGCAAAGGTACTGTTTTTTTTTGACTTAAGTCCATTATTCACTATTGTTTATGTTAATTTTTGTAAGTTCACGATTATGCCAGCTATTATGCCATAAAAAAAAAGGCAATAGGGTTTTTCCCCACGACATGTAGGGGAAATCCTTTTGAGGCTTGACGAAAATGTTGTTACTTTGCAGCAGAAATAATAAACAGCATGTCGAACAACATTAAAAAATAATACTATTATGAAGAAGATATTGATGGCAATAGTCGCACTGATGACCTTCACGGCATCCGCCAGCGCAATGAGTTACGAACAGGCACGCAGAGAGGCTCTGTTCCTGACAGACAAGATGGCTTACGAGCTTAATCTTACTGATGACCAGTACGAGGCTGCCTATGAAATCAACCTCGACTACCTGATGGGAGTGACCAGCGTTGATGACGTTTATGGCACTTACTGGTCACGACGCAACCTCGACATAAGCTACATACTATTAGACTGGCAGTGGAGAGCCTTTTGCGCTGCAAGCTATTTCTACCGTCCGTTATATTGGAGCGCAGGCTGCTGGCACTTCGGTGTTTATGCACGCTATCCTCACCGCAACTACTTCTACTTCCACCGTCCTACAGTGTATGTATCCTACCGGGGAGGACATAGCTGGAGGTCAAACGGAGGACACAGCTACTACCATGGTCGCAAGGAGTACTTCCACGGTCACGACAACCACTTTGGACTGAGAGACAGATGGGACAGAGGAGAAATCAATCGTCGCCCCAACCACTCACTGCCTAACAACCGTTTCGACAGAAGCAACTCCAGCAACCGTTTCGACAGAAGCAACTCCAGCAACCGTTTCGACAGAAGCAACTCCAGCAACCGCTTCGACAGATCTTCAGCCAGCAAACGTTTAGACAGAAACCCACAAAACGACCATAACGGAATGTTCGGAAAAAAGGAACGTGGCAACGGCACTGACCGCAACAGTTCGACAAGAGTGACTGTAAGACAGCGCGAAGAAAGCCCAAGAAACTTCAACCACCAACCGGGAAACAGGAGTTTCAGTCAGCCAAGGAGTTCAAGCCAGCCAAGGAGTTTCAGCCAACCAAGGAGTTTCAGCCAACCAAGGAGTTCCAGCCAACCAAGAAGTTTCAGCCAGCCAAGGAGTTTCGGTAACGGATCAAAAGGCGGCAGCTCATTCAATCGCGGCGGCAGCGGCATTCGCCAAAGTGGAGGTGGTCAAAAGATGGATACTAAAAAAATGTAAGCATTAGCTTAAGCAAGTTCAAGTACACGTATCTCGCAATTTGCCATAGGCCTTACTTCTTTCATTGGCAGACCATAGAAAACAGATTGAATAGCCTTGTTGATAATGCCATGCCCCACGGCAACCACACGACAGCCGGCAAACCTCGAGGTGACGAAACCGAGGAAGTCGTTAGCCCTTTGCTGAAGATGGTCGAGCGTCTCAATGTCGCTCGGCCATTTTTCGTCCTTTAGGTCAGGAATGTATCTGCCTGTAAAACTTCCCCAGTCCCTTTCCCTTAACAATGGCGTTGTTATGACTTCAAGTTGATGGTAACGGGCTACCACAGATGCCGTGTCGTAGGAACGCTTCAAGTCGCTCGACACTACCGCGTCAACCTTTTCACAAGCGAGTTTCCTTGCCACCTCCTCAGCCTGACACCATCCGTTGTCGTTCAGTTCCCCTTGGGTCTGTCCTTGCATTATGTGATTGGCATTGTCAACGGTTTCCCCATGTCTCACGAGTAACAGTGTCGTCATTTTACAGTTTTCTCGATATATGTCTTTATGATGTTTATTCCCGTCTTGTTCTCGCCTCCGAGCGGGATGATGATGTCGGCATATTTCTTTGAAGGCTCTATAAACTGCTCGTGCATCGGTTTCAGAACGTCCAAATAGCGGTCGATGACCATCTCTACCGTCCTCCCTCTCTCCACCACGTCGCGTTGGATGTTACGGATAAGACGCTCGTCGGAGTCTGTATCGACAAATATCTTTATGTCCATCATGTCACGTAACTCCTTGTTGACAAGCGTCATAATGCCTTCAATAAGTATGACGGGCTTCGGCTCCACATGTACTGTTTCCGGAAGGCGATTGCTTATCAAATAGGAATAAGTCGGTTGCTCGACAGCCTCACCTCGACGAAGTCGCTTTACATGGTCGATGAGCAAAGTCCAGTCAAAAGCGTCTGGATGGTCAAAATTGATTGCCCTCCGATCCTCTTCAGTCATTCCTGTCGTGTCGTTATAATACGAGTCCAATGGCACTACGGCAACATAATGCGGGGGCAACGCTTCCACTATTCTCTTCACGACGGTGGTCTTACCAGAACCTGTTCCGCCTGCTACGCCTATAATCTTCATGTTCATTTGGGGTTATTGTTGTCTGAGATAAACAATTGTCGGAAGATGGTCGCTATAGCCGTCAAGCCATGCGCCACCGGAATGAGTGCGCATGGTCGTCCCTTTATACTTACCTGCAGCACGGATGAGATAGTCACGGCGGAATATCTCGCAGTCGGAATACGACAAGCCCCCTCCACTGGCAAGTAAGGATGGCGATAGCAATATCTGGTCAAACAGGTTCTTTTCCTCACGGTAGGTCAACGTCCATTGTCCGGCTGCATGGATGTTCCACCATGGATTGAACATGTCGTCCTCCCCTACCTCACTCTGTTCGCGTCTTCCTCGCAATTCTTCTGCCATCGACTTGTCCTCCGGGTCATCGTTCATGTCGCCCATAACGACAATATCCACGTTCGGGTCGTCGTTCTTCAGCGAGTCACACAGCGCTTTTACCTGTCTGGCACCAAGGCAACGATAGAATGGCTTTGCCCCTCGGCTTGGCAAATGGCACACCACGACCGTCAGGTGCTCACCTCTCAGAGTGCCGCTTACGGTAAGGAAGCCTCGAGTGTGAAAAGCGGAGTCCTTCTCCAATACCTGAACATACGGTACCAGCTTTACGTTCCTGACCCGGAACTTCTTCGGATTGTAGAGCAAGGCGCAGTCAATACCTCGGTTGTCAGGTCCCTCCACATGACAATACCTGTAGCCTTTTTTTGCCAAAGGCTCCTGTCGGCACAGGTCGTCGAGCACCCTCGCATTCTCCACTTCAGCCAGTCCGACTATCGCACAGCCTACGCCCTCGGTCTTTTCCGACGCCATCTCTCCTATCACCCTTGCCATGTTGGCAAGTTTATGTCTGTATTTCACCTCTGTCCACTGGTATTTCCCGTCGGGCAGGAATTCGTGGTCGTCCTTATTTTCGTCATGCAGCGTGTCGAAGAGGTTCTCCATATTATAAAAACCAATGGCAACAAGCCTGTCGCGTTCAGAAGCCGCGACCGTCTGGATGTTCAGTGCCGACATTACGACCGACAGTATTGCCAACACCTTTATATATATATACTTCATAAACAATAATAAATAAAAAACGGTACAAAAATACGAATTATATCTGATAATGCAAACAAAAACCAACTATTTTTTAGTCAAACAGTCAAAAAATGGTCAAAAGATTTGGAAGAACCAAAAAAAAGTAGTACCTTTGCCGACCAAAAGCGACTTATAATTAATTATAACAACAATATTTTAACAAAAAATGAAAAAAGGTATTCATCCAGAGAACTATCGCCCCGTCGTATTCAAGGATATGTCCAACGGCGATATGTTCCTAACACGTTCTACTTGCAAGACTAACGACACAGTAGAATTTGAAGGCGAAACTTACCCAGTGGTAAAGATTGAAATCTCAAGCACTTCACACCCGTTCTACACCGGCAAGAGCAAGCTCGTCGATACAGCGGGTCGCGTTGACAAGTTCATGAGCCGTTACGGTAAGGCAGCCAAGAAATAAAAATACAACAATATTTTTATTGGCAAGACATTGAAAGGATGCGTTCAGGTAGTTGCATATGCCTGATCGCATCCTTTACTTTTTGTTCACACTACAAAAAAAAACAATAAAAAAACACTAAAATCTTGGTCGGATAGGATAAAATGGTTATCTTTGCAACGAAATAACAAGTAAACAACAAAAAATGAGCACGATGTTCGATTTTTCCGTAAAAGACAGAAAAGGCAAGGCTGTGGCACTGAAGGTCTATGCCAA
>JALFCG010000029.1 GCA_022771265.1 Prevotella sp.
CGCCTTGGCATCGACAACAACGTGACCGACCCGAAGGTCATCGACAACCTCAGGCACCTCTGCGAGAAAGTGCTGGAGCCGCTCAGGGAGCACTTCAAAGTGCCGATAGCCATCAACTCCGGCTACCGCTGCCCGAGGCTCAACGCTGCCGTCGGCGGTGTGCGAAACAGTTACCACCTGAGAGGGTGTGCCGCCGACCTGCGGGTGCCGTCGGAGAAGGTGGCAAGGCTGTGGATCGAATGGCTGAAGAACAACACCGACCACGACGAGCTCATCCTCGAGCGCACCTCACGCACCTCACTGCCGTGGATTCACGTGGCGCTTCGCCCCGAAGGCACCTCCCCGACGGGACGCGCTTGAGTACTGTCTTTCCCACCGACGTGTTATGAAAGTGCCTGTCGACTGACGCGCAGTTTGAACTTGTCTTCATAGACCACCTGCATGACGCCTTCGATGTCGTCGTCGGAAGGCGAAAGGCTGAGGGCGAGATGACCCATGGTGCGGCGAAGGTTGATTTCCACACAAGGATGGACGAGAAACCCGTCGCGGTCGGGGGAAGCGACAACCATCATGTCGATGCCGAAGGGACCGCGATAGGAGGAGGTGAGAGCACTGAACGCCCGGGAACAGACGACGGAACGTATATTGGCGAGAAGGTCGGCGGAAACATAACGGCTGAGCTTCTCGCTTTTCCTGCTCTCGGTGGCAAGGACGTTGCCCGTGTAGGCTCCGTTGGCGGTGGTGAAAAGGGAAAGACCCGAGTAGGCGGCAGTCCCGTCGCCATGACTCTCAAACTCCATGCCGAAGTCGATGACACGGCGGTAGCGAGGCTCAACCATGATGGCGTGCTGCTTTTTCAGAATGTTGATTACCCAACGCATCGTGTGATCGTCGATGGATCTTGTGACAAAACGCACTCCGCGTCCGCTGCTGCTCCATGGTGCCTTGAACACGGCATCGCCTCCCGCGTTCCAAAGGGCTTCGATGACTTTATCGCGGCTTGTGCAGCATACGGCGCTGCCAATGGTACCGGGGAACTGAAGAAGGGGAAGAAGGGTGGCGGCGGTACGGCGGTGGGACAGGCGGGATATGTCGGCGAGACTCTCGTCGGAAGGAAGCACTTCCGGGTTGACGATAGACGTGGCGAGGGAGGCACGCACGCTGTAGTCCCATCCCCAAGGGCTGACGCTGTCGGCGGTGATTCCACGCAGGTCGGCATTTTCAATGAAGCTGACGTCGCCCGACTTCATACCGGTAATCCGGCTTGCCGCCTGCCTTACCCTGTCGTAAGCCCTTTCGGCGTGAGCCTTGTCCTCAACGAGCACCATGTCTCCATCGTGAGCCCAAAGGGCAGGAATGAAGCCGAGGTCGTGGCGCAGTTGTCGAGCGGCATGCGGCGGTGTGACCCGTTTCATGCCATTGGCAAGCGAAATGTCGTGCTCTGGATTGAAAATGTGAATTGTCATCGCCGTTTGTCAGTCGTTAAATAATTAATTTCGATGCAAAACTACGACTAAAATTTGGATTATTATTCAAAATACAACTATTTTAATACTTTTTTTCAAGTTTTTGCCATATACACTTTGCAAATATGAAAGATTTTATTACCTTTGCACCTAAAATAACAGTAAGGAGCAAGTATGGAAGAATTCTTCAGGACGCATACATATCTCGTGGAGCATACCAACGCGGCAGTACGTCGCACCTTGATGGATGAGATTGACTGGAACGACCGCATGATTGGCATCAAAGGCACGAGGGGAGTGGGGAAGACTACATTCCTGTTGCAGTATGCAAAGGAGAATTTCTCGACCGACGACCGAAGGTGCCTGTATGTCAACATGAACAACTTCTACTTTCAGGGTAGGAGCATCGTTGACTTTGCAGGGGAGTTCTACCGCAGGGGAGGGAGAGTGCTGCTGGTTGACCAGGTGTTCAAAAGGTCGGACTGGAGCAGCGAACTGAGAAGATGCTACGACCTGTATCCGGGGCTGAAGATAGTGTTCACCGGCTCGAGCGTGATGAGGCTTAAGGAGGAAAATCCCGAACTCAACGGCATCGTGAAAAGCTACAACCTAAGGGGATTCTCGTTCCGGGAGTTCCTCAACCTCAAGACGGGGCAGTCGTTTGAGCCTTACACGCTACAGGAGATTATTAGCAACCACGAGCGAATCGCAAGGCAGGTGCTGCCGAAGGTGTCGCCGATAAAATACTTTCAGGACTATCTCCACCACGGGTTCTACCCCTTCTTCCAGGAGCAACGCAACTACTCGGAGAACCTGTTGAAGACGATGAACATGATGATCGAGGTGGACATCCTGCTGATAAAACAAATCGAACTGAAATATCTTACGAAAATCAAAAAACTCTTCTACCAGCTCGCCGTCGAGGGGTCGATAGCTCCAAACGTCAGCTTGCTGGCTAACGAGGTGGAGACAAGCCGTGCAACGGTGATGAACTACATCAAGTATCTTGCCGACGCAAGGCTTATAAACATGATTTACCCCGAAGGACAGGCTTTCCCTAAGAAACCGTCGAAGGTGATGATGCACAACTCAAACCTGATGTACGCCATCTATCCGATAAAGGTCGATACGCAGGACGTGATGGAGACGTTTTTCGTCAACTCGCTGTGGAAGGACCACACGGTGAACCAAGGGCTCAGGGAGCGAACGTTCCTCGTTGACGGGGAAATGAAGTTCAAGGTCGTTGACGCATTTGCCGACAGAAAGGTGAAAACTACTGACGACGTGTTCAGGGCAAAGTACAACACCGAGGTGGGATTCGGCAACCAAATACCGTTGTGGATGTTTGGATTCCTATATTAATGGCTTATACATTATTAATATATAAGAACATAGTTAACAATTTAATATTTCATCAAATGGCTAAAGAAAAAAAATTTATCACTTGTGATGGTAATGAGGCTGCTGCTCACGTGAGCTATATGTTCTCGGAAGTTGCCGCCATCTATCCTATCACACCGTCATCTCCAATGGCGGAGCATGTTGACGAGTGGTCTGCACGCACACGCAAAAACCTGTGGGGACAGACAGTTAGCGTTCAGGAAATGCAGTCGGAGGGTGGCGCTGCTGGTGCCGTTCACGGTTCGCTGCAGGCTGGTGCCCTGACAACTACATTCACCGCGTCGCAGGGTCTGTTGCTGATGATCCCTAACATGTACAAGATTGCAGGTGAGCTGCTTCCTTGTGTGTTCGACGTTTCGGCACGTACACTGGCTTCTCACTCTCTCTGTATCTTTGGCGACCACATGGACGTTATGGCTTGTCGTCAGACTGGTTTCGCAATGTTCTGCTCCGGTTCCGTACAGGAGGTTATGGACCTCACAGCCGTTCCTCACCTCGCCACTCTGAAGACATGGGTGCCTTTCGTTAACTTCTTCGATGGCTTCCGCACTTCTCACGAGTATCACAAGATTGAGGTTATGGACCAGGAGGACATCCGTCCGCTGGTTGACCCTGCAGACATCAAGGCACTCCGCGACCGTGCTCTCTCTCCAGAGCGTCCTGTAACACGTGGTACAGCCGAGAACCCTGAGACATTCTTCACTCACCGTGAGGCTTGCAACCAGTACTACGACAAGGTGCCTGAGGTTGTAG
>JALFCG010000030.1 GCA_022771265.1 Prevotella sp.
TACGCGAAAATAACGAATGGTTTGTTTGCCAGAATCATTGGCAAAATTAGTGCACTTACCATTCTGCAATACGTAAACTTCATTAACGACAAGCCCATTGGCAGAATTAAGTATGCACTAAATTAATTCCGCCAACAGGTAGCTATATAAATCAGTACTGAGACTTCTCTCACATAACATCAGCCATTGAGGTGTATCATTGTCTTGCCAAACAATGTAACCACCATTGACAAATTGGACCGGCATTTGATAAATGGTTCGTTATGCCATACAGATGTCGTTTTCAAGCAACACTTTATATATCAACGACATACGCTGCATTTTACATTTAGTAAACAGGACCGGCGATAGCGGAATGAACACAATTTATCCTTTTTTTCTTGTTTATTCCGAAATTCATTCATAAATTTGCTACGATATTGAGCAGAATACTTTAATAAACCTTATTTTAATATGAACATAACAGAAAGATTTCTCAACTATGTGAAGTTTGACACACAGTCGGCTGAAGAGAGCCAGACAGTGCCAAGCACCAGTAAGCAACTGATATTCGCCGAATATCTTCGCGACGAACTGAAGGCTGAAGGATTTGCCGACGTGGAGATGGACGAGCAGGGATATATCTATGCCACTCTCAAGGCGAACACCAAGAAGGAAATTCCTACTATTGGATTCATCAGCCACTACGACACATCACCTGACTGCAGCGGCAAGGACGTGAAGCCACGCATCGTGAAGGAATACGACGGCGGCGACATCGTGCTCTCTGAGGGTATCGTGTCATCACCAAAGAAATTCCCTGAGCTGCTTGCCCACAAAGGAGAGGACCTCATCGTGACCGACGGCCACACGCTGCTCGGTGCCGACGACAAGGCTGGTATTGCTGAAATCGTGCAGGCCATGTGCTGGCTGCGCGACCACGACGAGATAAAGCACGGCGACATCCGCATGGGCTTCAACCCCGACGAGGAAATCGGAATGGGCGCCCACCACTTCAACGTGGAGAAATTCGGATGCCAGTGGGCATACACCATCGACGGCGGAGACCTGGGCGACCTGGAATACGAGAACTTCAACGCTGCCGCTGCCAAGATAAACATCAATGGAGTAAGCGTACACCCTGGATTCGCCAAAGGCAAGATGGTGAACGCCAGCATGCTCGCCACTGAGCTCGCAGGCATGATGCCTGCCGACGAGAGACCGGAGACCACTGAGGGCTACGAGGGCTTCTATCATCTGCTGGGCATAGAGAGCAACACCGAACACGCCAAGATGTCGTATATCATACGCGACCACGACCGCAAGAAGTTTGAGGACCGCAAGAAGTTCATCGTTTCTGTAGTAGACAAGATGAACGAGAAATACGGTGAGGGAACGGTGGAGATTGCCGTTAACGACCAGTATTACAACATGAAGGAGAAGATCGACCCGAACATGCACGTCATCGACATCGTGTTGAAGGCAATGGAGCTTTGCGGCGTGCCACCAAAGGTGCAGCCGATACGTGGCGGCACCGACGGAGCACAACTCTCGTTCAAGGGTCTGCCTTGTCCTAACATCTTCACCGGCGGCGTGAACTTCCACGGACCATACGAGTTCGTGAGCATCCAGGTGATGGAGAAGGCTATGCAGACAGTGGTGAAGATATGTGAGCTCACCGCTGGATACAACGACTAAAACAGGAACAAATCCAAATCGGTCATTAGGTTATGACCAATTTAAGATAAAATGAAAAAGCGTAACCGTTTCTGTATCGGTTACGCCTTTTTCATTTCTGCGATTAACAACAAAGCTTTTTCCCTACAACATTTCGCAGAATTCCACCTTTTCCCTGTTTGGTCCTTCTATTGTAAAGAACTTCACGCCGTTTTCCCAGAACGGAAGGCTTTCGACCTGTAAGCCAAGTATCTTGAAACAGTTTGACGATTTCATCTCATCAAACAGTTTATCGATGTTTTTCACATCAATGGCTATATGGTCAATAGCTCCATATTCCATTTTTGCATTATTATTTTGATAAGTTTCTATCACAAGATTGTGAAGTTTGAGAAATGCAACCTCTTCAGTGCCATTGACAGTACGCAATGCGGTTTCGAATCCCAAACTTTTATAGAATTCTATCGTCTTGTTGATGTCGTTGGTCGGGATACCGATATGCTGTACCCCTGTAGTAAAATCCTTGATGTTCATATTATTTCATATTAAAAATTGATTATTTCTGCCCCAAGTTGGAAATAGCTTTGATTGCTCTGTGGGTTCCACATTCCATTGACATATACAGGAATAGTGTAATTCCCCAGTTTCAGGTCGTGACCTGCCCGTAGTGATATATGTACGATTCCCGCCTTGGTGCCGAAGAAATGTGCATCTTCTCCGGCTTTGTTCAACGCGAAGCCTCCACCAACACCCGTATCAACCTTCCAACCGTTGTTATTGTATAATTGGCATTCTGCATAAACGAAAGTGGAATACTTCTGCTGTGTATTGTCGCTGTTGCGGTCGCGGCCAAAAACAACGGTAGACCAGCTCAAAGCCAACGGAATCTTCTTTTTATCGAAACGATACCCCACTGTCATATCAAGAAAGCGTCCTGTTTCGTGTGCAGAATAGTTCCAGTATTGTTTATTGTTGTATGTCGCGCCCGGTGAGAAATTATAAGTATCCCAAAGGTCAAGATGCCATCCACCGGCTTTTAGACTCAAGTAGTGGTTGAATTCCTTGTATGACCCTTCAGAATTCACACCGCCCCACAGTCCTACAGTGACATGGTTGTCAGCCATGGAATAGTTGAAATCGGTAAGAAGCACTATTCCGTCGGCCACCTCCATGCCACGCCAGAGATGATTGTTCTGCAGTTTGGCATTGAGATGGAGTTGTGCATGGACAGAGTCTATACACCAGCCAAGTATAAGAAGAAAACAAAGTAGCCTTTTCATCTGATGTCAGGAATGCGTTATTCAATCAAGGTATTCCTCTGGCAGCGTAGGCATTGCTCCGTGTTGTGTGCATACAAACGCAGAAACGTCTACAGCCTTTCTATGTGCTTCGTCCGGGGTCTTGCCTTTCAAGATACTCGCGATAAAGGCGCCGGTGAAAGAATCGCCGGCACCGACAGTGTCGACAACTTCCACATGTGGAGTATCAACGAATGAAACATGTCCCGGAGTAAATACATAACTACCGTTCACACCACATGTAAGGATGAGCATTTTAAGATTGTATTTGCCCATCAACAACCAGCACTTGTTTTGCAAATCAATGCCTGGATATCCGAACAGGCGACTCACCATTATCAGTTCCTCGTCGTTGATTTTCAGAACATCGCATCGTTTCAGACTGTCGGTTATTATTTCCTTCGTAAAGAAGCCCTGCCTCAGGTTTATGTCAAAAATCTTATATGTGTCTTCTCTGTCGGGCATAAGGTCGAGGAAGCGGTGAATGGTACTGCGTGACACCTGGCTGCGCTGTGCCAACGTGCCAAAGCAAACAGCACTACAATGTCTTGCCAAGTCTTCCAGCACCGGAGTAAAAGGGATATTGTCCCATGCCACATTTTCTTTTATGTCATAACACGGAATACCGTTAATGTCGAGCGACACCTGGACTTCTCCTGTCGGATAATCCACTTCATCCATCTGGTATTTAAGATTATGTGAGTCAAGCTCATTTGTCAGTTCCCTCCCCTGTTCGTCTTTGCCAATGGCACTGACAGCACAGCTGTTTATACCGAACTGTGACACATGATAGGCGAAGTTGGCAGGAGCACCGCCTAATTTCTTTCCTTCGGGAAGCATATCGAATAATGCCTCTCCGATTCCAATTACCAATTCTTTCATATTCTTTAAAGTTAATAGTGACAGATTCTTTGTCTCTCCTTTTATGAGACATCATCCCATGATTATGTTCTGTTTGTACGCTGCAAATATATGATTGATTTCTTGGCAGGACTTACATTTCAGCTCTGTATTTTATTGGGAACGTTACCGCAAACGTTTCCAAAATCTGCAATCGTTTTAAGCCTAATCAGTCATTAGGCCGTTATAATATTCTTTAATGACTGCTTGCTGTCTTTTATAAGGTTCTTCCGTTAAATGCATAGATAGAAAAAAAAATTTTATATTATGATAAAAATAAAGCTGGCATCATCTATCTTTGTAGTGACCAAACTCAATGAT
>JALFCG010000091.1 GCA_022771265.1 Prevotella sp.
CATCACCAATGGAATCACAGAAGGTTTTGTCAACAAGCTAAAGGTTGTCAAGAGAGTCATGTATGGCAGAGCGGGTATCAATCTGTTGAAGAATAAACTCATACTTGAACATGTGTTCTTCAACTAAATTGCAGAAGAACCGAATAGGTTGACTCCTAAATTTTAAGAAAAGATGAAATATACCTAAAATCCGCAACTAATATTGATGCTGACTAATTTTGTAGTTCGCTTCTCCATCTGACGATAGTCTTGCCACTACAGAGGTGATTATGCATGGGTCATGCCGACAAAGAACCCACAATCTCGCGCTTTGATAGCCGAACGATGTGCACCGAAGTCCCAGGACTTTGTCGATTACCGGACCCACAAAACCGGAAAATGCTCCCTCACGTGAAATATTCCTCCAAAAGGAGTGATTTTCTCAGATTTTATGCTTACCTTTGCCATGCCATTGATGATTTTTGCTTGTCTTGATTTGCAGCACTAAGGTAAGTGAAAAATCTGACATGGCAAAATCCTGAGCAACAAAAAGTTGCTCAGGTACTTATAAAAAAAGGTTAAACTATGGTGCTGCGGAATTTAGGTTATCAGTAAAACAGTGAAGTATGGAAATACAATTAGGAATAGTAACTTCCAGAGAACTTTCAAGTTTTAGATTCTATGGAGATGGTCTCTATGCATTTGAGAGCGTATTATCAAATGGGTTACTTGGGTTTAATTCTGATTTAGTGGAAACAATAAGTATAAGGCTTATGTGCTTGTCACCTAAGTTCAGTCAATTCTTTCGAGCATATCGTCCTAAATACTATGAGGATAAAACTCTGAAATATAGGTGGTCTGTAACTCCTGAAGTAAGAATGTATAAATGTCTCACTGCAGATTTTGTAGTGGATTTTGAAGGGTATTTTAAGTTGACGACGAAAGAAGAATGTCTCAAATATTTAGCTCTTTCATTTATTGATTTCTTAAAGACTTTCAAATATCCGGGAAAATTGAAGAAATTTGAAAAAGAGAAACTGCTTCAGACAATCAGATATATCTTTATAGGGAATGGTATTATTTGTGCAGATGAAGGATTGTAAGTTATAACCTATCAATTCTATTTAATCCTGGTGTTAAACTTATATGTTATTATTAATAAAAGATCTTATGAATAAAGGATGGTTTAATAAACTCATCAGAAAATCACAAGATGAAAAAATGAAGGATTCAATTAGAAAGTGGCTTATCCAGATTAATCAGAAAGAGAAACTACCACAAAATATAGTTGCCTTAAACTTTAATTTATACGAAGGTCCCTATGCGTTGGATTTGATTGGTTCCACTACTTACGATGAGAGTGATGAGGATTGGGCATGTAATGAAGATTTTATACCGGAATTACGCTGTTGTCCGTCTTTGGAAATCACCGATGATAAGAGTTGGGAGGAAGTATTGAAGAAAGTAGAATCAATACTAAGAGATTTGATTCGTGAAATGCCGGACATCGAGCTTTTCAAAGTCCAACATATAGCTGTAGGATTTGTCGATGGTAATTTAATTATTATCAAGTAATCGGGACTCTATAATCAAAAACTATCATGGTAAACAAAGAGATAATTGACGACTGGAACGATAGATTTCCTATTTTATCGCCTTATACACCTTCTACTTTATATATGAAGGCTGATATCGTTTTGTGGGGGTTAAGGATTGATAGAATCTTTTCAAAACAATATCGTATTATCTTTGAATGTTTGCCTTTATGGGAGGATTCTATACAGAAAAGAAATATCCCTGTTTTTCACACAGAACTTTTGGGTATGGATGGAACCCAATTCTTTATCGATTATGCCTCTCATGACAGGCTGTTTCAAAGTGCTTCCGACTTTACCGAGAAACAGTTTGGGCTATTCGTCAAAGCAAAAGTTGAAGTCAGTGATGTATGGAAATGGCTTGATCAATTATCTTCTTCATTTATCCCGAAACATAATCCGATTAAACTATATCGTATTTTTGAATTCAAACTTGCCTTGGCTCTTTTTTAGATGATGTGAAGTTAATGGATCAAGCAAAAAAAGAGATAGACACAGAAATCAGGCATTGGGATGTGCTGCATTTTCAAAAGTTTTTTCAAAATCCCCCGATGAATGGCGAGCAGAATTATATGCAAAGTTTGAAGATCGGGATTCTTTTATCCGGTTGGTCGATTCCAATATCAATGATAAAAGAATAACAGGATTAAAAGAGGCTCACTTCTGTACTTCTGGTATTTCGAAGAAATCTTTCTTAAAGCAATTCATCATAGGGATATTCAAATAATACAATATAATGGCCGTAATAGTAAACGAGGAATTTTTTGCAGTGATATAATCCAAGCTGTTTTTGTGGGACACTTATAATTATCGAGCGGAGAAGGAAGGTGGAATATCTGCTGCTTTTTGAAGAGTAATAAAACAAGGGCACTTTGAAGTGCCCTTGTTTTATTTTACAAATATGATTTTTTCTGATTTAATTGCTATCTTTGTCATGTCAGTTGCTGGTTCTTTTATTTTTTTTTGAGCAACACTAAGACAAGTGAATTTTGCGACATGACAAAATCCTGAGCAACATATTGTTGCTCAGGTGCTTAATATTATTTTTATTTTATAGTGTTGCGGATTTAAGGGTTATAATGTTACTGCATCAATTCCTTGAGGTTTGCCTCCTCCCCTACTATCCACACGATGTCGCCCTTGCGGAACTTTCTTGACGGGGGCACTTGGGAGAGTCGTTCCTTGCCCTCCTCAAGACCCACTACCATACACCTGTAGCGGTCGCGGATGCCACTGTCCTTGAGGGAAATGCCGAGAAGAGGTGACGAACCGGTGATGAGAAGCTGGCGGAGCTTCATCTCCTGATGCTCAAACTCCTCAACGGCAAACACCTCAGCCCTTAATGCCTCTGCCAACTGCGAGAGCTGATGGTCGTCGCCGATAAGCTGAAGGCGGTCTGAAGGCATGATAATCTCATGGGCATCGGGAATGTTGATGTGATGGTTGCCACGCAATATGCTGCTCACATGGACTCCAAACCTCTGGCGAAGCTCAAGCTGCCGGAGCGTCTGACCGATCCAGCGGGAGTCGATGGGGACTGTAATCTCACTGATGTGGATGTTACGGTCGAGAAGATGACCGGCATAGAGCGGCCTGCGCTTCCTGCCACGCATCTGCGCCTCAATGTCGCGCGAACGTAGGTTCTGTATGAACATTCGTTCCAAACGAATGGAACTATGCTTAAGTCCTCGCGAGAGCACGAAGAGGACAATGACGGCAACTGCCAAGGCTATGATGAGGGCATCGGCAAAGCGGCTGAGGTAGTTAAACACATAGAACACAAACGAACAGGCTATTACCACCCGGACGAGAATGGTGAAGAGCAGCGGCAGATGGTTGAGACGGCTCTCTGCCCACAACGCCTTGAACTCATCGCTATGGTTTTTCTTCACCACCATGGCACGAAGGAAAGGCGACATGGCTACTATGGTTATGAAACCACAGATGAAGTTTGCCGTCCAGTGCCAACCTACGAGGAGATGACGGATGAAAGGCAGGAAGAAGGTGAGCATGACGGCAGTAACCGTGACTGAGAGTATGGAATAAACTATGGTGTTGACAGCCATCTGCGTAAGCAGGCTCTTCCAGTTGTTCTTCGCTCCAGCACCTGAGGGATGACCAAGGGTTATGTTGTTGAGGAAGTATATGGCGCGCTTGGGCAGACGGCGGTCGAGCATACGGTAGCAAGGCTCCGAGGCACGAATCATGTAGGGTGTCAGGAAAGTGGTGATGACCGATACGGTGACCACAACGGGATAAAGGAAATCGCTGATGACGCCGAGGGAAAGTCCGAGAGAAGCGATGATGAAGGCAAACTCACCAATCTGCGCCATGGAGAAACCACACTTCATGGCAGTCTTCAGTGTCTGTCCGCTCAGCAGATAGCCAAAGGAGCCGAAGATGCTTTGTCCCAAGAGTATTGTCACCACGATGATGCATATAGGCAAGGCGTACTCCACAAGGATGGCAGGATCGACGAGCATACCTACGGAGACGAAGAAGATGGCACCGAAAAGGTTCTTTACCGGCTCAACAAGTTTGATGATTTTCTCAGCCTCAACGGTCTCGGCAAGGACGCTTCCCATGACAAATGCACCGAAGGCGCTGCTGAAGCCAACCTGAGTGGATATGACAGCCATGAGGCAGCACAAGCCAAGCGAGACTACAAGGAGCGTTTCCTCGTTGATGAGCTTGCGTGTGACACGGAGGAACATGGGCAGGACAGAAATGCCTACGATGAACCACAGGATGAGGAAGAAACCAATGCGCATCACGCTGCCGAGCATCTCTCCGCCGTCGGGATTGCTGCCACGCGCCACCGACGACAGCATCACCATCATCACAATGGCAAGAATGTCCTCAAGAATAAGGACGCTCATGACAAGACTGGCGAAGTGTTGCTGACGAAGTCCCATGTCGTCAAACGCCTTATATATGATAGTTGTGGAAGACATGGCAAGCATGCCGGCAAGGAAGATGCAGTCCATCTGGCTCCATCCAAACGACATTCCAACGGCAAAGCCAAGGAACATCATGCAAAAGATTATAGTGATGGCGGCAATGACCGGAGCCGCCCCCATTTTAAGTATCTTCTTGAAAGAGAAGTCAAGACCAAGGGAGAAAAGAAGGAAAATCACTCCGATGTCCGCCCACGACTGCACGTCAGCCTTGTCAACGACAGACATGGTGTAGGGCATGTGAGGACTAACGACGAATCCAGCAACAATATAACCCAACACCAACGGCTGTTTCAACTTCTTGAAAATCAGCGTCACGACACCTGCAACGACAAGTATCAACGCAAGGTCTTTTACCAAAGGGTGGAGTTCTGACATAGAGATACTGTTTTAATACCACTGCACTGCATTGCTATAGCTGCTTCGCTTGTCATACTTCAAAGCGTCGGTAAGGGTGGCTGCGTTACAGCGGAAAGAAAAGTTATAGCTTGTGTAAGGAGCGAGAACAACTGAACACGACATGTTGAAACAGTGAAGGTCACGTCCGAGCGATGCGGTGGTCATCGATATCTTGTGGTTCTCGAAGTCATAGCCGGATGAGAAACTGATGTTCCATCCGTCGCTGATGCGGACATTACCGCTGACGTTTAGAGTCTGGGTGAACGAATAGGGATAGCGCATCTTGTCATAGTCGAACTGTCCGCCTGTGTTTTCCCTCATGGAGATACCGTAGCCAAAGCTGAGCGACCACGGCATACTGAACTTCATGTAGCCGTCGTCGTCGGTCTCTGCCTTTCCGGCATTTTCCTTACGGGCACCATGCTGTCCTTTCTGCATCGTGTCATCCTCATTGGTCTCACGGTTGAACTCATCTTCTTCCTCGTCATCAAGAGTGTTTCGCTTGTTCTTGTCTTTTTTGTCAACCTTTTCTCCCTTAAGGAATTTGATGAAGTTCATCACCTTGGTGTTGTCGAGCGTGTATGAAAGGTTTTGGGAGATGCCCTGGAAACGTCCGAACTTGCCCTGGCTGTAGAGAGTGGTATGCTCGCTAAGACGAGGATTGCCGTTTTCGTCAAGCTCGTAGGCATAGGTGGCAAAGGTCGCGTTGAGATTGAGCGTGTAACTCTTGGTCAGCTTCAGGCGAAGGCGAGTGCTGAGGTCACTCCAAGGGCGGATGTCGGTAGCGAAGTTGTAGGACATCGACGCACCAAGTTCGTCTATAAGGCTTATTTTCTTAAAGCCAGTAGAGTCGTCGTCAGACTTTATCTTCATCTCAATGTTGTTGGAGATATCCATGGACACGCTTCCCGTCTTTCCCTTTCCCGGCACGCCGTATAGTCCGTTGGAATAAGGAGAATACTCCACGAGTGAGACGTTCCCGTTAGCGTCGGTCTTCTGGTATGTCTCATAATATCCATATCTGGATGCACTGAAGTCGGGTGCATAGTTGAAACTCACCTGTGGAGTGAGGACATGGCGTATGGCTTGTATTTTGTCGCCGAAAATTTTCCTTGAAGGGATAAAAAAGCCGTAGAGCTTGGTGGATGCACTGACGCTCATGTTCCAGTCGTAGATGTTGTAGAAGCCATCGATTGTGTCAGTGACCTCCTTTTGTTGAACGTTATCCCACGACTTTGTCACCTTATTGGTGTACATACGGTCGGAGAAATTAATCGAAGGATTGAGATTAAGATAGCCAAAGAGTGTGAAGTTGCCACTGATCGGGATATTGTGCTTCATGCCGTTGCGCCAGTCGCGCGTCAGGCTGGAATGGAGCAACTTGTCCTCCTTGGTATTGATGGAGTTGGAGAGCTGACCAGTATAGGACATGGAAATCTTTTCGTACCACCGTTCCTTGCCTGCAGCCTTCTTCCTCTTGAACGGATAGAAACGACTGACTGAGATGTTGAGGTCAGGAAGGGTCATTGAGATGGTAGAGTCCTTCATGTTCTGACTAAGGTTCATCGTGGTGCTTAGAGTCATTCCAATGCTTGAGAATGTGTTGGTCATTGCCACCGACGATGTTCGGGTAGTCTGTGAGTAGCTCTGTGGATTATACATCGACGTGAGATTGTTCTTCTCATAGCTGCTCGTGGCGAAGTTGACGCTTGCCGAAAGAGTCTTAAATGGATTAGACTTTGCATCCTGCCTATGGCTCCATTGTATTTTGAACGATGTCTGCTTGGCATAGTCAGGCATGTTTTTCTCGCCATTGATAGTGTTCTGATAGCTGGCAAAGAACGAGCCGCTGTACTTGTATCGCTTTTTGTAATTGGAAGCGACTGAAAGCCCCCACGACCCCTTGGTGTAAATCTCTCCAAGGAGCTTCAGGTCCATCTTGTCGCTGATGGCGAAGTAGTAACCGCCGTCACGAAGATAGAATCCGCGTTCAGTCTCGTCACCGTATGTCGGCATGATGAGTCCGCTGGAATAGCTCTTTGTAAAAGGGAAAAAGCCGTACGGTATGGCTAAAGGCAACGGCACGTCAGCCACGACGAGATAGGCAGGTCCGAACACCGCGTCCTTACCGGGGCGCACCTTCGCTCTTGACATTGCGATATAGAAATCAGGGTGAGGGTCATCGCAGGTAGTGTATTTGCCATGCTTGAGGAACATCTCGCCTTTGTCGTTTCGCTTTGATATTTCACTTGACAGATAACCTTCTTCCTGCTGGGTATAGACACCGGTGATGAGACCTTTCTTGGTCTTGAAATTGAATGACATGGTGTCGCTTTCATACGTGTCACTACCCATCTGAAAGACAGGAGTCCCGACCATAGCACCGGTTGAGTCCTTTGAGCCGGTTGCATGTACGAGGCTGGAGTCAAGATTCATGTAGATGATATCACTCTTAAGGTCCATATCCTGGTACTGGACGTTGGAATTGCCATACAGGTGGGCAAGTCCGGTCTCGCCCTCGTAAGTAAGCGAATCGTCAGCAGTATAATGAACAGGAGAATCGATACCGTTTTTCCTTCGTCGGTTGATGCTGTCGAATGCTATTGAGTCGTCAATGGCCTTGTTGTGCTTGTATATGGCAAGTTGAAGCGAGTCCATTGTTGTAGTGTCAGGACCCGCTGGAATAGTCATAGTTTCTTTCTTCTGAGATGCCCTTGCCTTTCCCATGCCCGCCGGCACCGTGTCTTGTCCAGTCCCGACATTGTCGTTGTCGTCGGAAATAGTACCGAACATGTCCTTTGGTACAGCCGCCCATAGGAAAGCGAATGCAAATAGCATCAGAAATGTCAATGTATTTTTTCTCACGGCTGCAAAATTACTGCAAAAATGATGAAAAACGTTATGCTTTTGCGTATTTAACACATTTTTTAACGACTTGGCTGATTCATGCAACGTCATATTTATATTATTATAGGTGAAGAAGATTAAAAAAAACGGTGAAAAAACAATGTATATGTGTAAAAGTTTGTGGGAATGAAATAAAATGATTACCTTTGCAGCGGTAAAAAGAAAAAAACGGAAAAACAATGATAACAGTTACAAATTTAGCAATTCAGTTTGGTAAGAAAATCCTCTATAAGGATGTCAATATCAAATTCACAAACGGTAATATTTATGGAGTGATTGGCGCCAATGGAGCAGGAAAGTCTACGCTGCTCAAGGCTATCAGCGGAGACCTGGAACCTAACAAGGGCACTGTTGAGCTGGGACCTGGCGAGAGACTGTCGGTGCTTGAGCAGGACCACTTCAAGTACGACGAATACCTTGTAAGGGACACAGTACTGATGGGACACCAGCCGTTGTGGGAAAACATGAAGGAGCGTGAAGCATTATATATGAAACCGGATTTCAATGAGGAAGACGGCATTAAGGTGGCAGAACTGGAGGACAAGTTCGCGCAGATGGACGGATGGAACGCCGAGAGCGACGCTGACCAGATGTTGTCAAACCTTGGAATAAAGGAAGAACTGCACGACAAGAAAATGAGCGAGTTGTCAAACAACGAGAAAGTACGCGTAATGCTCGCAAAGGCTCTTTTCGGCCATCCCGACAACCTGCTCCTCGACGAGCCTACCAACGACCTCGACCTGGAGACTGTAGAATGGCTCGAAGACTACCTCGGCAACATCGAACAGACGGTACTCGTCGTGAGCCACGACCGACACTTCCTTGATGCCGTATCGACTCAGACCGTGGATATAGACTTCGGAAAGATAACCGTATTCGCAGGAAACTACTCGTTCTGGTACGAAAGCTCGCAGCTGGCACTCAGACAGGCACAGAACCAGAGACTAAAGGCCGAAGAGAAGCGCAAGCAGCTGGAGGAGTTCATCAGAAGATTCTCTGCCAACGTGGCAAAGAGCCGTCAGACCACTTCACGCAAGAAGATGCTTGAGAAACTGAACATTGAGGAAATACGCCCATCAAGCCGCAAGTACCCTGGCATCATATTCCAGATGGACAGGGAGCCAGGCAACCAGATATTGGAGGTAGACGGACTGAAGGCCGTAGATACAGACGGAACAGTTCTCTTCGACAATGTATCGTTCAATGTGGAGAAGGACCAGAAGGTGGTGTTCCTCTCACACAATCCGAAGGCAATGACAGCCCTCTTCGAGATAATAAACGGCAACAGAGAGGCAGACGCAGGTACATTCAAGTGGGGTGTTACCATAACTACGGCTTATCTTCCACTCGACAACACGGCATTCTTTGATTCGGAACTGAACCTGATAGAGTGGCTCTCGCAGTATGGCCCCGGCAACGAGGTTGTCATGAAGAGCTATCTCGGACGCATGCTCTTCTCTGGCGAGGAAGTTCTCAAGAAGGTCAACGTACTGTCTGGAGGCGAGAAGATGAGATGCATGATAGCGCGTATGCAGCTACAGAATGCTAACTGCCTGATACTCGACACCCCGACCAACCACCTCGATCTGGAATCTATCCAGGCGTTCAATAACAACCTGATACAGTTTAAAGGCAACATTCTCTTCGCCTCACACGACCACGAGTTCATCCGTACAGTATCAAACCGCATCATCGAGCTAACGCCTAACGGTACAATCGACAAGCTCATGCCATATGACGAGTATATCTACGACGAACAGATAAAGGCGCAGAAAGAGAAGATGTACAAGATATAATGCGCACAAATGAAAATCCACAATACAGACAGTTGACGGCCAGTATAATTTGTGGGATTTATGGCACGCATTTTGCATTGACATCAACGTAACGTAATTATTGCAATCATGAACACCAACGAAGAAAACAAGGAACAAAAAATAAACGTTGATGGCGAAGAGAAAGTAACCGTTGACGAGACCACAGAAGAGTCTGCACAGAACGGGCAGGACGACAGCCAGGAGGAGACACAAGAGAAAGACCCGCTGGAGGCTGCAAACGAGCAGATAGAAGAGCTGAAAGACAAGTATCTTCGCGCCGTAGCTGAGTTTGACAACTACAAAAAGCGCACTCTGAAAGAGAAAACAGAGCTGATACTTAATGGAGGGGAGAAGACCATAGTGGCCATCCTTCCCATACTCGACGACATGGAGCGCGCAGCTGCAAGTGCCGAGAAGACAGATGACATAAAGGCTCTTGAGGAAGGATGGGAACTGATTTTCAAGAAACTGAAAAAGATTCTTGAAAGTATGGGCGTAAAGGAAATCGAGACCAAGGATGCCGACTTCAATGTCGATTTCCACGAGGCCATAGCCATGGTTCCAGGTATGGGTGATGACAAGAAAGGCAAGGTCATCGACTGCGTACAGACAGGCTACACCATGAACGACAAGGTAATAAGACATGCCAAAGTTGCTGTAGGACAATAATGTCCTGCGGCAACGTAGTCATATGCAGGCACACATATTATATATATTATAACTTTCACCAAAACACATCACAAAGTGGCAAAAAGAGATTATTACGAGGTGCTCGGCGTCGACAAGAACGCTTCTGAAGACGAGATAAAAAAAGCATATAGAAAGCTGGCCATAAAATATCACCCCGACCGCAACCCCGACAGCAAGGAAGCGGAGGAGAAATTCAAGGAGGCTGCAGAGGCCTACGATGTGCTCCATGACCCGCAGAAGAGACAACAGTACGACCAGTTTGGCTTTAATGGCCCAAGCGGCTTCGGAGGTTCCGGTGGCTTCGGTGGCGGTTTCTCTATGGATGACATTTTCTCAATGTTCGGCGATGTATTCGGTGGGCATTCTGGATTTGGCGGTTTCGGGGGATTTGGTGACGGCGGCGGCAGACGTGCCCAGTTCAGAGGTGCTGACCTCAGGCTGAAGGTAAGGCTTTCACTACAGGATGTTGCCTCGGGAGTAACCAAGAAGTTCAAGGTAAGGAAAGACATCACATGCTCATGCTGCCACGGCTCAGGTGCCGAGGGTGGAAGTACCCCGGAGACTTGCCCTACATGTAACGGTCGCGGAGTTGTCGCACGCACGGTGAGATCGGTGTTCGGAATGATGCAGACGCAGTCGGAATGCCCAACTTGTAGAGGTGAAGGTACAATTATTAAAAACAAATGCAAGGAGTGCGGTGGAACTGGTGTAGTAAAAGGTGAGGAAGTTGTCGAGATCAGCATTCCAGCCGGAGTTGAGGAAGGAATGATTGTCAACGTTCCAGGCAAGGGAAACGCAGGTCAGCACAACGGCATCAATGGAGACATAAAAGTATTCGTGGAGGAGGAGAAGAACGAGACCTTCATCAGGGACGGACGTGATGTCATATACAACCTGTTGCTTGACTTCCCGACCGCCGCATTAGGTGGCGAGGTGGATATTCCAACCATACAGGGCAGCAAGGTTTCTATTAAGATTGAGTCTGGCACACAGCCAGGAAAGACTCTTCGACTGAGAGGGAAAGGACTGCCGTCCGTACAAGGTTACGGAAACGGCACCGGCGACCTGGTGGTAAACATAAGTATCTATGTACCAAAGACTCTCACTAAGAAGGAAAAAGAAATGATGGAACACCTCAAGGATAGTGAAAACTTCAAGGGTGACTCTAACACCAAGAAGACTATCTTCCAGAAATTCCGCAATTATTTCAACTGATTTATTTCAGGTCTGATGAACTATAAAGAAACATTGGAATACCTCTATAATAGCACCCCTGTTTTCGAACATGTGGGTGCTTCTGCATATAAAGAGGGACTGCAGAACACACTGGCGCTGGATGAGCATTTCGGGCATCCGCACCGCAAGTTCAGAACTATCCACATAGCAGGGACCAACGGCAAGGGCTCATGCTCGCACACCATTGCATCAATACTTCAGGAAGCAGGCTACAAGGTTGGTCTTTACACCTCGCCACATCTTGTAGACTTCCGTGAACGAATCAAGGTTAACAACGTATGTATTAGTGAGAAAGATGTCATAGACTTTGTAGAGAAAGAACGCCATTTCTTCGAGCCTCTCCACCCTTCTTTCTTTGAGCTGACCACAGCCATGGCATTCCAATATTTCGAGAAAGAGCATGTGGACATCGCCGTCATAGAGGTGGGCTTAGGCGGACGTCTTGACTGCACGAACATCATAACGCCAATCCTGAGCATTATAACCAACATCAGCTTTGACCACACGCAGTTTCTCGGAGACACGCTGGAGAAGATTGCTGCAGAGAAAGCCGGCATCATCAAGCACAGCGTCCCTGTCGTCATCGGCGAGTACAACGAGGAGACCAGGAAAGTGTTTGAGGCAAAAGCCAAAGGACTTGAAGCTCCCATAACTTTCGCACAGGACTCAAACTGGATATTGTCGTCTGAGTCTAATGGCCATGGTGGAAGAAGATACACCACAGCTGACGGCAAGTGCTTTGATGGCGCTCTTGGCGGTGACTATCAGGAGAAAAACACACGGACCGTCCTTGAGGCATGCGGCATATTGAAAGAAATGGGAGTCATTACCAACGAAAACCATATTTTTGAAGGCATAAGGAAAGTATGTTTAAACACAGGGCTTCTCGGAAGATGGCAAATATTATCAAACAAGCCGTTGACCGTCTGCGACACAGGACATAACGTTGCCGGATGGGAGTATCTTTCGGAACAGATCAAGAGGCAGAAGTGCAAAACCATGAGAATTGTTTTCGGCATGGTGGACGACAAAGACATAAACTCCGTTATGAGCCTTCTGCCTGAAAATGCTACATACTATTTCACACAAGCCACATGCAAAAGAGCATTGGACCGCCACACCGTGGCAAGCATTGCCGGGAGACACGGGCTTACAGGTAAGACTTACGACAACGTAGGAGAGGCATACATGCAAGCAAGGAAAGAAGCTGATTCGGATGACTTTATTTTCATTGGCGGAAGCAGCTATATCGTTGCCGACTTGTTGGCTTTTATCGCATTTAATAGTTTTTAACGCCATTTCCGATACTTTTTTCTACTTTTCGTTTGTCGTTATCGTTATTTTTTAGTTACTTTGCAACAAACAACGAATAACTAAAAACGATTTATATGATGAACACAAACGAAACAGAAAACATCTGTGGTCTGAAACGTGAAGATTTTCAGACCACCATCAATGGGAAAAAGACTGATTTGTACATCCTCAGAAACGACAAGGGCAACGAAGTAGCCATCACAAACTATGGTGGTGCTATTGTAGCCATCATGGTTCCTGACAAAGACGGCAAGATGGCAAACGTTATTCAGGGGCATGACAATATCGAGGAAGTAATTAATTCACCAGAGCCATACTTGTCCACTCTTATTGGAAGATACGGAAACCGCATCTGCAAGGGCAAGTTCCAACTTCACGGAAAGGAGTACAGTCTCCCAATCAATAATGGCCCCAACTCTCTTCATGGCGGAAAGAAGGGCTTCAACGCCAAGGTATGGGATGCTCTCCAGATGAACGAGAACTCACTTGTCCTGAAATATGTAAGCCCCTATGGAGAGGAAGGCTACTCGGGTGAGGTAAAGGTAACAGTTGTATATTCATTCACCAATGACAATGAGCTTGTTATAGAATACATGGCTACCACCAACAAGAAAACCATAATTAACCTGACAAGTCATGGTTTCTTCTCTTTGTCAGGAATTGCAAATCCAACCCCAACAATAGACAATCTTATTTGCGAAATCAATGCTGACTATTATCTCCCAATTGACGAGACCAGCATTCCTACGGGCGAAATCCGCTTCGTAAAGGGCACGCCGTTTGACTTCCGTACCCCGAAGCCTGTTGGGCAGGATATTGATGCCGAGGACGAGCAAATAAAGAATGGTGCAGGTTACGACCACTGCTACGTTCTGAACAAGAAGGAGGAAGGTGAGCTGAGTTTTGCTGCAAAGATTACAGAGCCTGTAAGTGGCAGAACCATGGAGGTTTACACCACAGAGCCTGGAGTACAGCTTTATACCGACAACTGGGCCGACGGCTACAAGGGACAGCATGGAGCGACATTCCCAAGACGCTCAGGAATATGCTTCGAGGCACAACACTTCCCAGATTCTCCAAACCATCCATATTTCCCTTCAGTAGTACTTAATCCTGGTGAGCAGTACAAACAGAAGACTATTTACAAGTTTGGAGTTAACGAATAGCAAACATAAACAACATTTGGATTTTTCCCAACCTCACTTACTGAGCAATTATCAACTTTAAAGAACAATTTTAAACAATGTCAGAAACTAAAAAGACTGAAAAGAACGTTGTGGCCATTATCACCATGTTCTTTATCTTTGCCATGATTAGTTTTGTAACAAACATGGCAGCCCCATTCGGAAACATTTGGGGAATTACTTATCCCTGGGCAGGAACGGCTGGTAACCTAATGAACTTTGTCGCATACCTCTTCATGGGTATTCCTGCAGGTAACATGCTTATTAAATATGGTTACAAGAAGACAGCCCTTCTGGCTCTTCTTATTGGTGCAGCCGGACTTGGTGTTCAGCTTCTCTCCGGACTTGTAGGTGCAGACGTAGAGGTTTGCGAGATTGGTGGCATTATGACAAGCCTCAATCTTTTCATCTACCTCCTCGGTGCCCTCATCTGCGGCTTTTGCGTATGTATGCTCAACACCGTAGTAAACCCAATGCTCAACCTTCTTGGTGGTGGCGGCAATACAGGTAACCAGCTAATCCAGGCCGGTGGAACGCTTAACTCTCTGTCCGGAACACTGACCCCTATGCTGGCAGGTTTCCTTGTCGGAACTTTGACAAAAGACAGTTTCCCCGACGTAGCACCTCTGATCATTACTGGTATAGTAATTTTCCTGTTGGCATTCCTCGTTATCTCTTTTGTTAAGATAGTAGAGCCACAGGGCAACCTCACCGAAGTAACATACGAGCACTCACCACTGGCATTCCGCCATTGCCTTCTTGGTGTTATCGCCATTTTCTTCTATGTAGGTGTAGAGATTGCCGTACCAAACATCATGAATATGTGGATTAGCCGCATGCCTGGCGAGGGTGCTGCAGCTGTTGCCGGCTCATTGGCCGCTATCTATTGGCTGCTCATGCTTGTCGGGCGCGCCACAAGTACAGCTATATCAGGAAAAGTATCTACCCGCACACAGCTTATTACAGTATCTTCTGTTGGTATCATACTTATTGTTGCTGCCATATTCACAGGCAACATCGAGACAACGCTGAACCTTGACTTGGGCTTCATCACTATAACTGACGCAAAGGTACCATTGTCTTGCGTATTCATCTTCCTCTGTGGCCTTTGCACATCTGTTATGTGGGGTGGTATCTTCAACCTTGCCACAGAAG
>JALFCG010000093.1 GCA_022771265.1 Prevotella sp.
TTCCATAACTACGGAACAGTCGTATCAACAGTTATGGAACGGTCGTGCTACAAGCTATGCTAAACTTAACAAACAATCTATGCTAAATATTAAACAAACGGGAAGTTAATTATCTGTAAAAGATGAGGTGTGGGTTGTTACTATTGGACAAGATTTATTACTTTTGCATCAGTAATTCAATTGCGACTTTTATGAAAAGAAGAATAATCGGCATTTTGCTCACTACCATGTTAACACTGACGGCGATGGCTCAACACGAGAACGGGAAAACCCTAATCGACGACATCTACGACAAGCCTCTCACAGAAACTCCAGACTATATTGCCCCAATGGCTGAACAGTCTCCCGACACCCTTCACCTTCCGCAACTTGACGACAGAGGAAGGGTAGTCACTGGCAACTTCTATCCTTACTATTTCGGCGGTACGTGGAGCAACTGGAGGCTTCATGAAGGCCTGAACCTTTCCCTCGGAGCGTCGGTATTCTCTCAGATTGGCAAGCACGCCTTCGGTGGTGTCGGTTTCTCACAGAATCTGTCTGCACAATACGCCACGGCATTGACCGACCGCCTATCAATAGCTGTCGGTGGCTACTTGAACAATATGTATTGGGCAAACTCCACCTTTCGCGACGCTGGTCTGACAGCTGTAATAGGCTATCGTTTCGACGAGCATTGGGAGGGTTATGCCTATGGTCAAAAGACGGTTATCAATAACATGCGCATACCTTATTATTTACAGGACCTTGGAGACATGGGCGACCGTATAGGTGCAGCCATCAGATACAATTTTTCACCGAATTTCAGTATTCAGATGTCGGTTGAGGGAAGAAAGATGAAGTAAGCATAATGGCATAATAGCTGGCATAATGGCATAGATAACGGAAATATTTACAAACGTCCCAAAAGTTTTCCGAAGGCATCTCGAAAGCATCTCGAAGGCGTACCAAAGGCTGACAGAGGACGAAAAATTGACATTTCTAATCGGTAATGGAAATATTGTTGCCTAAATATTTGTCGGTTAAGGATAAATTTCGTATCTTTGCCACGACAAATAATAACGACAATGAAACTTAAAGAGATTAAACTGTCTATTCTCGCGATTCTACTGATGATTGTAAGCTGTGGCACGGTTGTGGCTCAGACATCAGAAACTATTAATGGCATCACATACGAATTAATAAATGATAATGAGGCTATTGTGAAGTCATTTGGGACTCTGAAAGATGCTGTTATTCCTCCTACGATTACAAAAGATGAAAAAACATATAAAATTATAGGTGTTTTTGTTAACTCGCCATCTTCCTATCCAGATAACTCAACTCTTGTTAGTGTAACTTTCGGTGAGAATATCAATTACGTTGGAAACTATTCATTTATGAATTTCAAATCGCTAAAAAAAGTTGAACTGAATGATGGATTAGTTGATATTTATAATAATGCTTTCAACTTTTGTACTTCATTACAATCAATCGTTATTCCAAGTACTGTAACATCTATCGGTCAAAGTGCTTTTTTTAATAGCGGAATAAAAACTATATATTGTAATGCAGAAAACGTACCCAATCTCGGAGACGACGCCTTTCCTTCAGGTTCTGTCATTTTCGTAAAAAACATTAATGATAATTGGAAGAATTTCAAGTTTAACACCATCTCAGCTGCGGCAATCCATAAAGAATCAACAGAACCAACATATTACACCACTTTCAGCAATCAGTTTTCTGACACTGAGCTAACATCTGGCGACGCAACGATAGAACTATATAACGTAAAAGTAGATGATGGGAAATTGGTATTGACAAAGAGAGGTGACAACCAGGTGGCGAAAGGCGAAGGAGTGCTTGTTAAAGCTACATCCAATAAAGCTACATCCAATACTACAATAAACGTAAAATATTTGGATACTACCAAAGAGAAAGCATCAGAGAACCAACTCGTCGCTATGCCTGCCATTGGAGATGTGGTGAAAGCAACAAACGGCAAGAGGATATACCGACTGACCTATAAAAACAATTCCGCAAAAACAGACCTTGGATTCTATCTCGCATCTGTTGGCGAAACAAAGGACGGAAGCGTGGTCAACTGTGTCGCAGGAAAGGCTTATCTTGAAGTTCCTTCCGAAACAAGCTATTCCAAGGGCTTTGGAATAGATAATGCTGAGACAACCTCTGTAAATTCCATGCCCATAGAAAGCGAGGAAAATACCATCATCTACAACCTTAACGGCCAAGCGGTGAGCAATCCGTCGAAAGGCATCTACATCAAAAACAACAAGAAGTTTGTTGTAAAATAGCCATAAATATCACTATCAGAACTATGAAAAAAGAATATTCCACTCCCAAAACCAAAGTCACGGTAGTAGAGCCTTACACACTTCTTGCTGCATCACTGAATTACTCAGACGAGAATCCTGACAACGACGAAGTGTACTAACACTGTTCGTAGAAGTAGCCCTCGTCGTGAGCTTTGTCCCTTGCCCTCTTCTCCCTCATGGCAGCAATAGTGGCATCGTCGAGAATGTGGATGGCTCCACGCTTTATCGCGTCGTGGAGTTCATCTTCGCCAAAGGCTTTTCCCTGTTCGTTGAAGTCGGAGATGTTGAACTCGAAATTGACACGTAGCTGATGACGTATCTGCTTCTGTTGGAATCTCGTGCCGGCGTTCTTGCGTCTGAGCAGTTTGCCGATGATGTCTATCTCATGTTGTGAAAACTTGTTTCTTCCCATATTCTGATGTTGTTTGTTACCATTTGTCAAAGTCACACTCCGCCTCAATGCGGTTTTCTGTCTCGTCGTCGAGCTGATAGAAGAAGTCGAGACCTGTCATGCTTTCTATTTCATCGACACTTCGGGCATAGTCCTTCGTGGTTCCCCGTTCAGGAGCGTTATTGTAGCAGAAGCCGATTGCCCTTGCCTTGCCTTCGTCGTCAAAAGCCATTACGACCTTGAAGAAATCGTCAGGCACAGCCACATGATGTTCACCTACGGTTTTCGGCTTTGACGTCTTGAATAATGGTCCTGCCACGATGAACACCTTTCCGTATTTCACTGCCCAATCCCTGCACTGTTCCTCAAGATATTTCCATGCTCTCTGGTTGAGGTGTCCGTCTTGCGGACAAATATTGGTCATGAGGAATGCCTCGTTCTGCGCCTTGAACGACCACTTGTTGTCGGCTGCAGGACAAAGATGTCCACGCTGGTAGCCAGATTCGCTTTCCCTTATGTCTGAATAGACTGCCCTTGGCTCAGGCACTTCCTTGTCTTCCAGAAACTTATGGTTGGAGCGTTCGTTGTCGCCATCGGTGTGTTCACGAGTCAACGCCCAACCCACCCAATTCGGGCAACGTGTGTCCTTGTTGTAGGAAGTGGTATAAGCCATACGGTGCAGAATCTGTTCCGACGACGGTTGTTGCTTCTCATACCTTGGGTGGCAGTAGTCTTCATCAGCAACTTGGACTGACGTTTTTTCCGCTTCGGTCGTCTCAGCCGAAGTGTTGTCAGTAGTGCTTACGCCATTGAAGGAAAGGTAGAACACTGCACCTATTGCCAACAAGAAAGCTATGGTTACTTTACTTTTCATTCATTTTATTTGCAAAGGTACTGCTTTTTCACTGTCCTTTAGTATTCCTCACGGTTAAAATATGTTATGTATGAAACTTTTATTCGCATTTGGTTGTGGAGTTAAAGAAAAATTTGTAACTTTGTGCCCGATTGAGGTTCGCATAGCAGCGATTAAAAGGGAATGGGGTGAAAATCCCCGACTGTCCCGCAGCTGTAAGTTCCTTTATCATCCGCAAACATTATGGTCCACTGCTAAAGTTTTACACCTTATTATATAAATAAGGGGAGCAACAGCGGGAAGGAGTTTGCGGATGGAACGAAGTCAGAAGACCTGCCTCATGACAATTCGACAGCAGAACGTCCTCGGTGTAAGGATTGGGAAGCGCCCCTTATTAACAACGACAAACAGGAAGCACTGTACAGAAGTGAGTGTCGCTGACCTGTTATGCTGTATCGACACCGTTGACTGTTCGCAAGGAAAGAGGCGAACCGTACGTGTATTATTATATAAGTTTATTGTAGAAATTGCCCAGTCGTGAGATTGGGCTTTTTTTATCTACACATCACAAAAAAACTGTAAGATATTTGGTTGTTTCGATAAATTCCTATAACTTTGCAACAATTTCGCAAACAATGAAACGGTTACTGACCATAATATGCATCATACTGGCAGCGGCAAGCTCTTTCGCCGTCGTTAACAAGTATTCACCAAGGGTGAAATATCCCGGGAAGAAAAGCTACACCTTCCGCCTGACACTAAAGGACAAGCGGGGATGTGGCTACACCATTGAACGACCTAAGCAGTTTCTGTCGCTGAAAGCCATAGAGAGAAGGCGTCGGCAGAATATTGCCATCGACTCTACCGACCTGCCCGTAAGCTACAACTACATACGTGCCATAATGTCATCATCGGAAGAGATGAAGCTCGTCGGTACAAGCAAGTGGAACAACACCGTGCTCGTCAACTGCATTGACACTGCCATTATGAGAGGCATCAGACGGATGCAGTTTGTCAAACGGTGTGAACGGGTGTGGGTATCGCCCGACTCAATCAGTCCAGGACTGAAAAGAAAGAAAATCAACGACCACTTCAACCCTTGGGACTCACTCCAAAACGTGAGATACGGATCGGCATACCTGCAAGTAAGCCTCATGAACGGTGACAAGCTTCACGAACGGGGATTCCGCGGCAAGGGAATGACCATTGCCGTGCTCGACGGCGGATTTCGTAACGTTGACCGCCTTAATGCATTCAGAAACGTAAGAATCAAAGGAACGAAGGACTTCGTCTTCCCTAACTCAAGAAACATCTACGACGAGACCGACCACGGCACCAAAGTGCTGTCGGCAATGGCCATCAACGCCCCTTCGGTTTATATCGGAACAGCTCCCGAAGCGACGTTCTGGCTGTTGCGCTGCGAAGACCAGCAGTCGGAACAGCCCGTGGAGGAAGACTATTGGGCAATGGCAGCCGAATATGCCGACTCCGTGGGTGTTGACCTCATAAGCAGCAGTCTCGGATATAACGAATACGACAACCACTACGGCGACCACCGTTACCGAGAGATGGACGGCAGGTCAACACTCATATCACGAACAGCCTCAATGCTCGCGGGAAAAGGTATCATACTCGTCAACAGCGCAGGCAACTACGGAATGGGGCAATGGAAAAAAATCACCTTCCCAGCAGATGCCGACGACATTATTACCGTTGGGGCACTGACAGCCGAACTGACCAACGCTCCCTTCAGCGGCATAGGTCCCACACAGGACGGACGCGTCAAACCCGACCTGATGGCAATAGGCAGCCCAGCATCTCTCGTCTCGTCGAGAGGAACGATAATGGAGGATATGGGGACCTCGTTCTCAACCCCACTCGTCTGCGGACTCATTGCCTGCCTGTGGCAAGCCATGCCAGAAAAAACCGCACTGGAAATCATCGATATTGTGAGACAATGCGGCGACAACTATAAGCACCCCGACAACATCTACGGTTACGGAGTGCCGGACTTCATAAAGGCGATAGAAGACAATGAAGACAATAACTCTATACGAACTAAACAACCTGGTTAGACAGACCATCGAACTTGGTATGCCAAAGGCGTATTGGGTGGAGACGGAGATTGCCGAACTAAGGGAAAACAACGGGCACTGCTACCTCGAACTTATAGAAAAAGACCCAAACTACAACACTCCCGTGGCAAGGGCATCAGCAAAATGCTGGCGACAGACATGGGGAGCGTTGAAACCCTATTTCGAGAAGGTCACCGGACAGAGGCTCACTGCCGGAATGAAAGTGCTCATCGAAGTCTATGCCCAGTTCCACGAAGCATACGGCTTTTCATGGATAATATCCGACATCGACCCTACACTGACACTTGGCGACATGGCACGACGACGCAAGGAGATAGTCAGGAAACTGAAGGAAGAAGGCGTGTTCGACCTTAACAAGCAACTCGACCTTCCGCTCTTCACCCAGCGCATAGCAATAGTGTCGAGCAAGGCTGCCGCAGGCTACGGCGACTTTGCCAGCCAGATTGTCCACAACAAGTACGGCTACAGGTTCGACCTAACGCTCTTCCCCGCCGTCATGCAGGGAGAAGGAATAGAGAAAAGCATCGTCAAGGCTCTCAACGCCATCAACGAGAGATACGAGGAGTTCGACTGCGTGGTAATAATAAGAGGTGGCGGAGCCACAAGCGACATGTCGGGATTCGACACCCTCGAACTGGCAGAAAACGTTGCCAACTTCCCATTGCCAGTCATCACAGGCATCGGACACGACAGGGACGAGTGCATACTCGACATGGTGTCGCACACAAGGGTGAAAACACCAACCGCAGCCGCCGTCCTGCTCGTTGACAACCTCCACGGCGCCGACACACGCATCAACGAGGCAAGCTCACGCCTGACCACCATGGCAATAAGAAAAATCGACTCCGAGATGCAACGCACTGCAAAACTCTCCGAACGCATCCCCACACTTCTGACCATGAGGAAACAACGGGAGCTGGCGCATCTTGACGTCATTGCCGAACGCATTGAGAAGCACTCGCTCATAGCTATCGTAAACGCGGAAAAACGTGTTTCCCAGTTGGAGAACAATATTTCCTCAACTGTGGAACACTTTATGACCACCCAACGCCACCGACTCGAACTGGTCGAGAAACGAGTCGCACTGCTCGACCCTCAAACCATACTCCGCCGTGGCTACAGCATCACGACCCTCAACGGCAAGGCACTTCGCGACCCTTCGGCAGCAAAGACTGGCGACAAGATAGTGACAAGACTTGAGAAAGGAAAAATAATATCAACAATAAACTGAATCGACAATGAAAGAGACAATTAAATATGAAAACGCAGTGAAGGAACTCGAGAACATCGTAAGACGAATGGAAAACGACGAACTCGACATCGACTCACTCAGCACTGAACTGAAAAGGGCAAAAACCCTCATCAAACTCTGCAAAGACAGGCTCACACAAGCCGACAAAGAGGTAAAGGAAGTGCTAATGAACACCGAAGACTAAAAAAAACGGCAAAATAGTTGCAGATTAAAATTAAAATTCGTACTTTTGCAACTGGTTTTGATTTTGATTAATAACGATAATATATATAGTATATGAAAGATCTTGATTGGTCAAACTTGTCGTTCGGTTACAGAAAAACCGACTACAATGTACGCTGCTACTATCGCAACGGCAAATGGGGCGAAATAGAAGTTTGCTCCGAAGAGTACATCAATATGCACATGGCTGCAACCTGCCTTCACTACGGGCAGGAGGCTTTTGAAGGTCTGAAGGCTTATCGTTGCCCCGACGGCAAAGTGAGGGTGTTCCGGATGGATGAGAACGCAAAACGCCTGCAGAGCACTTGCCGCGGAATACTTATGCCAGAGCTGCCGACAGAACTTTTTGAGGAAATGGTGAAAAAAGTGGTGAGACTGAATCAGGAGTGGATACCGACCTACGAGAGCGGGGCTACACTCTACATACGTCCGCTGCTCGTGGGCACTGGCGCACAGGTGGGTGTTCACCCAGCCAACGAATACCTGTTCCTGATATTCGTCACACCAGTAGGACCATACTTCAAGGGAGGCTTCTATGCCAATCCTTACGTCATCATACGCGACCACGACCGCTCGGCTCCTCTCGGAACGGGAATATACAAGGTGGGTGGCAACTATGCCGCCTCGCTCCTTGCCAACAAGAAAGCCCATGACCTCGGCTACGCCTGCGAGTTCTACCTCGACGCGAAAGAGAAGAAATACATCGATGAGGCTGGCGCCGCCAACTTCTTCGGCATCAAGAACAACACTTACGTCACCCCGAAATCAACAAGCATCCTGCCGTCCATCACCAACAAGTCGCTGATGCAGCTTGCCGAGGACCTTGGCATGAAGGTTGAACAACGACACATCCCGGAAGAGGAACTCGAGACTTTCGAGGAGGCTGGAGCATGCGGAACTGCTGCCGTCATCTCACCAATATCACGCATCGACGACGTTGAGACTGGCAAAAGCTACGTCTTTGGCGAAAAGCCAGGACCAATAAGCGAAAAGCTCTACAATCACCTGCGTGGCATTCAGTACGGTACTGAAGAGGACAAGCACGGATGGACAACGGTGGTAATAGATTGAAATATTGAAAAATTGAAAAATTAACAATAAAAATTTACGGCTATGTTAAACAAGAAAGTGGAAGAGGCTATCAACGCCCAAATCAATGCCGAGATGTGGTCGGCTTATCTCTATCTGTCAATGGCAGCATGGTGCCATGCCAACGGCAACCCCGGTTTTGGCAAGTGGTTCGAGGTTCAGTTCCAGGAGGAGCAGGACCATGCGAAAATACTTTTCAACTATGTCATCTCACGCGCAGGACAGGTTGAACTGAAAGCCATCGAAGAAGTACCCACAAAGTGGAACAACCTTCTCGACGTGCTCGAAAGCACACTCGCCCACGAGCAGAAGGTGACTTCGCTCATCAACAATCTCATGGCGCTCAGCGAGCAGGAGAAGGACTACGCCACATCAAGCATGCTGAAGTGGTTCATCGACGAGCAGGTTGAGGAAGAAGAGAACGCACAGGGCATCATCGACAACCTGAAGATGATTAAGGACAACGGCTACGGTCTCTACATGCTCGACAAAGAGCTCGGAGCTCGCACCTACACCCAGGCTTCACCATTAGCTGGAAAATAAATCATTCAGTTGACAAGTATTATTAGTTGACAAGTAAACAAGTTGACAAGTCGTCAACTCGTCTACTTGTCAACTCGTCAACTCATTAACTTGTCAACTCGTCAACTAAAAAACATGTCCAAAGGAAAACTGCAGAAATTCGCTGAAATGGAAACGTTTCCCAACGTGTTCCAGTTTCCCTATTCAGTAATGACCGACAACAAACCCTTTGCCATGAAAGGTTCATGGCGAAGCAGCTATTTCCACAACGACAACCCAATAGTGTTGGAACTCGGTTGTGGCAAAGGCGAATACACCGTCGGTCTAGCCAAACTATTCCCCGACTTCAACTTCATCGGTGTTGACATCAAAGGTGCAAGAATGCACCAGGGAGCCAAGCAAGCCTTAGAAGAACAATTGCCCAACGTGGCATTTCTAAGGACAAACATTGAGATTATCGACCGCTTCTTCGATAAGGACGAGGTGCAGGAAATATGGCTCACCTTCAGCGACCCTCAGATGAAAAACCCAAGGAAAAGACTGTCAAGCACCTATTTCCTCGAACGATACAGGCACTTCCTTGCCGACGGCGGCATCGTCCACCTAAAGACCGACAGCAACTTCCTGTTCACCTACACTTCGATAATGGCAGACCACAACAAGTTGCCGATAGTGTTCAAGACCGACGACCTCTACCACACAGAAGGCATCGACAAGGAAACCAGCCGAATACTCGGCATCCAGACCTACTACGAGGCACAGTGGATTGAGCGCGGGCTTAACATCAAATACCTCAAGTTCCATCTGCCACAAGTAGGAACCCTCGAAGAATCTGACGTGGAAATACCACTCGACGAATATCGCAGCTACAAGCGTACAAAGCGCAGTTCACTTGAAAAAAGCAAGTAAACCGCGCTTTTTTCAGTTCCCTGAGCCTACAAACTTCATACAAATAAGAAATAATATATGAAAAAATTTTGTAATTCCCGCAACTTTTACTACCTTTGCGGCTGATATTGCAATATTTTATGTACGAACAAGAAAAAATAAAACCCTACGACAGCAAGGGGGACAAAGGAAAACAAGTCGAGGACATGTTTGACAGCATCGCCCCGACCTACGACCTGCTCAACCACCGACTGTCGTGGAACATCGACAAGGGCTGGCGAATGACTGCCATCAAAACGCTGGAACAATTCAAGCCCAAGTCAATACTTGACGTGGCTACAGGGACTGGTGACTTCGCCATTCTTGCAGCAAAGACGTTGCATCCTGAAAGGCTCGTGGGAGCGGACATTTCAGAAGGAATGATGGAGTTTGGAAGGAAAAAGACAAAGGAGGCACGCCTCGACAACATCATCTCGTTCGCAAAGGAAGACTGCATGAACCTCACCTTCCCCGACAACTCCTTCGATGCCGTGACGGCAGCATTCGGAATACGCAACTTCCCCGACTTGGACAAAGGTTTGGCAGAAATGTGCCGAGTGCTGAAACCAGGTGGTCACCTCTGCGTCATCGAGCTGACCCACCCCGTAAGAAACCCCATGAAAACACTGTTCAACATCTATTCCCATACAGTTCTTCCCATTTGGGGACGCATCATCTCTAAGGACAACCGGGCTTATTCTTATCTCACAGCCACCATTGAGGCATTTCCACAAGGCGAACAGATGATGACGATACTCGAGCGAACGGGATTCAAGGAAACGTCGTTCCGAAGAATGACTTTCGGAATATGCACAATGTACATCGCTACAAAATGACAATAAACTAAAGATATACGATATGGACAAATACGGTTTGATAGGATACCCATTGGGACACTCGTTCTCCATCAGCTATTTCAACCAGAAATTCGCTGACGAAGGACTTGACGCGGTATATGAAAACTTCGAAATCCCCAACATTGACGCATTACAAGAGGTATTGGACACAAACATCAACCTAAAAGGACTGAACGTCACCATACCTTACAAGGAGAAAGTGATGCCATTCCTTGACGTGATAAGCCCGGAAGCAAGAGCCATTGGAGCGGTCAACGTCATCAAGGTGGAACACAAGGGCAAGGACATCATCCTCAAAGGTTACAACTCCGATGTCATCGGATTTACCAGAAGCATACAGCCCATGCTCGACCATTACCATAAGAAAGCGCTCATCCTCGGAACCGGAGGTGCGTCGAAAGCCATTCATTACGGACTGAAAAGCCTCGGGTTGGAATGTGTCTTCGTCAGCAGATATGACCGTCCTGACACGATAACATACGAAGAAGTGACACCACAGATAGTCCAGGAATACAACGTAATTGTCAACTGCACTCCTTGCGGAATGTATCCTCACACAGAGGAATGTCCACGGCTGCCTTATGAAGCCATGGACAACAAGACTATTCTATACGACCTCATATATAACCCCGACAAAACCCTGTTCATGAAAAACGGCGAGAAATACGGGGCGATAACAAAAAACGGACTTGAAATGCTCCTGCTACAGGCCTTCGCAAGCTGGGACTTTTGGAACGGGAAGAATTGAGAAAGATTGAAATATTGAAATATTGAAATATTGAAAACAAACAATATATGAACAAAGACAACAGATACATGCTCCGCGGCGTAAGTGCCGCAAAGGAGGATGTCCACAATGCAATTAAGAACATCGACAAGGGCATCTTCCCGCAGGCTTTCTGCAAGATTATACCCGACATTCTTGGAGGCGACCCGGAATACTGCAACATCATGCACGCCGACGGAGCCGGGACAAAATCATCATTGGCTTACGCCTACTGGAAAGAAACAGGCGACCTCAGCGTATGGAAAGGCATAGCACAGGACGCACTGATAATGAACACCGACGACCTGCTCTGCGTAGGAGCCGTTGACAACATCCTCGTGTCAAGCACCATTGGACGCAATAAGATGCTCGTGCCAGGTGAAGTCATCTCTGCCATCATCAACGGAACCGACGAACTGCTCAAGCAAATGCGTGACATGGGCATCGGCATCTATGCCACCGGAGGTGAGACCGCCGACGTGGGCGACCTCGTAAGGACTATCATCGTCGATTCCACGGTGACTTGCAGAATGAAACGAAGCGACGTCATTGACAATGCCAACATACGACCAGGAGACGTCATCGTCGGACTGTCGTCGTGCGGAAAGGCTACTTACGAAGAACGCTACAACGGAGGCATGGGAAGCAACGGACTGACATCGGCACGTCACGACGTGTTCAACAAGTACATTGCCGAGAAATATCCCGAGACCTTCGACCATGCAGTGCCAGAAGAACTCGTTTACAGCGGAAGCTATCGTCTCGACCAGGCAATTGACGGCGTGGAAGTCAACGCAGGACAACTCGTCCTCTCACCCACCCGCACCTACGCCCCTGTCATCAAGAAGTTGCTTGACCTGATGAGACAGGACATCCACGGAATGGTCCACTGCACAGGAGGTGCACAGACGAAGGTGCTGCATTTCGTAGGCGACAACTGCCGCGTGGTGAAGGACAACATGTTCCCTATCCCTCCACTCTTCCGAATCATCCACGACGAGAGCGGCACCGACTGGAAAGAAATGTACAAAGTGTTCAACATGGGACACAGAATGGAAATCTACGTTAGCCCGGAGAATGCCGACAAGGTGATAGAGACCAGCAGAAGCTTCAATATCGACGCACAGGTAATAGGCCACATCGAAGAAGGCAAGAAGAGCCTGACGATAAAGTCTGAATACGGAGAATTTAACTATTAATATATGGCGGACAACAACAGCATACTGCAAAAGCTCGACGGACTCGTCAGCCGTTTTGAGGAAGTCTCTACACTCATCACCGACCCTTCAGTCATTGCCGACCAGGAACGTTTCGTAAAACTGACAAGAGAATACAAGGACCTCGGCGACATTATGGACGCAAGAAAGCGATACATTGCTTGCCTCAACTCCATTAAGGAGGCAAAGGACATCCTTGCCAATGAGAGTGACCCCGAGATGAAAGAAATGGCACGCGAGGAACTGGCTCTCAATGAAGAACAGCAACCGAAAATTGAAGAAGAAATAAAGATTGCACTCGTACCGAAAGACCCCGAGGACGCCAAGAACGTGCAGATGGAGATACGTGCAGGTACAGGTGGCGACGAGGCAGCCCTCTTCGCGGGCGACCTCTTCTCGATGTACAAGAAATTCTGCGACTCAAAGGGATGGAATCTCTCGATAACCAGCGTCAGCGAAGGTGCCGTCGGAGGATTCAAGGAAATTGACTTTGCCGTCAGCGGCGACGGAGTCTATGGAGTGCTGAAATACGAGTCGGGAGTTCATCGCGTACAAAGAGTGCCCGCAACTGAAACACAGGGACGAATGCACACCAGCGCCGCAACAGTGGCAGTGCTTCCCGAAGCCGACAAGTTCGAGGTGACAATCAATGAGGGGGAGATAAAGTGGGACACCTTCCGCTCTTCAGGTGCCGGTGGACAGAACGTCAACAAAGTCGAGTCGGGAGTGAGACTCCGCTACATGTGGAAAAACCCGAACACGGGGGAAACGGAAGAGATACTCATCGAATGTACCGAAACCCGAGACCAACCAAAGAACAAGGAACGCGCGCTTTCACGCCTGCGTACCTTTATCTATGACAAAGAACACCAGAAATATGTCGATGACATTGCCAACCGCCGCAAGACTCTCGTCTCCACCGGCGACCGCAGCGCAAAGATACGTACCTACAACTTTCCACAGGGGCGCGTCACCGACCACCGCATTGGCTACACCACCCACGACCTTCAGGGTTTCCTCGGCGGCAACATCCAGGACATGATTGATGCCCTGACCGTAGCCGAAAATGCAGAAAGAATGAAAGAAGCGGAACTGTAATCGTGCGTTATGGGACTCATCTACACCAAGAAAAAAAACGACGAACAGCGTGAAAAGACCGTTCAGGCTGAGGAGTTCATCCATCGCATGATTTCGATGAAACAAAAAACGATAGAGACTTTTAACGAACTGCCAAGGACAGAAATAAAGAAATAACATGGATAGACAACAACTGATAGAACAGATTAAGACCAAACGCTCTTTCCTCTGCGTAGGTCTTGACACCGACCTCAAGAAAGTGCCGCAGCACTTGCTCGATGGCGAAGACCCCATATTCTCTTTCAACAAGGCCATCATCGATGCCACTGCCGACTATTGCGTGGCTTACAAGCCTAACCTCGCCTTCTATGAGGCTTTCGGCGTCAGCGGCATGATGGCTTTCGAAAAGACAGTGAAGTACCTGAAAGAAAACTACCCCGACCACTTCATCATTGCCGACGCAAAACGAGGCGACATAGGAAACACTTCGGCAATGTATGCCCGCACGTTCTTCGAGGAATACGACGTTGACTCACTGACTGTTGCCCCATATATGGGAGAGGACAGCGTGACCCCATTCCTCGGATATGAAGGCAAATGGGTCATCCTTCTCGCACTGACCAGCAACAAGGGCAGCCACGACTTCCAGCTCACTACCGACAGCGAAGGTGAAAGACTCTTCGAGAAAGTGTTGCGCACAAGCCAACAATGGGGAACTGCTGACAACATGATGTATGTCGTTGGTGCCACACAAGGGAAGATGTTCGAGGACATCCGCCGTGTAGCTCCCGACCATTTCCTTCTCGTCCCGGGTGTAGGCGCACAGGGAGGAAGCCTTGAGGAAGTGTGCCGCTACGGCATGAACGCCGACTGCGGACTGCTTGTCAACAGTTCGAGAGGCATCATCTACGCTAGCAACGGCACCGACTTCGCTACCGTGGCAGGCGAGAAAGCCAAAGAACTGAAAGAACAGATGGACAAGGTGCTTACGGAGCACGGACTGTAACCTTTTAGATAAATAATACTAAAAAGGAACGACATTTTCCTCAAAACAGTGAATCCATCAAACATTTTTGCTATATTTGCAGAATAAAACAATATTTGAATAACGGAATGGAATTTACAGCTAAACAAATTGCCGAGTTCATCGGAGGTAGAGTGGAAGGCGACGAGCAAGCCTCGGTCAATACATTCGCCAAAATAGAGGAAGGCAAGAAAGGAGCCATCTCCTTCCTGTCGAACTTGAAATATCTGCACTATATCTACAACACTGAGTCAACAATCGTTCTCATCAATGAGGACGTGAAGCTGGAAGGCGAAACAAAGGCTACGCTCATTCGAGTGAAAGACGCTTACGAAAGCGTGGCAAAACTGCTGCAGCTCTACGAGTCAATGAAGCCTAAGAAGAAAGGCATTGATTCTCTCGCTTTCATACATCCTTCCGCAAAGGTGGGAAAAGACTGCTACATAGGACCTTTTGTCGCCATCGGGCCTGACGTGGTCATTGGCGACGGATGCGTGCTACATCCACATGTCACCATCGGCGAGAAAGCGTCAGTAGGCGACAACACCGAGATCTACAGCAACGCTGTCGTCTATCACCACTGCAAAGTGGGCAGCAACTGTGTCCTCCACGCAGGATGCGTCATCGGCGCCGATGGCTTCGGCTTCGCGCCAAATACCGAAGGCTACGACAAGATTCCGCAAATCGGAAATGTGGTCATTGAGGACAACGTGGAGATTGGTGCCAACACCTGTGTGGACCGCTCGACAATGGGCAGCACTGTCATCCATAAAGGTGTGAAGCTCGACAACCTCGTACAGGTAGCCCACAACTGCGAAGTAGGTGAAAACACCGTAATGTCAGCCCAGGTCGGTATAGCCGGAAGCACAAAGGTTGGCTCATGGTGCATGTTTGGAGGACAAGTGGGAATAGCCGGTCATATCAAGATTGGCGACAAGACGTTCCTTGGAGCGCAGTCGGGAGTGCCAGGAAACATCAAGGGCAACGAGACTCTCATTGGCACGCCTCCTATGGAACCTAAGGCTTACTTTAAGTCGCAGGCAATATTCCGCAGATTGCCAGAGATTTACAAGCAACTCAATGAATTACAAAAAGAAGTAGAAAAATTAAAGGGCGAACAATAACACCCCTTTAATCAACAAAAGAACAACAATAGATTATGACAAAGCAAACCACACTAAAAGGTAGTTTCTCCCTATGCGGCAAAGGACTACATACAGGACAGAGCCTGACAGTGACTTTCAACCCCGCAAAGGAGAACCATGGATACAAAATCCAGCGCATAGACTTGCCGGGCGAGCCTATCGTTGAGGCAATAGCTGAAAATGTCATTGACACACAAAGAGGAACAGTGCTTGGAAAAGGCGACTTAAGGGTGTCAACCGTTGAGCACGGGTTAGCGGCGCTCTACGCCCTCGGCATCGACAACTGCCTCATTCAAGTCAACGGTCCTGAATTTCCCATCCTCGACGGAAGCGCGGTCAAGTATGTTGAGAAAATCAACGAAATCGGTATCGAGGAGCAGAACGCGCCGAAAGACTGGTACATCATCAGAAAGAAAATTGAAGTAAAGGACGAGAACAGCGGTTCATGCATCACCATTCTCCCTGACGAGGAATTCAGCATCACTACAATGTGCTCGTTCAACTCAAAATATATCGATAGCCAGTTTGCCACGCTCGAACGCATGGAGGACTTCTCCGAGCATATCTCACCTGCCCGCACCTTTGTGTTCGTCCGCGACATTGAACCGTTGCTCAACGCCAACCTCATCAAGGGCGGCGACCTCGACAACGCCATTGTCATCTACGAGAAGCAGATTTCGCAGGAACAGCTCGACAAGCTCGCCGACATGCTCCACGCCGAACACCGCGATGCCAACAACCTTGGCTATATTCAGCACAAGCCATTGGTATGGGAAAACGAATGTACGCGCCACAAGCTCCTCGACATCATAGGCGACATGGCACTCATCGGAAAACCCATCAAGGGACGCATCATTGCCACACGCCCCGGACACACCATCAACAACAAGTTTGCACGTCAGATGCGCAAGGAGATTCGCAAACACGAAATACAGGCTCCCATCTACGATCCTAACGAAGAGCCGCTGATGGACGTTAACCGCATCCGCGAACTGCTCCCTCACCGCTACCCCATGCAGCTTGTCGATAAAGTCATCGCCCTCGGTGCCACAAGCATTGTGGGTGTGAAGAACGTGACAAGCAACGAGCCGTTCTTCCAGGGTCACTTCCCGCAAGAGCCCGTAATGCCTGGCGTACTGCAGATTGAGGCTATGGCACAGTGCGGTGGTCTTCTCGTGTTGAACTCTGTGGAAGAGCCTGAGCGCTGGTCAACTTATTTCCTGCGTATTGACGACGTGAAGTTCCGTCAGAAGGTCGTTCCGGGCGACACTCTCCTGTTTAAGGTCGATTTGCTCGCCCCGATTCGCCACGGCATTTCTTCCATGAAGGGTTATGTGTTTGTTGGCGACCACGTAGTGTCGGAAGCCACGTTCACCGCACAGATTGTAAAGAACAAATAATACTGTACCCCCAATATTTCAATTTTTCAATATTTCAATATTTCAATTTCAAATAATGAACACCATCAGTCCAATGGCCTTTGTCCACCCCGACGCCAAGCTGGGTGACAACAACGAGATAGGGCCTTTCTGCTACATAGACGCTGATGTCGTTATCGGCGACAACAACAAGTTGTACAGTAACGTCACCATACATCAAGGAGCCCGCATAGGCAACAACAACGAGTTCTTCCCAGGAGCAAGCATCAGCACCAAGCCCCAAGACTTGAAATATCGCGACGAGGCTACTCTTTGCGAAGTAGGCGACAACAACAGCATACGTGAGAATGTGACCATCAGCAGGGGAACGGCAAGCCGTGGAAAGACCACCGTGGGTTCCAACAACCTACTGATGGAGAACATGCACGTCGCCCACGACTGCGTACTCGGCAGCGGACTCATTATCGGCAACTCGACAAAACTCGCAGGAGAAGTGGAGATTGACGACAATGCCATCATCTCCGCCACCGTGCTCAGCCATCAGTTCTGCCGCATTGGAGGCTATGTGATGATTCAGGGCGGATGCCGCTTCAGTCTCGACATTCCCCCATTCATCATTGCCGGCAAAGAACCGACACGCTACTGCGGCATCAACATCGTGGGACTACGTCGCCGCGGCTACTCCAACGAGCAAATTGACATCATCCACGACACTTACCGCATCATCTACGCCAACGGTATCTTAAAGGATGGCATTAAGGAAGCAAGGGCGAAATACCCCGGAGTGAAAGAAGTGGAATACATCTGCACGTTCATCGAAAATTCCAAGCGTGGTGTCATAAGATAGGTCTATGAACACTCTCGTGGTAATCACCGGACCGACAGCCGTCGGAAAAACTGAACTCTGCCTGGATCTTGCTGAACACTACGGCATACCCATCATCAATGCCGACTCAAGACAGATATACAGGGACATGCAGGTCGGCACCGCCGCCCCGACGGCTGAACAACTAAAGCGCGTGAGACACTACTTTGTCGGCACACTCGCGCTCGATGACTACTACAACGCCTCGATGTATGAACAAGATGTCATCAGGCTACTCGAAGGGATGTTCAACGGGCAGGACAACGCTGTGGCTCTAATGACCGGGGGTAGCATGATGTATATCGACGCTGTGTGCAACGGCATCGACGACATACCGACAATACGCGACGACGTAAGAACGCTCTACAAGCAACGGCTCGAACGTGAAGGACTGCAGGCACTGCTGGAAGAGCTAAGGGAGAAAGACCCCGAATACTACGACATCGTGGACCATAACAATCCTCGCAGGGTCGTTCACGGACTAGAGATATGCTTCCAGACCGGACTTACCTACACCTCATTCCGCGTGAAGGAGAAAAAGGAACGGCCATTCAGGATTATTAAAATTGCTCTCAACCGCAACCGGGAGGATTTATACCTTCGAATAAACAAACGCGTTGATTGGATGGTGGAGCATGGGCTTGAAGAGGAAGCACGAAACCTCCTGCCCTACCGTCATCTCAACTCTCTCAACACCGTGGGCTATAAGGAAATGTTCAAGGCTATTGACGGAGAATGGTCGATGGAAGAGGCGGTGGAAAGAATAAAAGGCAACACGCGAAGATATGCGCGAAAACAATTGACTTGGTATAAGAAAGATAACGACATCGTTTGGTTTGATGCCGCTGAAACAGATAATATTTTTAAGTATTTGGTTGACAGGTTATCAGATTGACAAGTCAATCGAATAAAAAAAACATCTCGACTATGAACGATAATGAAGAGAGAAAAAATGGAGCCGTAGCACGTGTAGCAAGCTCCATCTGGTCAGCGACCCGACGTTTCGGATCGTGGTACAAAGGTTTGTATAAAGGAAAAAAATGGTATGTGAAAACTGCTGCCGCCATCGTCACAATGATGGTTTTGCTCGTTCTATACCTCGGTGCTGTTGACATCAACTTCCTATGGCTCTTCGGAAAGTCGCCGGGCATTTCACAAATCAAGAATCCCGTAAGCAACCAGGCGTCTGAGATTTACAGCGCCGACGGAGTGCTGCTCGGAAAGTTCTTCAACGAAAACAGACAGCCGGTGAAATTCGAGGATGTCAATCCAGAATTCTGGCGGGCACTCATCGACACCGAAGACGAGCGTTTCTTCCATCATAAGGGTATAGACCCCATCGGCATCTTCGCAGCATTGAAGGACTATGCCGTCCATCGCGACGCACGCGGTGCATCGACCATCACCCAACAGCTCGCGAAGAACCTCTTCCGCGTACGCACTAACTACTCCACTGGTCTTCTCGGAAACATTCCTGGACTTAAGATTCTGATAATGAAGAGCAAGGAGTGGATTACTGCAGTGAAACTTGAAATGATTTTCGACAAAAACGAAATCCTCACCATGTATGCCAACACCGTGGATTTCGGTTCTAACGCCTTCGGCATCAAGACAGCATGCAAGACCTATTTCGGCACCACTCCAAAGGATATGACCACCGACCAGGCCGCCATTCTGGTAGGTATGCTCAAGGCCACCACCTATTATAATCCACGCATCAATCCCGACAATAGTCTGCGCCGTCGCAATACCGTCCTCAATAACATGTTGACACGCGGACATCTTTCACCCGAGCTCTACGACTCGCTGAAGTCACTGCCCATAAAACTGGACTACAGCGTGGAAAGCCGCTACGACGGACAAGCGCAGTATTTCCGCGAGGCAGTGGCAAACTATCTCGACGAATGGTGCAAGGATAACGGCTTCGACCTCGATGCAAGCGGACTGAAGATTTACACCACCGTCGATACTCGTATGCAGAAATATGCCGAGGAAGCAGCAATCAAGCAGATGAAGGTAGTGCAAAGAAACTTCAAGAACCATTGGGGTAACACCAACCCATGGCAGGATGAAAAACATCAGGAGATAGCAGGCTTCATCGAAGGAATAGCCAAACGACAGCCTTGCTACAAGGAACTCTTACAACGATACCCAAACGACCCTGACTCCGTTGATTACTACATGAACCGTCCACACAAGGTGAAACTTTTCGACTACGAGAAAGGTACCGTGGAAATGGAAATGTCGTCAATGGACTCCATAAGATATATGGTGAGGTTCATGCACTGCGGATTCGTGGCTATGAACCCCCACAACGGACATGTGAAGGCATGGGTGGGCGACATCGACTTCAAGTCATGGAAATACGACAAGGTGACAGCCATGCGCCAGCCCGGCTCTACCTTCAAGCTCTTCGTCTATACCGAGGCAATGAACCAAGGACTCACTCCTTGCGACCGCCGTCGTGACGAGTTCATCAGCATGAAGGTCTATGACGCACAAAAGAAAAAAGAGGTCAACTGGTGTCCAACCAATGCCAACGGCTACTTCACTGGCGACACCATACCACTGAAGGGTGCTTTCGCGCAAAGCATCAACTCTATAGCAGTCAAGCTCGGACAGGAAATGGGCATCAGCAACATCATTGAGACAGCTCACGCCATGGGCATTAAGAGCAAGCTCGACAACGCACCAGCACTCGCCCTCGGAGCAAGTGACGTGAACCTGCTCGAACTGGTCAATGCCTACAGCACCATCGTCAACGACGGAAAAATGCACGAACCAGTACTCGTGACAAGAATTCTTGACCGCGACGGCAATGAGGTATATACCGCTCCGACAGAACAAAAGCAGGCCATACCTTACCGAAGCGCATTCCTCATGCAACAGATGCTCATGGGCGGCCTTAGGGAACCCGGTGGAACAAGCATGAGCCTATGGGGATATGTCGGAAAACACACTGACACTGAATTCGGAGGAAAGACCGGAACGTCAAACAACCACTCCGACGCATGGTTCGTGGGCGTTAGCCCTAACCTCGTGGCAGGAGCATGGGTAGGCGGCGAATACCGATGCATACACTTCCGAACAGGTGCACTCGGACAAGGAAGCCGCACAGCACTCCCCATCTGCGGCTACTTCTTCCAGTCGGTACTCGACGACCCCGACATGAAGCAATACCACGGCAAGTTCCCCAAGGCAAAGGACGACATTGCCTACGAGGACTACAACTGCTCAAGCTACTGGCACAAGGCTGAGGAAGACTCCTCGCTCGTTGATAGCACCGAAGTGGCAACCGAGATTCCCGTTGAGTTAGACGAGCACGGCAACCCGATAAAGCACGCCGATGGCAATCCTACCGACACCCATACGTCACCGCAGGCCACCGAAAGTAACGACGATGCCAACAAGCCCGAGGCAACGGAGAAGAAAAAACAGGAAGCCACGGAAAAGAAGAAAAAGAAAACGCCGGTTTACGAAGACGTTTATCTATAATATAGCAACAAACAAGAAACTATATATATGCGAAAAAGAAACATGCTAACCCTTTTTGCCTTGGCACTATCAGCTATGGTGTCAGCCCAGGACCGCAAGGTCATCAACCTCTCAAGTTCCTGGCAGTTCTCACGCGACAACCTTTCGTGGAAGGAAGTAACCATTCCCCACGATTGGGCGATAGCCGGTCCATTCGACAAGAAATGGGACCTCCAGTGGGTTGCCATAGAACAAAACGGGGAAAAAGAGAAGTCGGAAAAGTCAGGACGCTCCGGTGCTCTACCATGGATTGGCGAAGGCTATTACAAGACAACAGTCAGCCTGCCGGATGGCTACTCCATGGCGACCCTAATGATTGACGGGGCAATGAGCAACGCAAGGGTAAAGGTCAACGGCAAGGAACTCGGTCACTGGCCTTACGGCTATAATGCCTTCAATGTTGACATCCCGGTAAAAGGCGTGTCTTCACTCGACATCGAAGTGTCTCTTAACAATGTCGAGGAAAGTAGCCGATGGTATCCCGGAGGCGGTATCTACCGTCCCGTGAAACTGGTGCTGACAGGCGACACTCGCTTCGACACATGGCAGACCTACATACGCACCTTAGAGGCCACCGACACACGCGCCACTCTTGAGGTAAAGACCAAAGTGACAGGAAAACAAGGCAAGACCGAGGCTCTGCTCACCGACGCTGAGGGACGCACAGTGGCGTCGGCATCTGTCCCTCCGACAAAAGACGGCAACATGATGATGCGCCTATGGGTTGACAACCCAAAGCTATGGTCGCCGGAGTCGCCTTATCTCTACACACTCACCATGAACCAATATGCCGACGGGAAACTCGTCGACAGTGAAAGCCATAAAGTCGGAATACGCACCGTCAGCGTGTCGAAGGAAGGAGGATTCATGCTCAACGGAAAGAGCCGCAAACTGAAGGGCGTATGCCTCCACCACGACCTCGGGCCTCTCGGAGCAGCAGAAAACAAAGCCGCGCTCATCCGACAGATAAAGACGATGAAGGAAATGGGATGCGACGCCATTCGCACCGCCCACAACATGCCTTCAACCATGCAGATGGATCTCTGCGACTCGCTCGGAATGATGGTCATGGCAGAGAGTTTCGACATGTGGATTTATCCCAAATGCAAGAACGGTTACGCAAAATACTTCAAGGAGTGGGCTGACCGCGACATCACCAACCTCGTGCTTCACCATCGCAACCACCCGTCAATCGTCATGTGGAGCATCGGCAACGAGATTCCCGAACAATGGAGCGAGGAAGGTGTGAAAATATCACGTCACCTTCAGGATCTCTGCCACCGTCTCGACCCTTCACGCACTGTCACACAGGGCATGGACCGTGCGGAAGATGCCCTCAAGTCGGGCTTTGCACAAGTGATGGACGTACCGGGATTCAACTATCGAGTCCATAAATATGAGAAAAACATATCCCAGCTGCCACAAGGCTTCCTGCTCGGTTCGGAAACCGCATCGACCGTCAGCTCACGAGGTGTCTATAAGTTTCCAGTCGTAGTAAGCGACAAGACTGTCTACGACGACGGACAATGCTCAAGCTACGACACTGAATACTGCTCGTGGAGCAACCTCCCCGACGACGACTGGCGTTGCCAGGAAGACTATCCTTGGGTCATCGGCGAGTTCGTGTGGACAGGCTACGACTATCTCGGCGAGCCTACGCCTTACGACACCTACTGGCCCAGCCGCAGTAGCTATTTCGGCATTTGCGACCTTGCCGGACTTCCCAAAGACCGTTATTACATGTACCGTAGCCATTGGAACACCGCTTCCCACACCGTCCACCTCCTTCCTCACTGGACATGGCCTGGACGTGAAGGTAAGACAACACCTGTCTATTGCTATACCGATGCCCCGGAGGCAGAACTCTTTGTCAACGGCAAGTCACAGGGACGCGTCAAGAAGCAGAAGGATAGCCGTCTCGACCGCTTCCGCCTGCGTTGGAACAATGTGAAATACGAACCCGGTGAAATCCGCGTGGTCGCTTACGACAGCGATGGAACCGTCATGGGCGAAGCAACGCAAAAGACTGCGGGCAAACCAGCAAGAATGGTTCTCGACGTTGAGTGTCCGGCATCCGCCGACGGCAGTCTTGCAGCCAATGGCGACGACCTCGCCTATGTCACTGTCAGCTTCGTTGATGCCAACGGCACGTTCTGCCCCACCCTTTCCGACAACATCACGCTCAGTGTGGAAGGGGCAGGAACGTTCGAGGCGGCATGCAACGGCGACGCCACCTCTCTCCAATCGTTCAAGAACCCCGAAATGAAACTCTTCAGCGGCAAGGCGGTGTTTGTGGTCAGAAGCGGCAAAAAGCCAGGTGACATCAAGGTAACGGCAGTAAGCAACGCTCGCAATATGCAGCAATCGACAGTGATAAAGACAAGATAATATCTTTGCAGAAGCTTTGCAGTCAAATAACAAAATATTGAAGTATGTTTGCCCTCGTAGGGTTGCCAATAGTGAAGGTGGATTGGCAATATCGCCATCGGGACTATTCACATCAATCATCCTATATCTCCGTAATACCCCAACGATGAAGCCTTTCCACCATTCCGTTGGTTACGTTGTTTAAAGAAAGGCGGACACCAACCGTATTTCAACATGACCTTCAAAACTTCTATCTTTCTCAAACGGCGTCTGAAATAATGTTTTCTTAACGCCTTATATGCCGAAGGACTTTGATCCTACGAGCCCTCTTCGGAGGGCTTTTTTGTTTTCCAGTTGGAGAGACATTAGAAAAGGCTTGTCTGATAGTATCAAGGAAACTCAAAATGAGGAAACCGATTGTGTAATCTGGAAGGATTGGCAAATGACGAAGACCATGATACCATCAACATCTATTTTTTTTGGAAAGAGCGATAATAATCCAAAAATAAATGAGTTTTTCAAATTAAAGTTTGTGTAATACGTAAAAGATTAGTATATTTGCAGCCTATAAGTAAATCATTAAACGATGAAAATAATAGGAAATCTTTTATGGTGGTTGTTCGGTGGACTGGAAGCCGCCATCGGTTATTTCACGGGAAGCCTGGCGATGGCCATCACTATCATTGGCATCCCAGTGGCATTGCAGACATTCAAGATTGGCTTGTTATGTCTATGGCCCTTCGGAGCAGAGGTGAAGGACACTAAGAGTCCCACTGGCTGCATCCGCATACCGCTGAACATCCTATGGATTGTCTTTGGCGGTCTGTGGGCATGGCTGATGCACGT
>JALFCG010000118.1 GCA_022771265.1 Prevotella sp.
GTGAGAGATAAATTTTGGAACTGCCTATGTTTATTTGGGTTACGTCGGTAGCTACCTTTTGCAAAGGCCTGTCTGCCGTGAAATCCCTGTTAATCACATTGGACACAGTCTTGCCGACATCACCCTTGTATGACCTGTATCAGGTTTTCTGCCATTACTGACATTTCTGATTTTTTTCCCATTTCAAAGAATTTTTAGTTAAACAATCGATTCGCCCCGGAGAACCTGCCCAGTGAAGGGTGGTGAAGGGTGGTGAAGGGTTGGAGCAACCCTTCACTCCGATATTTCCCTTACTCTCAACGACTTACACTAAAAAAGTGAAGGGTGAAGGGTTTTGAGCAATATTCTTCGGCGTTCATCGACTCCTTTTTCAAAAAGCAGTGCAAAGATACAAAATTTTCTCCACATATCCAAACTTTTCCCTATGTTTTTTCATTCAAAAGTCGGGACAAGCAGCGAATGATTCTTTATTTGAGCAAAAGAAAAGGGTCATAGAGACAGGCACATTGGTTCACTCTTACGGGTCGATGAACCTGTCCCTGTGATTCTCGGAAAGAGTGTCATCACCTTGCCTACAATGAGTCGTATATTCAAAGCTCTCGGTGTCTCTTCCGCAACTCTTGATTTAGGCAAAGGCGGCAAGGTGGCTTTATGGTAAATCCTGTGACATTAATAATTATGCACTTGATAGTTGAATCCACTTTAAACTTTTAAAAATCATTAATCTCCATCCTTTTTTCTCATATTTCCTTTCCCTTTTACAAAAAATATGCTAAATTTGCAGCGTCATTGATTTGCTGAAAGCCTCAATGGGCAGAGGCGGGTCGTGACACATATACATAAAAGGCGTAACTGTACGCTTTGGTTTTGACGTGTAGGAATCTGGCAGTTCACAACAATTTGTCAAAAACAAAGCAACGGGAACGTCTCATGGGATGTATTCTATACAGCCCTCTTTGGTGTTGGAATTTTTTCCAACACCATTGATGGTTTCAATATAAGGTACATCTGGCGTGGGGCTTTCGGCGTTGCTCGTTTCGACAAATTGGGCGATGCCAGAGCCTCTACACGTGGAACGAGTGACAGAGTGGCTCCACGTTTTATTTGTGTATGTATACTCAAGTATTACTTTATAGCTAATAGGAGTCGTTAGCAAAAAATAATTATGAAAAGATTATTAAGTCTATTTTTTGTTTTTGCTTATGGTCTCGCTATCAATGCTGACGAGGTGCAAATTGGTTCTTTATGGTATGATGTAAATATTCAAACGGGAGTAGCCAAAGTTATTAAATATAAAAATAACGCCAATTATTCTGGCAATATTGTCATACCGTCAGAAATCACCTATAATGAAAATCAATATACAGTCAGTATAATAGGTGAGAAAGCGTTTGAAAGTTGCAATAATATTGTTTCTATAGTTATTCCAAGTAGTATTAAAACCATTGAAAATCAAGCGTTTTCATCTACGTTTAACATTAAAGAAGTCCATTATGATAGTCTCGAAGCATTATTGGAAATTAGTTTTTTAGGTCAAGTATCAACGCCAGTAACAGACAAAAATTCAACAAAAGTCTTTTTTGGAGATGACGAAGTAACAAATGTTGTTATACCAGAAGGCGTTGAAAGAATTGGAAATCAGACTTTCGAAAATTGGAGTGCGCTAACATCAGTTCAATTACCGTCAAGTTTAAGAAGTATTGGTAATTATGCTTTTGCTGGTTGTATGCTTCTTTCAAATATCAATATTCCTAGAAATGTAGATCATATTGGAACATATGCTTTTTCATGGTGTAAACAAATTTCAAATATTACCATTCCAGAAAAAATAACGACCATAGAAGATGGTACATTTCTTGCTTGTGTATCCCTTGAAGAAATTGAAATTCCTTATTATGTAACTTCTATAGGATATAATTCTTTTTGTGATAGCGGTGTGTCTTCTGTGATTCTTCCAAAAAGTATTGAAACCTTGGGCTCTGGAGCGTTCTGGGGATGTTATAACCTATCTGACATTTATTGTTATGCCGAAACATTGCCTTCTACAGAATATAATTCTTTTCCTACTACAATAGGCAATATTACTTTACATGTAAATGCTAATGCCATTGAATTATATAACTCAACTTCACCTTGGAATGAATTTGGGCACATTGAAACATTATCGAAAGATATAACCATTTCATCATTAGGTATTGCTACATATTGCAGTGATGATGACCTTGATTTTACAGGTGTTGATGGAATTAAAGCATATATTGCATCGGGATATAACAATAATACAGGCAATGTATTATTGACAAGAGTTAAAGAAGTGCCAGCTGGAACTGGAATCTTGCTCATGGGTGATGGAGGAACTTACGAGATACCTACAACCGACGTTGACTATACATATGCAAACTTGCTTGTTGGAACTTTGGAGGATACTAACTTGACCTCAGTGGTTGGATATAAGAACTATATTTTAGCTAATGGGTCTTCTGGAGTGAAATTCTATCTGTCGGAAAATGGAACATTGGCAGCAAACAAGGCTTATCTGAAGATACAAACATCGGCAAATAGTGCGGCAAAGATATTGAAATTTAGCATTGTAGGTGAGAATGGTGAAAATGATGATAATACGACCGATGTCGGTAATGTAAATGCCTTAGAATCCAACAAGGAAAAAGTTATTTAGAACTTACAAGGGCAAGCCGTCAAGAATCCAAGTAAAGGACTATATATTATCAATGGTAAAAAAATAGTAAAATAAAGAAAACATTATGAAAAAACAGTATTTCAAACCAACAATGGAGGTTTATGTCGTAGACAAACCAATCATCTTGGCTGGTTCATTCACAGAAGGTGAAGGTGGAGGAGTGGGCAGTATTGATGACCCAACGCCACCCGAAGGCGCGTTGTAAATGTCAAAGAGAAAAGGGTCATAGGGACCTTGGTTTATATATTTGCATGAAAAAAATATGGTGAAACGGCATATTGTATTTCTGACTGGGACTGGCGTTAGTGGATCATAGGGACAGGTACCTTGGTTCACTCTTACGGGTCGATGAACCTGTCCTTGTGATTCGCTGCCTTTCGTTTTGGCAGAAAGTTGGGAAAAAGTTTGGTGGAATGGGAAATAGTTTGTATATTTGCGGCGTAATTGTTCAACGAAAAGAATATTATGACGACATTAACATTAAATATTAGCGACACATCAATTCTCCCAAGTTTAAAAAGATTTTGGGTGCAATAAATGGTGTTAGTATTGTATCTACAACAAGAAAGAAGACAGAATTGGAAAAAGCCAGAGAAGATGTAAATACAGGACGTCTATTGTCATATTCCAGTAAAGAAGAATTATTTAAGGATTTGGGAATATAATGGCATACGATATCAAAATCACTAAGAATTTCAAGAAGAATGTGGCTTTGTGCAAACGACGAGGGTATCAATTATTACTTATTATGTTATCTACAGGTACTCATTCTGATCTTTTTGGCAAGAATAAGAAATAACTTACTGAACTCGATAGATTGAGCCTTGATTCATACATATAGTTAGGTGATTGTTAAGGGTGGGAAAGTTCAGTAACTTAGTAGCTTATATAGAAATTCAAAAACACTATAGCTTTCAGTGACGACACTATCACCTAAATTCCGTAGTACTTTAGTTTAACTTTCTTTTTAAGTTCCTGAGCAACAAAATATTACCCATGATTTTGCCATGTCAGATTTCTTCGTCATTGCGTCACATTGCAACTGTCTGGTACATTGATCTGTAACCTGGAATTGCTAGTGGGTGTGAAAAGTAATCAAGTTGAAATAATTGCGTAAATACGCAATTAATTCGACTTAGAGATGCTGATATCCTCCCCATTTTATTGCCAAAGGTGTAGGGAAGGGGATGTGGTTATGCGTCGAAGAAGGTCATTCCGCCGTCGAGTGTCGGTCGGGCAAGACCGGGATATTCTGGGCAGGTCGTGCATGAGATAGTTGCCACAGGTGGCGGCTGAAAGGTCACGTGAAGATCACCAAGAAAAGAAAAAGGAGCTACGATTTTTTCGTAACTCCTTGATTTTTAAGGTGGGCCATCTAGGGCTTGAACCTAGGACCTCCAGATTATGAGTCTGTTGCTCTAACCAACTGAGCTAAAAGCCCGATGAATTGCATTTGCCTTTAGGGGCATCAGCTTTTCGGGTGCAAAGGTACGATGTTTTTGTGGAAAAACCAAATATTTTTTGCAAAAAAGACTAAAAAAATAGAATATTCCCGAGTTTCACCTATATTATTATTACCTTTGCAAACGAAAACATTTATTTTTTTATTGTGAAAGAAAAGATATCAGTAAGAGGACTCACCGACAAGGAGGTGAAAGAGAACAGACAGAGATTTGGCGCTAACGTGCTCACTCCGCCGAAGAAGGCTTCTCTTTGGCGCTTGTACCTCGACAAATACAACGACCCGATAATAAAGATTCTTCTTGTGGCTGCGACCATCTCGCTTGGTCTGGCTGTCATAGAGGACGACTATATTGAGGCCATAGGCATTTTCATTGCCATTTTCTTTGCCACTACCGTCGGGTTCTATTTTGAGCGCGATGCCGCAAGAAGGTTTGACGAACTGACAGCACTGGGTGAGGAGCAACCGGTGAAGGTTGTGAGAAACGACCGGGTGATGGAGATTCCGCGCAGGGATGTTGTCGTGGGCGACATCGTCATGCTGGGAGTGGGCGACGAAGTGCCTGCAGATGGACTGCTCTTCGAGGCTACGGGAATGCAGATTGACGAGTCGGCACTGACGGGAGAGCCTATAATATCAAAGTTCGCTGAAGTGAAGAACGACGGGGCGACTTATCCCTCAAACGTAGTGCTTCGTTCAACGATGGTCATGAACGGTTCGGGCAGGATGAGTGTCACTGCTGTTGGCGACGCGACGGAAATAGGCAAGGTCGCCACGAAATCGACGGAGGTCACCCAGGTGAAGACACCTCTAAACATTCAGCTTGACAAGTTGGCGAAGATGATAAGCAAGGTTGGCTCGGCTGTGTCGATACTTGCATTTGTCGGTTTTCTCGGACACGACATGCTCACCAATCCTCTATGGGCTACCGACCAATGGCTGAAGATGGCGGAAGTGGTGTTGAAATACTTCATGATGGCTGTGACGCTGATTGTGATGGCAGTGCCGGAAGGACTGCCGATGGCTGTAACACTTGCCTTGGCGTTGAACATGCGTCGAATGCTCAAGTCGAACAATCTTGTCAGGAAGTTGCACGCTTGTGAAACTATGGGAGCGGTGACCGTGATATGTACCGACAAGACAGGCACGCTGACCGAGAACAAGATGCAGGTGGGCGAGCTGGAAGCCGTAGGCGACATGCAGCTCCTGAAACTGTCGATGGCAGTGAACTCCACGGCAGAGCTTGACGGCGACAAGACCATAGGCAACCCTACTGAGGCTGCGCTTCTTCTGTGGCTGAAGGACGAGGGCGACGACTACGCCTCTCTGAGGTCGTCGGTGAAAAAGACTTGGCAGTTGCCTTTCTCCACTGAGCATAAATATATGGCAACCGTGGCAGAAGTGGGTTCTGAACGTTATCTGTTCGTAAAGGGCGCACCGGAAATTGTGATTGACCATTGCGACATTGACGGCGACAGCCTACGCGACCTGCAGCGGAAGCTTATTAGCTATCAGAACAGGGCGATGCGAACGCTTGCCTTTGGCTGCAAGAAGGTGAAGGACGATGAGGATGAATACAGGCTCAAGGACGGTGAGCGCGGGCTTCAGCTGCAGGCAATAGCCGCCATCAGCGACCCGCTGCGTGAGGAAGTACCAGAGGCAGTGATGCAATGCCGAAGGGCGGGTATCGACGTTAAGATAGTCACTGGCGACACTTCAGCCACAGCCATAGAGATAGCTCGGCAGATAGGGGTGTGGAACGACCACATACCTGACGGAGCACAGATAACAGGCCCGGACTTCGCGTCGCTCAGTGACGACGACGCTTACCAAAGGGTGCAGCAGCTGAAGGTGATGAGCCGTGCGCGGCCTACTGACAAGCAACGGCTCGTTAACATGCTTCAGAAGCATGGAGAGGTCGTGGCTGTCACCGGTGACGGCACCAACGACGCTCCGGCCTTGAACCATGCACACGTGGGATTGTCGTTGGGTTCAGGCACCAGTGTGGCAAAGAATGCCAGCGACATGACTCTTATCGACGACTCGTTCAGCAGCATTGTCAAGGCGGTGCAGTGGGGGCGTTCGCTTTACAAGAACATCCAGCGTTTTATCTTCTTCCAGCTTGTGGTCAACGTAGCCGCATTGCTGCTGGTGCTCGGAGGTTCAGTGATAGGCACAGAGCTGCCGCTTACCATCACCCAGATGTTGTGGGTGAACCTCATCATGGACACGTTTGCAGCCATGGCTCTTGCCTCGTTGCCTCCAGAGAGTGAGGTGATGAACGACAAGCCACGCAAGCAGTCAGATTTTATCATCAGCCATGCCATGGCATGGGCAATAGCCGTTGTAGGATTGTTGTTTTTTGCTGTGATGATAGTCCTGTTGTGGTGGTATGAGAGGGTGAAGGGTGTTTCGGTGGAGGAACTGACGGCGTTCTTCACCGTGTTTGTCATGCTTCAGTGGTGGAACCTGTTCAACGCCAAGGCTTTCGCTTCGCGACACTCAGCGTTCCATGGTTTTCTGTCAGACAAGGGGCTTCTCCTTGTGCTTGGGATGATTCTCGTCGGACAGTGGCTTATTGTCGAGTTCGGCGGAAGGATGTTCCGCACCGTACCTCTCGACTTTAATACATGGGTGATGATTATTGTCGGCACGTCGCCAGTAATGATAATAGGTGAAATAGTGAGAAAAATAAGAAGATGAAGACGACCGTATATGGAGAGGGAATGACAGGTATGAAGCCATCGGTGGCTACGATAGGCTTTTTCGACGGCGTTCACCTTGGTCATCGCCATTTGATAGCGGCAGTGATTGATGAAGCCAAACGGCGAGGGATGGAATCGACAGTTGTCACTTTCGACCGCCATCCTCGGCAGGTCGTTTCTTCCAACTTCTGTCCCAGGCTTCTTTCTACTATGGAAGAAAAGCTCGTGCTGCTTGAAAAGACAGGTGTCGACAACTGTGTCGTCCTGCCCTTTGACAAGGAGATGGCGCAGCTTTCGGCACGTGAGTTCATGCAGTCGATACTTGCCGACAGGCTTCACGTCAAGGTTCTTTTCACAGGCTACGACCACCGCTTCGGCCACAACCGCCAGGAGGGCTTTAACGACTATGTGAGCTATGGCAAGGAGATGGATATGGAAGTGAGGCGCGGAGAGCCTTTCGTGCTCGAAGGCGTGAATGTCAGTTCGTCGGTGGTTAGGTCACTGGTGGAAGAAGGGGAAATGGGACATGCGTCAAGGTGCCTGGGCTATAAATATACTGTCATTGGCCATGTGGTCAGCGGTGAGCACATTGGAACGACGATAGGGTTCCCGACAGCCAACGTCGCCGTTGCCGACACTAACAAACTGTTGCCAGCCGACGGCGTTTATGCCGTGAGGGTACGCCTGGCAGGTGAAAAGTCCTACCGCGAAGCGATGCTAAACATTGGTTCACGGCCAACGTTCGACGGCAAGAAACGCACCATTGAGGCCCACATCCTCGATTTCTCTGGCGACATCTATGGAGGCGAGCTTGCCGTGGCGTTTTACTCCAAGATACGTGAAGAACGCCGCTTCCGTAGTGCTGCCGAGCTTGCGGTGCAGTTGAAAAGAGATGAAAAAGAAGTGAGGGATTTTTTTTGTAAATAATATGATGAAAAGAACGATTATTGACGTTATAATGTTCATTGCGGTCTTCGTGGGATTGCAAGTGTTTGTAACACTGTTGGCAGGTATCGTGGCACCATTGTTTGGAGTTAAGGGCGACCATCCGATGGCGATGGTTGTAACTTCATCCGTAGCCAATCTCGCCACGATAGTCATTTTCCTTTGGCGACGATGGGGAATGGTGGGGAAAGACTTTCTCCGCGCGAGGCCTATGGCAACACTTGGTTGGACTATGGCAGCAGCAGCCGGCGTGGTTATTCCTTCGATATGGCTTCAGGAACAGTTGCCTCCCATGCCCGACACCGCGTCAGAAGCACTGCTAAAGATGGTTCATACCACGGGCGGCTATTTTGCCATTGCCATCCTTGCTCCGTTGGCAGAAGAAATTGTGTTCCGCGGAGCCATTGTCGGCAGACTTGCCCAAGTGGCAAAAAACCGCTGGGCGGCTATCCTCGTGTCGGCGTTGCTCTTTGCTCTTGTTCATGGCAATCCTGTCCAGATGCCCCATGCCTTTGTTATAGGTGTGTTCCTCGGTTGGCTCTTCCTTCGCACGGGTAGTATCATTCCCGGTGTAGTATTCCATTGGATGAACAACACTATCGCCTATTTCCTTACTCTCTTCATGCCCGACCCCGACATGAAGATTGTCGAACTCTATGGCGGCAACCAGCAGTCGCTTCTGTTGAGTATTCTTTTCTCGCTCTGCATACTTGTTCCTTCAGTCATACAGATTGCCAAAAGGACATCGACGCACAAGTAACTCAGCAAGTCGTTGTGTCATAAAGCAGTTAAATTATGCTAACGAGTACTTCTTTTTTTCTCAAAAAGATTACAAATTGGCACATTATTCGTATATTTGCAGTTGAATAACTATTTTATCGACCATAACAACTATAACTGTATAGATTTCTATATGACACAGAAAGAAGACGGTAAGGCGAACGAACTGCTTAAGGCAATGACAAAGACGATGACGAGGACAATGAACAAAATCCTTGCCACCGACGATGTTGACTCTGCCGTTGACGAACTGCTCCACGACGTGCTCGACATGTATAAGGCAGGAAGAGTATTCATTGTATATAAACAGAAAGGAAAAGTTTTCACTCTCGACGCCACGGCAAAGGGTGTCACTCCATTCAGCAGTTATATCGACGACAATTTCAACTGGCAGGACATCTGGCAGAAAGCCGTGGAGGACGGCAGTTACGTGATGATTGACGACACGTCGGAAATGGACGAGTCGTATGCCGGTTCACGCGACAAACTGATAGCCCACGGTGTGAAATCACATGCGGCGGTGCCTCTTAAGGCAGAACGCTACGATGTCGTGGGGTTGCTTGGCATCGATCTTCTTGACCGCACCTACCACTGGGAAGCGGAAGACCTGGAATGGCTTTTCAATACGGCAAATACCGTACTTATGTGGCGACAGCTCAAAGTATCACAGGAAGAGACACTCGCAGAGCGCGCCAACTCGGAGGACATACTGGAAAGGATGCCCATAGGATTGATTTCATACGATATCGACGGCAACGCCACGCGTATCAACTCGAAAGCCCTTGAGTTGTTCGGATTCAAGGACTTCAGTGTGATTTCCAACTTCAACATTTTCAGTTCCTCGCTTCTTTGCGACCGCACCAAGGAGGAAATCAGGCAACGCCCATACTACGACTCCTTCTTCTACTATCATCATGGTTTCTCTCCGGCAGAACAGCCGAACGTACCTCCCGGAAGCCGCACAATACGTATCGACACCCGATACAGCAAGGTATATGACAACAGGGGAAACCTTCGTGGTTATCTCGGGGCATATATCGACCGTACGCCAGAGGCTGTCGATAATGAAAAAATCCGTGACCTCGACGACATTATATCCATGACGGCTGAAGTGGCGCAGATTGGCTATGCGAGAATCAACATCATGACCGATGTGGGCTTTGCCACACGACAGTGGTATGTCAACAACGGAATGGCTTATAATGACCAGTACCGTGGCCTTGAGTTCTTCACAAGCTATCTTCATCCTGACGACCGCCACTTCATCACCGAATTCCGCGAAGCAGCCAAGTGCGGAGAAAATCCGAAGCTACAGGCCTTAGTCAGAGTGAATGGAAAGGATGGACACTGGGATTTTCAGAAGGTCTATTCCGTGGTCACAAAGTATGACCCTGACCACAATGTGGTGGAGGTGAGTGCCATAACGCAGAACGTGACTGAACAAATAGCATTGCAGCAAAACCTTATTGAGGCAAAGGAGCGTGCCGAGTCAGCCGACAAGATGAAAACCGCTTTTCTCGCCTCTATGAGCCACGAGATTCGCACTCCACTGAACTCCATAATAGGTTTCTCACGGTTGATGTGCCGCAAAGATGTCACCGATGACGAAAAGGGGGAGATGGCTGTCATCGTGGAAAAGAACAACGACATGCTGCTGCAACTCGTGTCAGACCTGCTTGACCTGTCACAGCTTGAGTCGGGCAGCATGGAGTTTGTCAACGAGGAGGTAGACGCCAACGTGTTGTGCAATGATGTAGCGATGTCAACAATGCTGAAAGTGAATAAGGGTGTGAAGGTCATCACCCGGTGCGAAAAGCCTCATCTCGTCGTGAAGAGTGACCGCAACCGTCTGTCGCAGGTGCTTGTCAACTTTGCGTCAAATGCCGCCAAGTTCACTTCGGAAGGTCATGTGGAAATCGGTTATTACCTTATCTCCCCCGACACAGTACGTTTCTATGTCGAGGACACAGGCATTGGCATTCCTTCCGAGATGCACTATCGCATTTTCGACCGTTTCACCAAGGTCAACTCATTCTCTCAAGGGGCAGGAGTGGGATTGGAAATCAGCCGTGCCATCATCCATCATCTCGGTGGCGAGATTGGTGTTGACAGTGAACCTGGAAAAGGTTCCACATTCTGGTTTGAGATTCCTATTTCTAAATCTTAGAAAGAAAGCGCTCGCGGTCAACGATGAAGCGGAGGTGAGTGCCTTCGCCGATGAGAGCCTCGCCTTGGTGGGCGGAAATCTTGAAGTATAGTTTGCGTCCGTCGATTTTCTCGAGTACAGCAGTTGCCTTCACTGTTGAGCCAATGGGCGAGGGCTTGATGTGTGACGACTCAATGTGTCCTCCCACTGTTGTCCTTCCTTCAGGCAGGCATTCCTTTACGGCATTCATTGCCGCGTTTTCCATGAGCGCCATCATGGCAGGTGTGGCAAGTACGGGCATGTCTCCTGAACCGAGAGTTATGGCGGTGTTGGTTTCGTCAACTGTCAATGTGCTGGTGTATGATAATCCTATTTCCATATTAAACTATTATTATTTCAAAAAAGTGGGTGCAAAGTTAGTCATTTTATTTATATTTCTTTGCAGATAATTAATTTTTTGCTACTTTTGCATCGAAAAAACAATATTTGGGGTATTAGGTTTATGAAAAGATTGGTATTGATAGCTGTAGCTTGCGCTTTTGCCTGCGGAATGACAGCACAGAAATATAAGTTTGGGAACATTGGTATTGGAGCGAACAGACATTCTGCTGACTCGCTTCTCGTCAGCCGTTTCAACTTGGCCTTATTTGGCAATGTCGATACGCTCGACGGAGTGCAGATGAGCGTGTTCACCAGTGTGGCACGTCAACAAATGAAAGGACTGAATGTCGGAGGGCTTTCGGCATTTACAAGAGGAAAGGCGTCAGGAGTGCAGACGGCTGGATTTGTCAATGGCGTTGACGGAGAAATGTCTGGTTTGCAGATGGCTTTCGTGTCGAATATCGCGAAAAGAATCAATGGCGTGCAATTTGCAGGTCTCACCAACGCTTCTGCCACACCTATGAAAGGCGTGCAGATGGCAGGAGTGACCAATGTCGCGATGGGTGTGGAGAAAGGAGTGCAGATTGCCGGTGTCGCCAATATCAGTTCTTCTTACATGAGGGGCTTGCAGTTGGGAATGTATAACTATGCCGACACGCTCAACGGCTCACAACTCGGATTGATAAATGTATGCAACAGTCATCCGCGTGGTGTTCAAGTTGGAATTATCAACTACAGCCGTGACACCATCGCCCACAAGATAGGTCTTGTGAACATCAATCCCAAGACACGTATTGACATGCTTCTCTACGGCGGGTCATCGACGAAGGGAAACATTGCGGTGAGATTCCGCAACCGTTCCACATATAATATATTAGGTGTCGGGACGCATTTCATGGGAATGGACGAGAAATTCTCTGCAGCACTGTTCTACCGCATAGGCCAATATTTCCAACTGTCACCACGATGGAGTGTCAGCGGCGACCTTGGCTTTGCCCATGTGGAGACCTTCGTCAACAACTCTGACACTAAACCTGAACGCCTTTTCTCGCTTCAGGCTCGCCTGAACGCCGACTACCAAATCAATCCCTTCCTTGGGGCTTTCGCAAGCATCGGAGTCGGTGACACTCGCTATTATCATCATGCTTCCCACTATCGCACTCGAGCCATTGTTGAGGCTGGGGTGACGATGAGATATGGGAGGAATGGAATGAGCAACGATAATAATGTTAATGCGGCTGGCTGCTACTCCTATGGTTATCTCACTCCTCAATCCACTTTACTTAGTCCTTCTCCCAAAAAGCATCCTTGGATTGCAGCCCTTGAGGTGTTTGGCATCAATGCGGGAGTGTGGGCGTTTGACAGTTATGTCATGAACGAGGAATTCGCGAAAATAAGCATTCATACAGTAAAGCATAATATAGAGAACGGATTCGTGTGGGACAACGACCAGTTTTCTACCAACCTCTTTGCCCATCCCTACCACGGCGGACTGTATTTCAACGCGGCTCGAAGCAACGGTCTGAATTTCTGGGAGTCGGCTCCTTACTCGTTCTGCGGAAGCCTTATGTGGGAAACAGTATGCGAGATAGAACCGCCTGCCATCAACGACCTTATGGCAACAACTATGGGAGGCATCTGCATAGGTGAAGTGACATACAGGCTTTCTGACCTCATCCTCGACGACAGTAAGCGTGGCTTCCCGCGATTCGTCAGGGAGTTCCTCGGAACGCTCGTATGCCCTATCAAGGGGTTGAACCGCATCATACGTGGCGATGCATGGCGCGTGAGCCATGACCACGCTAAGTATCACGACTACAACCGCTTGCCTGTTCATCTTGGCATCACTGTCGGCGACCGTTATCTTGCCGACAACAATTCCATCTCTCGAGGTGAACACGCGCCTTTCGTCAACCTCCTGTTGCAATACGGTGACCCGTTCAATGAGGAAACGACCAAGCCATACGACTATTTCACTGCTGACTTGACCTTTAACTTTAGCGGCAACCAACCGCTCATCAGCGGTGTCCACCTGCTTGGCAGACTTTGGGGAACGCCACTTTCAGCGGGTCGAAATATGAGGACTGAGATTGGCATCTTCCAGCATTTCAACTATTTTGACTCACAGCCAGTCAAGGACGGGACCAACCTCGTGCCTTTCAGAATATCAGAAGCGGCATCGGTAGGCCCGGGTGTCATCTATTACTTCCCACGTGTAGGAAACCTCGCCCGTCTTGAACAGCGCATCTTCCTCAGCGGAATACTTCTTGGTGGTTCGCTCAGTGACTACTACAACGTCATCGACCGCGACTACAACCTTGGTAGCGGATTCAGTGCAAAGACGAACACGATTCTTGACTTCGGACGCTTCGGATGCCTTTACCTTAATGCCCACTACTACCGCATTTACACATGGAAAGGCTATGAAGGCAAAGACCTTTCGACCATCGACCCCCTATATCTCAACGCGCAGGGCGACACTGGCAACGCCACTCTCGTCGTTGTCAATCCGCGCTTGTTGCTGATGCTGGGCGAGAAGGTTGCTCTGAACCTTTCCGGCACTTATTACTATCGCGACACATTCTATAAATATCACGACAACGTAAAGGCAAAGACTTATGAGGTTAGTATGGGTCTGACATGGAGACTGTGAGGAAATGAACCAAGCGACAAGTGATTTCATAAGGCTTTACGCCAACTGCGACGTAAAGGAACTTGCATTGAAAGCCCATGGGGCGGAGAATATTGACCTTCCGTTCGCCCTCAACCAGATAAAGGGCAGACAGACAGCGCGTCAGAAGCTGCCTTCGTGGGGAGTTATCGACGGCATTGTCTTTCCGCCTCATCTCTCGATGGAACAGTGTTCCAGCGAGCCGACAGCCCGTTACAAGGAGCAGTTGGTGGAACAAGTGTCATCGCTTTTCTGCCAAAAGTCAAGCTTCGTTGACCTAACGGGTGGCTTAGGTGTCGATTTCTCATTCATCGCCCGACGTTTTGACAAAGCCCTATATGTCGAACGCCAAAGCCACTTGTGCGGCATCGCCCGCCATAACTTCAGTCTTCTTGGGTTGAACCATGCTGAAGTGGTGTGTGCTGAGGCAGAGGACTTTCTTCATAATATGAGTCATGCAAACGTCATCTTCCTTGACCCTGCCCGTCGCGACACCAATGGCTCACGCACTTTCGCTATCAGCGACTGTACGCCCGATGTGACAAAACTAAAGCCATTGCTGCTCGCCAAAGCCGACATGGTCATTGTGAAACTTTCGCCAATGCTCGACTGGCGCAAGGCGGTTGCAGACTTGGGCAAGACCTGTGTGAGTGAAGTGCATATAGTCTCGGTGGAAAATGAATGCAAGGAACTCCTTGTGGTCATGAAGCACGATGAGCAGAATGGACTGAAACTGACATGTGTGGACATAAAGAAAGATGACTATTCCCTATTCACCTACTTTGTCGGTTCACCATTAAATAATCCTTCCCGGCATTCGCAAGCAAGTGAAGCTGAAGAAGTCAAGGGAGCACAACGTTTCCTTTACGAGCCAAACGCCTCAGTCATGAAGGCAGGATGTTTCGACGAAATATGCAAACGGTTTGAATTGAGACAGATTGCACATAACAGTCACCTGTTCCTTTCCGACTGCCCGATTGACGATTTCCCAGGGCGTTCGTTTGAGATACAGTCAACAACGACGATGAACAAACGCGAGATGAAAGCAGCACTCATCGATGTGAATAGAGCCAACATTGCAGTTCGCAACTTCCCGTTGTCGGCATCGGACCTGCGGAAACGGCTGAAATTGAAGGACGGGGGCGACACGTACATCTTTGCCTCTACCGATTCCGACGGCCTGCACAAGCTGTTTATTTGCAAGAAAACGACGAAAAAGCCGTGAAAAACATAAAAAAACGCGTCAATGATTTTGTAATCACAGCTTTTATAGTTATCTTTGCACCGTACATCAGTACTCAATCAAGATAATAAATAATCATAATTATGTCAGACGTAACAATAGTAAAGGTCAACGACAAAAGAGGGTTGGAACAGTTCATACAGTTCCACTATGACCTCTATCGTGGAAATGAATACGACGTGCCCAATCTGCATAGCGACGAAATCAACACGCTCTCGCCGGACAAAAATCCTGCATTCGACTTCTGCGAGGCGCAGTATTTCCTTGCCTATAAGGACGGGAAAGTAGCTGGTCGTGTAGCTGCAATCATCAACAACAAGGCAAACAAACGGTGGGAACAAAGCCGAGTGAGATTCGGTTGGATTGACTTCATAGACGACATTGAGGTTTCAAAGGCATTGCTCAAGGCAGTAGAGGAATGGGGACAACAGAGAGGAATGAAGGAAGTGGTCGGACCGCTTGGTTTTACCGACATGGACCCTGAAGGAATGTTAACGTGGGGCTTCGACCAACTCGGAACCCAAGCCACCATCTATAACTACTCCTATTATCCGGAACACATCGAGAAAATCGGAGGATGGGAAAAGGACAACGACTATGTGGAATTCAAGATGTACGTACCGGAGACTGTTCCCGAGAAATACACTAAGATTGCACAGATGATAGAAAAACGCTATAACCTCCATGTGAAGAAGCTTACGCGACGTGAAGTGTTCAAGGAAGGTTACGGACAAAAAATATTCTCCATCATCAACGACACCTTCAAGGACCTCTATGGCTATTCAGAACTCTCGCAGAAACAGATTGACCACTACGTCAAGATGTATCTGCCGATGGCTGACCTCAACCTCATCACGCTCATCGAGGATTGGAACACTGACGACAAGAAAGTGGTCGGTGTAGGAATAACTATTCCTTCTCTGTCACGTGCATTCCAGAAGTGCCGTAACGGCAGGCTGTTCCCATTCGGCTGGTGGCATGTGTTACGTGCGCTGAAATGCCAAAAGACCGAAGGCGTTGACTTGCTCCTTATGGGCGTACTACCTGAATATCGGGCAAAAGGAGCCAATGCTCTGATGTTTGCCGACCTCATCCCTTGGTATCAGAAATATGGATACAAATGGGGAGAAAGCCAGGTGGAGATGGAAAGCAACGACAACGTGCAAAGCCAGTGGGGACCATTGAAACCTGAAAACCACAAGCGTCGCCGCTGCTATGTGAAGAAGATATAATTACTGATATGGACAACGAAATACTTCAATCGCAACAACAGCCTACGGTAGAATATACCGATGACAACATACGCCACCTTTCTGACATGGAGCATGTGCGCACTCGACCGGGAATGTATATCGGTCGATTGGGCGACGGGCAACTTCCTGAAGACGGTATATATGTGCTGCTTAAGGAAGTTATCGACAACTCCATCGACGAATTCAAAATGCACGCTGGCGACCGCATTGAAATAACTCTTGACGAACAGTTGCGCGTCTCAGTGCGCGACTATGGTCGAGGCATTCCGCAGGGAAAGATGATAGAGGCGGTGAGCGTGCTGAACACCGGAGGAAAGTACGACTCGAAGGCGTTTAAGAAAAGTGTCGGACTTAATGGTGTCGGCGTGAAAGCCGTCAATGCGTTGAGTTCACATTTCGAAGTACGTTCCTATCGTGACGGTATGGTACGCAAGGCAACGTTCGAAAAAGGGCAGATGACATCCGACGTTACTGAACCTACCGACGATGAGAACGGCACATACATCTTCTTTGAGCCTGATGCGTCACTCTTCCTTAACTACCAGTTCCACGACGACATCATAGAGACAATGCTCCGCAACTACACTTATCTTAATACGGGGCTTGCCATCATGTATAACGGAAGGCGAATACTCAGCCGCAACGGACTCAAGGACCTGCTCAACGACACTATGACCGGTGACGGCTTGTACCCAATCATCCACCTAAAGGGAGAAGACATAGAGATAGCCTTCACCCATGCCAACCAATATGGCGAGGAATACCATTCCTTTGTCAACGGTCAGCACACCACACAGGGCGGTACTCACCAAAGTGCGTTCAAGGAACACATAGCAAAGACGATTAAGGAGTTCTTCAACAAGAATTTCGAATACACCGACATACGCAACGGACTTGTCGCAGCCATCGCCGTCAACGTGGAAGAGCCAATGTTTGAGAGTCAGACAAAAATAAAGCTCGGGTCTCTCACCATGACTCCCAATGGCGGAGTGAGCATCAACAAATATGTCGGCGACTTCATAAAAACTGAGGTTGACAACTATCTCCACAAAAACCAGGATGTGGCTGACGTGATGCTACAGAAGATTCAGGAGAGCGAGAAGGAAAGAAAGGCAATGGCAGGAGTGACGAAACTCGCAAGGGAAAGGGCAAAGAAAGCCAATCTCCACAACCGTAAGCTGCGCGATTGCCGCATACACTTCAGCGATGTCAAGAACGAGCGCAAGGAGGAAAGTTCCATCTTCATCACTGAGGGTGACTCCGCCAGCGGAAGCATCACCAAAAGCCGTGATGTAAACACTCAGGCAGTGTTCTCGCTTCGTGGAAAACCCCTCAACACGTTTGGGCTGACAAAGAAAGTGGTTTATGAGAACGAGGAGTTCAACCTTCTGCAGGCAGCGCTCGACATTGAGGACGGACTCGACACCCTGCGTTATAACAAGGTGATCGTCGCCACGGATGCCGATGTTGACGGAATGCACATCCGACTGCTCATCATCACCTTCTTCCTGCAGTTCTTCCCAGAACTTATAAAGAAGGGACATGTCTATGTACTGCAGACACCGTTATTCCGCGTGAGGAACAAAAAAACAAAAATTAAGAACAAGTCAATAGTGGCTGAGGCACAGGCCAAGGATAAGGATAAGAAAAAGAGCGATTTCGTCACACGATACTGTTACAGTGAGGAGGAACGAATGAAAGCTATAGAACAACTCGGACCTGAACCGGAGATAACGCGATTCAAAGGTCTCGGTGAAATCTCGCCTGAAGAGTTTGCCAACTTCATCGGTCCAGACATGCGTCTTGAACAGGTGACTCTCCACAAAACCGACCAGGTGCAGAAACTGCTCGAATACTACATGGGCAAAAACACTATGGAACGCCAGAACTTCATCATCGACAACCTCGTCATTGAAGAGGACAGGGCGGAAAATGAAGAGTGAAGAATGAAAAAACATATAATAATTGCGCTGGCACTTGTTACGGCTCTCAACGCCACCGCACAATTACAAATAGACATGAGCCATGAAAGTCCGCTGCGCAAACTGCAGATAGCGGAACTCGCCATAAAGAGCCTATACGTTGACAGTGTGGATGAGAAAAAGCTCGTCGAGGACGGTATAAGAGGAATGCTCGAAAAACTTGACCCTCACTCCTCATATTCCACACCAAAGGAGGTGAAAGCAATGAACGAACCCCTTGCCGGCAACTTTGAAGGCATTGGGGTGCAGTTTAACATGATTGACGACACACTTCTCGTCATCCAACCCGTCACCGGCGGACCGTCGGAAAAGGCAGGCATCGTCGCTGGCGACCGCATCGTCAGTGTCAACGACTCCGCTATTGCTGGAGTGAAAATGGCAAAGGAGGAAATAATGAGACGGTTGCGCGGACCAAAAGGCACAAAGGTGTTGCTCGGAGTCGTAAGACGTGGAATAAGCGATAAACTTGTTTTCAAGGTGACACGCGACAAGATTCCTGTCAACACCATCGACGCGACCTATATGATTAGGCCTTCCATCGGATATATTCGCATCGGCAGCTTTGGAGCTACAACACATGAAGAGTTTGTCGAAAGCCTTGCCAAATTGAAGGAACAGGGTATGCGCGCCCTCATTCTCGACTTGCAGAGCAATGGAGGAGGTTATCTGCAGGCAGCTGTGGATGTCGCCAACGAACTGCTTCCCAAAAACGACCTCATCGTTTACACTACAGGACGGCGAGTGCCAAGAATGGAATATCATGCAAAAGGCGACGGAATGTTCCAGGAAGGAAACATCGTAGTACTCGTAGATGAATATACAGCGTCGGCAGCTGAAATCGTGACAGGTGCAGTACAAGACCAGGATCGTGGCATCGTTGTAGGACGGCGCACCTTCGGCAAGGGACTTGTGCAGCGTCCCATCGACCTCCCTGACGGCTCGATGATACGCCTTACGATAGCTCACTATTATACGCCTTCAGGCCGTTGCATACAAAAGCCTTACGAAAAAGGCAAGGCTGACGACTATGCCATGGACGTTTATAACCGTTTGAAGCATGGCGAACTTACCAATGCCGACAGCATACATTTCGCTGATTCGCTGAAGTGTTACACGCTACGCAAGCATCGCACTGTATATGGCGGCGGAGGCATCATGCCCGACCATTTCGTGCCTCTCGACACTCTCGCCTACACCAATTTCCATCGCCAGCTTTCCGCCCGCAGCCTAATCATCAACACCAACCTTAAGTATGTCGATGCCCACCGCAAGGAACTACAGAAGCGGTACCAAAGTTTCGAACAGTTCAAACGCGGCTATGAGTTCCCACAGGAAGAGATTGACAAAATGGTTGCCGAGGCAGCAAAACAAAACATTAAGCCAAAGGATGATGCCGAAATGGTGAAGGCAACACCACGTCTCAAGCTACAGCTGAAAGCTCTCGTAGCACGTGACCTATGGGACATGAGCGAGTATTTCGCCATCATCAACGAGGAAAGCGAAATCGTCAAAAAAGGATTGGAATGTATGGAATAAAAAAATAGGTGTAGTCAGATTTGGCTACACCTATTATTATTGTTATTCGTAGAAACCGCTGTGGCGCCAGGAATGTATATCGTTTACACAGGTTCGTCAATGCTCGAAATAGATGCCCACGAGGGCGACCTTTCGCGCAGGCAGGCTATGTATGAGTTGAGAGGTATGTCGTTTAGGGAGTATTTGGAATTCGAGGGTGTGGTCAAGTATGACAAATATACACTTGAAGATTTGTTGGCTCATCATATAGAAATTGCCATTGACATCAATTCAAAAACTAATGTGCTCGCTTGTTTTAACAAATATCTGCGAGAAGGCTACTACCCATTCTACAAGTCTGTAAGACATGGACTTGCCAGTCGCCTGTTGGCAACGGTCAACCAAGTTATTGAGAATGACTATCCCCAAATAGACGAGGTGACTCTCTCAACAATACGCAAGACAAAGAAAATGCTCATGGTTTTAGCGGGCTGCGTGCCACAACTGCCCAATATGTCGCAACTTTATCATGAATTGGAAACCGACCGCAACCATGGTTTGAAGATGCTATGGGCATTGGAAATGTGCGGGAGACGTTTTTCATGAACCAAGTGTCGCAGTCTCACGAACTGTGCTACCCCAAGACTGGTGATTTTTTGGTTGATGATAAATATCTGTTTGAAATAGGCGGCAAAGGTAAAGGTTTTACCCAAATCAAAGACATTCCCGACAGTTATCTTGCTGTTGACGATACGGAAATAGGCCGCGGAGCCAGAATTCCGCTATGGTTGCTCGGGATGTTGTATTAATATATAAAAGGTGCAGCCTCGTTAACCAAGGGGCTGCACCTTTTATAATAAAGAATTCCTATAAAAGGAAAATCCAAAGAATCTATTTACAATTAATAACCATCGTTCTGCTGGAGATCCTTGTTATAGTCTATTTCTGCTTGAGGAATAGGCTGAAGTACACGATAGTCATCATACTTTATTTCCTGTGAAGTGCGGCTTGTTACACTTTGCTTGTTTCTCCAGTATGCGTATGTTATCTGATTCTCAAGGAACATCTCAATCTCCCATGCATGGAGAATATCAGAGAGTGAAACCTCACCCAATGCCTCATAATCAGTGATTCGCTTCTCATTGATTGCGTTTATGTATTCAGCAGCTTTTGCGCTTGTAGCTTTAACATCTATAGAAGCTGATGCTGTTGCTGCATTGTCAAGGCGCCATTGAGCCTCGGCTGCTATAAGATACATTTCAGAGAGACGCACAATTTTCGGGTTGTTCAGATAGATGTTACCATCGCGTCCAGGGTATTTATTGGGATAATATCCTGCACTCTTCTCGGCTGTCTGGTCCTTGATAAGTCCTGAACGTACATCTTTGGGATTGGAAGCGAGATACTTGTATAGATATGCATCGGTATTAAAACCACATTCTGCATAACCGGAAGCATCGGTATAATAGCCAAGGCCATAGCGCTGTGCGTTGTACTTGTCGCTCACGGTCAACTCGAAAATACTTTCGTCCTGACCTTCCTTGCTCCATGATGACACGTAGTTGTCAATTTCCAACAGACTGAAACCGCTATTGTTGATAACTTCATTGGCATCGGCAAGAGCCTTCTGGTATTCTCCATTGTAAAGATATGCACGTGCACGCAAAGCCTGGGCTGTTGCCTTATTGATATATCCTACACCATTGTCGCTGTCGATAAGAGGAATGGCTTCTGTAAACTGAGCAATGATGAAATCGTATGTTGACTTCAGGTCGGTGCGAAGTCCCTTGTAGTCAATAGGGAACACCTTGTCTGAAATCACAAGACCCAATTCCTTCGATGGGTCAGCTACAGTTGAAGGTATCTTACAGAAGATGCGTGCAAGGTCGAAGTGCATCAGTCCACGCCAAGCAAGCAACTGTCCCTTGTAGTTGTTCACCTCAGCCTCATCACCTTCTACCTTGCCGTTTTCAATACTTTCGAGAGCGTTATTCACGTTTGCAAGAGCCATATAGAAAGTGTTGTATGCATCGTTTGAAGGATAGTCGGTGCCAGTGTTGACGTAAGCACTGATAGCATCTGTCTGGCCGTTGCTTTTGATTATGGTGAAGTCGTTACATCTTAAGTCGCCGTACAACCCGAATTCAGAAGCGTATCCCATACGTCCATTCTCAATAAGAATGTAACATATACCGTTAATCGCATTTTCCAAATCCGTAACGGTAGTGATTGCACTGCCGCTGGGAAGTGAGGTCGATGGTTCCTTGTCAAGGAAGTCGCTACATGATGTTAAAGCGAGGCTTGCCGCCAAAGCAAGTGATATATATGTCTTTTTCATTTTTGTCAATTTTGTTGAGTTTAGAATGTCAAGTTAAGACCGAATGTGTATTGACGGAGTGCCGGAGTGTCGGTCTGACGATAACCATTAATGTCAACATCCGGGTCGATATCATCCGCTGCATTATATATGAGGAATGGGTTGGTGGCACGGAAATATACTCGCAAGTTATTTATATACCTCTTGAAGTATGGCAGATTCCATCCTATTGTTATGTCGCGAACACGGATATTGTCGGTAGAGATAATCTCGCGTGAGGAGAACTTGTCTGAACGATAGGGATTACCATATATTGGACGTGGGTACTCACATACGTCACCTGGCTTCTGCCAATAGTTACCGGCAACTGCCTTCTGAACATTGAAACTGCCCACACGCACACCGTCACAATACTTAAGGAAGTAGCCTGGATAGTCGAACAGGTCGGCACCAAACTGGTATGAAATCATAAACGATAGGTCGAAATCCTTGTATCTGAACGAGTTGGTAATACCGCCAATCCAATCAGGAACACCCTTACCAACAATCGTACTGCCAGCCTTGCTCCAATATTCAGTAACTCCCTTTTCGTGGTCTTCAGGGTCAATCCAGAATTCCATCAATCCAGTTTCTGGATTTACACCTTTTGCCTCTGGCAAGTAGAAAGTATGCATCGATTCGCCCTCGCGAAGAAGGTACATATTTCCGTCACCATACTGGACATCATCACCGTTAGGCAACTTGTTAACCTTTATTGACTGCTTGGTTATATTAAAGTCTGTTGTCCATGTGAAATCCTTAGTCACAATATTACGTGAGCTGACAGAGAACTCAAGTCCCTGATTCTTCAACTCGCCGATATTGTTCCAATAACTGTCAAAACCTGTTACGTATGACACTGGCATAAGGAAAAGCAAATCTTTAGTCAGCTTGTTGTAATAATCTACGGTCAAGGTCACACGATTATACAATGTCCAGTCAAGTCCGACATTGAAATTATATGATTTTTCCCAACCGAGCTTATCATTGCTGATGTTGCTCCAATAGATACCAGGGGCTGCACCATAACCGCCTGTTGTGGAATATGTTCCCATATATCCATAATAGCTCGTAGGCAGGTTGCCGTTTGTTCCGTATGATACACGGAGCTTCAAGTCACTGAAGAGCCTGTTGTTCTCGAGGAACTTCTCTCCGCTGATGCGCCATGCGCCTGAAACAGAGAAGAAGTCTGACCAACGGTTGTCAGAAGAAAGACGTGAAGAACCGTCGCGGCGGAAACTTGCTGATAAATAATACTTGTTCGCATAGTTGTAATTTACACTGCCCAACCACGACATCATGTTGGCATCAGATGAGCTGCTGCCACCGTCAACCGACTGTCCGTTTGACAATTCAGGCAACTTGTCAGTCGCATAATTCTGAGATTGTGCGGTCATGTAGAAGACGTTACGCTTTTCAGCTTCAAATCCTACGAATGCCGATACATTATGCTCGCCGAATGTCTTTGCATAGTTAAGGGTAGTTGATGACGTCATGGTCTTATTGGTATAATTCCATCGCTGTCCCATACCATTCATAGAACTACCATTGACACTCAAAGGAGCCCAGAACTCACGAGTATTGTTGTTCATATAGTCAAATCCGAAGATTGAACGCAAAGTGAGATCAAAAGGCAGTTTCAGCTCTCCCTCCACGTTTGTCATGCTTCTCATCATTTCTGCATCAAGAGTCTCTGCATAAGTACCAGTCTCCTGACCAAGCATAAGATTGGGATTTGAGACATTTGACGAGAACGACGCATTTGGATTGTACGAGCCATCCTCAAGCTTATTAGGTGCAGTGGGGTCCATAGAGAACAGAAT
>JALFCG010000045.1 GCA_022771265.1 Prevotella sp.
AAAGCATGACCTGACAGCGCTCGTCGGTCATTCGGTTGAAAGGACTTCTACCGAGTTTATGACAGCTACAGGAATGAATTATCCTGACGATGATGTTCTGACAAACCTGGGAAGTGCCGCAGAGAAAAGCGATATTGACAGTGACAAGAACTCAGCGTCTCTTGTTTCTCTATTCGCGAGATTGCAGTACAAATATAATAACCGCTACCTGTTTACAGGAACGTTCCGTGCCGACGGCTCTTCACGCTTCGGAAAGGACAGCCGTTGGGGCTATTTCCCTTCTGCGGCTGCAGCGTGGATTATTACAGAAGAAGGGTTTATGAAGCCTGTCAAGGACGTTGTAAGCTATTTGAAATTGCGAATATCTTGTGGTTTGACCGGTTCGCAGAATCTGGGCTATTATGACTACATCGGTTATGTAGGAACAAACGTCTATGAAGGCGAGCCAGGCATGTTCCCCTCTTCCCTTGGCAATAACACATTGGAATGGGAGTCGCAAACACAGACTGACATTGCCATTGACTATGGCTTCCTTAACGACCGCATCAGAGGTTCGTTTGGATGGTACAGGAAGTATGTTGACAATCTGATAAATGTCCGTCCTGTTCCAATATCTTCAGGATTTGCTTCAATACCACAGAACGTCGGTGCAATAAGTAATACGGGTGTCGAGTTTGACATTACAGCAGATGTGATTAAGAACAAAGACTTTACATGGCAGTTGAATTTCAACGCGTCTCACAATAAAGGAGTGTTGGAAAAACTCAATGGTGTAGAAACTTATATTGGAGGGTCAACGGCTGACAAGTTCAAGTTGGAAGAAGGTGGAGAACTGGGCAGGTTCTACGGATATGTGGAAGCAGGACGATTGTTTGAGAATGCAGAGGAGGTATGGGCGATAAAGCCAATAGATCCTGCAACGGGAAAACAGCAGAATTATCGTGTGTCTTCATTCTCCGAAGGTGCAGGAGATATTTACGTCGTTGACCTTGATGGCGATGGAAAGATTACGGCAGACGGCGACCGCACGTATTTGGGTGACAGCAATCCCGACGTGTTTGGTGGATTTGGAACCACGTTCTATTGGAAAGGCTTGATGTTGAACCTGAACTTCACATACTCTATCGGAGGCAAGAGATATTGGCTGGATGAGTCATATACGTTTGGACGCACCGATGTTTACAATACCCTCACATTGGTAAATGACAGTTGGACAATGGTTGGACCTGGTGCATCATATCCGGTGGCAACCCACTATGGTATAGGTCAGAATAGCGTATTTACTAACAAATGGCTTCACAACGCCTCATATCTACGCTTGAATGCGCTGAATGTTGCGTATAAACTTCCTGCAGAGTGGTTTAGAAGGAGTGTAATTGATGGAATAGAGTTGACATTCCAAGCAACTAACTTGTTCACTGTAACAAAATATCCGGGAATGGATCCACAAGGAAACTTCTCGTCAGAATATTCGGCATTATATGGATATGGAACAGACTATAGTTCTTATCCTGTAGCCAAAACATACAATTTCGGCTTAAGATTCACAATAAAATAAACATGACTAATATGAAGAAGTTTTTCTTAATAATATTGGCTATAGGGTTAGTCACATTGAGCTCATGTGATGATTATTTGACTGAAACGCCAAAATACTCATACACGACGGATTATGCGATAACCAATGAGCCGACAGCCAAAAATGCCGTAAATGGAATATACGGCGAGTATGAAGAATGTACATCCTTGGGAGGCTACATTTATGGCTCGCTACATTGCATGGCAGGATTTTGGGATTATGTTGACGAAATGTACGATATGGGTTATACCCAAACAAGCAATAATTATGTAGTGTCGGCAATATGGCAGGAACTCTACCATGTCATAGATGCTTGTAATTTTGCGATAAACGGCATAGAAAAAGTTGACGATTCAAAATTCCCTTCCTTGGAGTTGAAGAAAGAATACATAGGAGAAGCAAGAGGCATGAGAGGATATATGAACCTGCAGTTGCTATGGTTTTTCGGTCACTGGTTTGACAAGGCAGACTCGCCTTATGGCATAATATACCGCGACCAAGTGTCAGAACTCTCAAACCTGCATTTGGGCAGACTCTCTGTCGGCGAGAGCTACGAAAAGATTCTTGACGACTTGAAGTATGCCGAGGAAAATGCTCCCGATTATTCTGACGCTCATCATGTCAATAAGCAATTTGCAAAGGCAATGCATGCCAAGCTGTTGCTTGTACGTGGTTGGGATGGTGATTATGCGGCGGCGTTGGCTATTGTAAATGAATTGTTGTCTGACAAGGCAAGTGGTTGGGACATGGAGACTGATGTGTCTGACCTTTATGAAAACGGATGGGATTCAAAAGAAAATTCTTTTTCACATTACCTTGGCGACCAGGAAGAAAACTATGCCATAGGCTATTGTGAGTTCATTTACGCCTATGCTCTTTACTATTATGACGATTTCCATGAGACTGCTATTGATTGGATTGAGAACGACGCACGTTATCCTCTGACCTTTGGCACTGCCAAGGCTCCACAGGCAAGAGACTATACAACAAAAGACAACGTGATGACAAAACTCTATCACAGAGGAAGGTATTATGGACTTAATGACATGTATGCCACTTATCCGATGCGCTATGTAGAACTATATCTCATGAAGGCAGAACTGCTTGCACGTACCAACCCTTCAGATATTCAAGGCGCTCTTGCTCCGATAAATGAGATGCGTGCACTGTATGTCAACCCCGTTTTGGAGCCAATCACCGGCATCACGACTCACGACGAATTGATGGACGCTATATACAAGGAATATGTGGTCACACTGTTTATGGAGAACGAGACCCCATGGTTCGCGTCACTCCGTTTCGAGCATAATGGCAAACCTTGGATATTTACGTTAAAGCCGGAAATAAATATCAGCTCTAATCAATACTGTTGGCCAATTCCTGATGATGAAATTAAGGCGCACACGAATACAGTTGAACAGAATCCGGGTCTAAAATAAAAAAATGAGTATTATGGAAAAGAAATTGATATTATTCTTGGCTTTTATGGCAATGATAGTAACTTCTTGCAGTGACGAAGACGAATTGCTCGTCCCGCATGCAAACAATGTTACTTTCTCTGAACTTGAGATTAACGAGCGATTCTCTCATGTCATACCTGATGGAGGCTTTACGGCTTCTGGAATGAAGTTCAACACCGTGAAGTCGGGCAAACAACTCTCGGGAGGCTTCTGCTACTCCAACCGCTCCAACCGCTCGTTCGTATGGAACAACGACGAGGTGTCGATGGACTCCGTGCGTTACAGCGTATGGTCAACAAAGCCCAATCAGACAGGTACTTACCTCGTTTGCCACGTCAACGGCGACGATGCGTTCTTTACATTGGAAACTCCTAAGGTGATTGATTACGTTCTTGTCGCGAATACGACTTGGAATTATCTCTGCATGTATTATGGAGATAGTTATGGGACAACGGCAAGGCCTGTCGCTAATCCCAATGTGCCGAGCGCTCCCAAGGGCGTATGGTACACCTATGTGGAAGGCGGCGTAAAAGAATTTGGCGATGAAGACTATTTTACCATTACGGCGGTTGGTTACAATAATGGCACGAAAACAGGAACGGTAAGTTTTGACCTGGCGTGTATGTACGGACACAACCCACAAAACCCCGATTGGGACTATATTGTGACTGATTGGAGAAAAATGGAACTTAAGGCATTAGGTCCAGTTGATAAAGTCGTTTTCTATCTCGACTCGTCCGACAAAGACCAGTATGGAAATATGAGAACTCCTTCGTGGTTCTGCCTAGACGGCTTTCAATTCCAGTAATCATGCGTGTGAACAGAAATAGTATCCTTTTAATTGTCGCCTTGTAGGTGTTACTCCAGGCAAATGCCGTGGAGTACACCTTCAAGGTGATAAACTACTCGACTGTTGGTCAAAATTGATATCAAAGGGAAGCGGTTTGTTTGTAAGGGGCAATCACGAATCACAGGGACAGGTCACTTCATGCCTGACCCTATGACCCTTTTGAATCTGTTCTTGTGCAACTGTTATTGCATCATAACTAAGTTCATCATCGCCAACTGCATCAAGAACTTTATCTGCTAACCACAACGTCAGCATTTCCTTCTCGTCCTGATGTAAGTATTATGCAAGCTTTATTAAATGTTCGCGCTTTGCCCGTCTGTCACCTCGCTCAATTTTGCTAAACATTGGTGTGTCAATCTCTAATAGTGCCGCCAACTGTCGTTGTAGCACTCCTTGCTCATCTCTGAGCTCTCTTATTTTCTTTCCGAATATCATATTCTGTTTCTTTTCGTCTTATACTTCGACTAATAGTTCGACTAAACTATCGGAAAATGACTACTTTTACGACTAGAAGCCTCCGACTAGTCATTTACTAGTCGTTATTAGTCGTGTACTAGTCGTTGTTTTAGTCTTTTTTTTTCGTTCCCCGTATAGTAAACAGGAGGGAGGGCGAGTCTAACAAGTAATAACCTTAACCAATTTTATATTTTCCAAGACGCGTGACGGATAGTAATCCGCCGCGCGTCTTTTTGTAAATGTATATCAAATTTTCGCCTCAATGTCCTTGCCCCACGTGAGCAGACACCGGTTGACGTGCTCGTCATCGTCCCTCTCAAACTTCACCTTGTAGAGGTCGATGCCGTTCTTCTCCAGTTCCTGTGCGACGGTCAGCAGGTGGAGCTTGGCGGTAGCCAACAGTTCCGAAATACTTTGATTGCCCATCGTCAGAGGAATTTTTCAAGTTCTTCACCCAAATAATCCGACCGCGTCTCGTGAGTAACCGCAATCTCGATGTCTTTCTCGCAGGCGAGTTTCTTCATCAGATAGCCGAATACCAAGCGCGAGTCAACGAGCCTGTCATTTTCCGCAGAGCCCACAAGGATGCAGCCGCGTGTATGCCCCGGAATGTTGCCCGTGTGGATTTGAATGTCCTTGAAGTGCGGCACGTTCTTCAGCCACGGCACGTTCTTGCCTGCCCTTGGCGACCACCCGACCTTCACCTTGTATCGTCCTTCAGGTATGGCGGTCTTGCCCGCCACCTTCTTTTCCTTGCTCCAGTCGATGCAGTGCGGCTCGAGCGTATCGCAGAAGTAACCTGTTCCTTCCAAATGCAGTTCGCCGAGAGTCCTGTCCTGGGCGAACACCTTTCTTATTAATGTCATTTTCATAATTGTATGGCTTAAAAATAAACTGTAATACTGTAATAATGTAATAATGAAGTTATCAAATGTTCTTTTTTATTTTTTTGATAACCGTTTCAAAATTATCAAAGTCAATGAGTTTCCTCGATCTCCATGTTTGAAGTTGCTGTTTAACAGCTGACATTTCAACCGGCTTCCCGAGCTTCTTGCGCACGAGAATCAAGTCCTCTATCGTAAACTCATCGTTCAGCAGCGTCAGCATGTTCATCGGTCCACGACGTGACGTTGCATTGTCTTCCTCGTCGAAAGCAGCGTCGAGCATTTTTCCTATCACGTGCATCTTCACCCAAAGGTCGTAGCGCAACGACCACTCCATGTAGTTCTCGATGTCCTTCGTCCACTTCTCGCCGTTCATCACGTAGAGCATCATGCCCTTCAGCCATGCTATCACCGTTGCCCTGTAGCTCAACACAAGATATGGCTCGGAGCCATAGAGCGAGGCAAGCTGCTCGTTCTCGTCGCAGAGCTGCTCGGCAAACTTGTTGCATTTCGGACAGGAAATCTCGCCCGACAGCATCGAGAGCTTTTGCGTCACCTTCCTCACCTCCTCGCGATAGTTGGCGTCGTACTCCTTAAACACAGGTCGCTTAGCGTCGCTCGGCTTGATGATGGTCGAAAGCGACAGGCGCGTCACCGTTCCCGTGGTCATCTCTCGGGCGAAGAACTGCTGGAAGTTGCGGTTCGTGGTCGAGGCGTTGAAGTTGAACCTCAATGGCGCAATGCCTGTCACCGAGTCGGCTCCCACACGCTCCTGGCCATGCTTGGAGTTGTCGAACGCCTTGCGGATTATCACGCTCACCTCGCTCGCCGTTCCTCTCGACGTGATTTTTTTCAATGTGTCGAGCTCGTCAACACTGGTGTAGAGGAAGCGTTGTCCGTTCTTGTCGGCATCATACACTCTCTGGTTAAACACCGCGTCGGTGAGGTTGTCAATGAGCACCTGAACGCATATGTCGCTCGGTCGTGGGTCGCGCTTCTGTTTCGACGCAGGGTTCTTCTGTTTCCATTCCGACTCTCGGGCACGGTTCGACTCGTCCTTCTTCACCAGTTCGTCCAAGATAATGCTGATGGGCTTCCTAACACAGCCCTTACCTATCGACATCGGAGCGGTGAGCACCGACATGAACGTCGGCTCGTGCTCCACGCCGTCCCAGTAGCGAAATTTAACACCGTGGACGTAAGTAGAGAGCGGAGCAAACACCGCTTCACAGACCGCCGCCCTGTACATCTCAGGCACTTTCGACGAGAGGAATCCAAGCGGATAAGGCAAGCGTTGAGGCATTTCCGGCGGCAGTTCGTTCTCCGTCTCGAAATCGACTTTGCCTTCCGTTTTCTTCTCTTTGCGATAGAGTGCTTCCAGCACCTTCTGCAGCTTATAGCTCACTCCCTTCCGTGGTTCGTCGAGCGCACTTTGCAGCGTTCGTACATACTCGTCTTCTGGGAAGTTGTCGTATCGGGGAATCACCTCTTTCAAGAAGTCGAGGTTGTAGCCGCAGATGCTCCGAAGTGCCTTAGCCAGCTCGAATGTCATCACGTTGCGGTTGCCCTCCACTGGTGTCTGACCGTTATTAAACTGGCGAAGGAATTCGGTAATTATGGAGGAATAGGGGAGGCCGTTGTAAAGCAAAAGGTCCGAGCTTGGATTCTCACTGGTGCTATCCGCGCACGAACTATCCTGCTCTCCCCCTAAGATAGGGGGAGTCCCCCGGAGGGGGGAGGGAGTATGACCACTGGCACTATCCGACGCCTCATTCACAAACAAGTCATCTGAGAGATAAATCAAGTCCTCTTCGCTCGCCGTCGGCGTGAAGAACACACGCGTTATGTCTTTCGCGCCCTTGTCGAACTCCACGCCCAGCAGCTTCTGCGCCCATTCGAGGTTCTCCTCCTGAGTGAGCCAACCGATGCGCTTGAAAACGATGTGAAGCCCCTTTGTGGCAGATCGTTCGAGCATCAGCAGTCCGATGTCGTCCTTCATCTGAAGCACACGCTTCACCATCAGTTTCAGAGCCTCCTCCAGCTCCTCTTTCGGCATATCCTTGGCAAAGTCGATGTCCATGCCCACGGAGTTTGAAGGAGTTTTCGTTCCCTTCAACTTCCCGTTCTCAGCAGGCATACACGAATAGTTTACTTGCAGCATCTTGCGTTTAGCCTCAGGATTACCGAGCCTTGCCTGCTTGGTGTAATCGA
>JALFCG010000186.1 GCA_022771265.1 Prevotella sp.
AATGAGTTATCATCCTCTTCTATTTGCTTGCCTATCAATGATTTCAAACCGTCGAACCAGGCAATTCTTATCTGCATCATGTCCTCCACGAGCGACGAGCCTGTGAGTTGTGGCAGTGCCGCATCAACCCATTTGTCGGGAAAGCCGATGTTGAGAATCATCTTGTCGAGTTTCTCCTTCGCCTGTGCCTTTGTAGGCTCGCTCATCCAGTCGAGCGCATCCACTCGCCTCTTCAGCACGTCGATAAGCTGTTTGCATATCTCTGTCATCTCAGCCTTTGCCGACTGCAAATCGAGACTGGCTATATAGTCGTGCGACAGGATATAAGCCATCGGAACATCATAAAAATTCTGCATGGCATCATCCATAGTGCCACGAATCCCATACAGCGACTTGTTTTCTTCAAAGTCCTTGTTCGATGCAAATCAGATGTCTCTCATTATGCATTTGTGTATCCTTTCCTTTATTTCCTCCGGCGACAGTTTCTGCACCCGTTTGTACCAATCCAACACTTCCTCGTCTATCGTAGCTTCCGACTCCGGTATGCCGAGTTCGCTGAATATGCAGTCGAGCATAGCGTAGCCGGTGGACCGTGTCCTCATCGTTGCAAGTGGCACGAAGTCGTCGAGACGCTCGGGGTGAGAGCATAGATAGCGTAGCGAGTAAGGGTCCTCCTGCTTTCCCGTATTGTCATCCGCGTCATCTGCCTTACCAAGACAAGCCTTTATCACCCTGGACCGAGGGAAGAGAGTGAACTTGAAAAACGGTTGGTAGCCCTGCTTCAAGGCTTTTCCGATGGCTCTCCAAGCGTCTTCATTGGTCTCTATGCCTTCGGTTATCTGCAGTGCCTTGCCGATGGAGGCGAGGGCTGCGTCGGTGGTGTTATCTATATTGCGGATGTCTTCTTTGATTTTATCCAGTGCAGGCGAATTCATCTTTTTCTTATAATTCTCAATATATTCACCGGTCTCATAAGCACAGAATCCCCAATAATCATTTCCGTTAAGGTCGTAGTTTTTCCACCAGGTGCCGTTGCAGTACATGAAGAAGTCGTCGCCTGGCGAAACAGTGGTGTCCATGTTCGCGTCGTATGGCCAAGGTTTGGTGTCAATTGCCGATTCCGGCACATTGTCGTCAGAACACGAAGTGGAGATGAATGCGAATAGCATTGCCATGCCCAAAGTCAAAAGTTGTTTTTTTGTTGTCATAATCAGAATCTTTAAATTTCATGCAAAGTTAGTTTATTTTTTGTTATTACCCAAAAAAATACTAAAAAATCTGTCTTTATGACTCATTGGCATTTATTTTATAAGCTACAAGGAACATCCCCGAGTGATGCCAGATGTCAGTGGGGAGAAATGCCTTTATCAACATAGACATTCTGGTGACTTTTGACAATTATTTACAAAGCCTTCGAGATGGTCTCGAAGGCATAACGAGACCATCTCGAAGGCTAATGCAGTGTAAAAACTTTACAATGCGGTGCGTATCTTTGTTGATGGACTACATGGAAGTCTTCTTGTTGAACTCCACCGCCCCAAGGCATAGGAACATGGAACCAAGGCTCATCCAGACAACAAAGTCGGAACTGCCGTGCCCCTTGTCCATCAGCATAATGATTGACGTTACATACATGAGCACAGAGGCTGTGTAAAACCCTGCCCCCAGTTTGCGATGGGCATTGGCATCGTCACCCTTCTCCCTCAGCTTCCTTGCGTTGTTCATACCGACACATACGAAAGCCACCATAAGTGCGCAAGCCACGAAAGGCCATGCTGCAAAAAAGAAATCTTGTATCATACCTATTATTATTTGTTTGCTGTTTCTGTATATTAGACTTCTGTCGGTATGAATTTACTACATAAGTATGTAAGAACGTGCCTAAATAATCGTTTCTTTGCGTTAAAAAATGTAAGATATTTGGCTTATTGCTTGGTAGTTTGCAAATAATATCGTAACTTTGGCAATGCAAACAAATAAAACAATTATTTTGAAACATTTATTTATATCTATACTTCTGACACTGGCTCCTGCCATGTCGTCACTTGCACAGAAAATCACTATGGGCACCTGCGTCACTAAAGACGGAGGGGACTATAGCGGTGAGATGGTGGCAGGAAAGCCGCACGGAAAAGGCAAGACCATCTGGAAAAACGGCAACTGGTATGAAGGTCAGTACGAAAAGGGGAAGCGACAAGGTGTAGGCGTTTACACTTTCTTCGACGGCGAGAAATACGAAGGACAGTGGTTTCAGGACCAGCAACACGGCAAGGGGACGTACTACTTTGCCAACAATAACAAGTATGACGGGCTGTGGTACAGGGATTACCAGCAAGGCAAGGGCACGATGTACTACTACAACGGCGACAAGTATGAGGGAGAGTGGAAGCTCGACCACCGCAACGGCTACGGGATATACACGTTTGCCAGCGGAGCCTACTACAAAGGCTACTGGGCAAACGACAGGAAAAACGGCAAGGGCTATTTTGACTGGGGCGACGGGTCAAGCTACGACGGCGAATGGAAAGACAACCAACGCTCGGGAAAAGGCACGTTCAAATACGCAGACGGCGACGTGTATGTAGGACAATGGGTTGACGACATACAAAACGGTCGTGGAATATACAAGTTCAAGAGCGGAGACGTTTACGAAGGTGACTATGTGCAAGGTGAACGTACTGGATCAGGAATATTCAAATATGCCAACGGCGACAAATACGTAGGACAGTTTCTCGAAGGCGACAAGCACGGGTACGGGACTCTAACCTGGAAAAAGGGCGACGTGTATGTCGGCGAATGGAAAAGCGACCGACAGGACGGAAAAGGAAAACTGACACTGAAGAACGGTGACGTATATGAAGGCCAGTGGAGCAAGGGGAAACTCAATGGAGAATGTATCATACACTTTGCCGACGGAGCAAAGTTCAAAGGTTCGTTCAAGAACGACAAGCGTCACGGAGCGGCTATCGAGGAGGACAAGGATGGCAAACGCTTCGAAGGCTCCTACGTAGATGGGAAACGTGACGGACGCTTTGTGGAAAAAGACCGTAACGGCAATGTCACCGCTACCGGCACTTACCAAGGTGGATGGAGACAGGTGGACAGGAAGTAGGATTGAAATATTGAAATATTGAATAATTTAAATATTAAAGATTATGATAGTAGATACACTTGATATGTTGGAGCGCTATGTTGCGCTTAATCCGCTTTTCGCGGATGTGGTTGAATTTCTCAAAAACCACGATCTCGACACAATGAAAGAAGGCAAGTATGAAATTAAGGGCAAAGACTTGTTCCTCAACTTGACAACAGCCATAGGCAAGACGGCAGAGGAAGCTGTGATGGAAACCCACAACGAAATGCTTGACATACAGATACCTCTCTCAGGAAGCGAAACATACGGATACACGCCGCGACGCTACCTGCCAGAGGGTGAATACAACGCAGAAAAGGATATAACAAAGCTGCCTGACACTCCTGCTGACGACTACGTTACTTGCCGTCCGGGAATGTTTGCCATCTTCTTCCCACAGGACGGACATGCTCCATGCATCAGCGAGGAGGAAGGAATAAGAAAGGCTATATTCAAGGTTAAGAACTAAAAACTAAAAGTATAAGTATGGCAGAGAAAAAAACATGCAAGAGAGCCTGCACAAAAGCCAAGGCTCCGGCAAAACCGAAAGAACCCGAACATATTGGGCTCGTGAGAAATGATTCATGGCTTGAGCCGTATGAGGCTGCCATAAAAGGACGACATGACCACGCCCTATGGAAACTGAGCCAGTTGACACGAAACGGAAAGAAGAAACTGTCGGAGTTTGCATCCGGACATCTTTATTTCGGACTTCACAAGACTGCACGCGGATGGGTGTTCCGTGAGTGGGCCCCCAACGCCACGGAGATTTATCTCATCGGCGATTTCAACAACTGGACGGAAAACGAGAAATACAAGTGCAAGAGAATTGAGGGAACCGGAAACTGGGAACTGAAGCTGCCGTCGAAGGCAATGAAGCACGGCGACCTCTACAAGATGAAGGTGCGCTGGAACGGTGGAGAAGGCGAACGCATTCCGGCTTGGGGCCGACGTGTGGTTCAGGACGACACTACCAAGATATTCTCAGCACAGGTGTGGAATCCAGAGAAAACATACGAGTTTAAGAAAAAGAACTTCAAGCCCAACAAGAGTCCGCTGCTCATCTATGAATGCCACGTTGGCATGGGACAGGACGCGGAGAAGGTTGGAACATACAAGGAGTTTACCGAGAACGTGCTGCCACGAGTGATTGAGGACGGCTACAACTGCATACAGGTAATGGCTATACAGGAGCATCCTTACTACGGTTCTTTCGGATATCACGTAAGCTCTTTCTTCGCTCCGTCAAGCCGATTCGGAACTCCGGAGGAATTGAAAGAACTCATTGACACTGCACACAAGAACGGCATAGCGGTCATCATGGACATCGTACACTCACACGCGGTGAAGAACGAGGTGGAAGGCCTTGGCAACCTTGCCGGCGACCCCAACCAGTTCTTCTATCCGGGTGAACGCCACGAGCATCCGGCTTGGGACAGCCTTTGCTTTGACTACGGCAAGGACGACGTGCTTCACTTCCTGCTCTCCAACTGCAAGTACTGGCTTGAGGAATACAAGTTCGACGGTTTCCGCTTCGACGGCGTCACCTCCATGCTCTACTACAGCCATGGACTTGGTGAGGCATTCTGCGGCTACGGCGACTACTTTAACGGACACCAGGACGACAATGCCATCTGCTACCTTACTCTTGCCAACAAGCTCATTCACGAGGTGAATCCCAATGCCATAACAATAGCCGAGGAAGTGAGCGGAATGCCGGGACTGGCAGCGAAATTTGAGGACGGAGGATATGGCTTCGACTACCGCATGGCAATGAACATCCCTGACTACTGGATAAAGACCATTAAGGAACTGAAGGACGAGGACTGGAAACCGAGCTCAATATTCTGGGAAGTGAAGAACAGACGTGCCGACGAGAAGACCATCAGCTATTGCGAGAGCCACGACCAGGCACTTGTGGGCGACAAGACAATCATATTCCGACTTATTGACGCCGATATGTACTGGCACTTCAAGAAGGGCGACGAGAACTTCATGGCTAATCGTGGCATAGCCCTGCACAAGATGATACGTCTGGTCACCGCATCGGCAATCAACGGCGGATACCTTAACTTTATGGGTAACGAGTTTGGCCATCCAGAGTGGATAGACTTCCCGCGCGAAGGCAACGGATGGAGCTACAAGTATGCTCGCCGCCAGTGGAACCTCGTTGACAACAAGGAACTTTGCTACCACTATCTCGGTGACTTTGACAAGGCAATGATAAAGGTTATCAAGAGCGTGCGCAACTTCCAGAACAAGCCTGTTCAGGAGATATGGCACAACGACGGCGACCAGGTGCTTGCCTTCAGCCGTGGCGACCTTGTCTTTGTGTTCAATTTCAGTCCATCACGTTCATTCACCGACTACGGATTCCTTGTTCCGACAGGAAGTTACGAAGTGGTACTGAATACAGACGCGAAGGAGTTTGGAGGCAACGGGCTTGCTGATGACAGCGTAGTTCACCTCACTAACTATGACCCTCTTTACGTCAAGGACCACAAAGAGTGGCTGAAGCTCTATCTGCCAGCACGTTCTGCAGTAGTCTTAAAGAAGAATTAGTATAGGAAATGAACTATAACAACCGATATGACAACGGCAGCACAGCTATCATGAGGATAGCCTGTGCTGTCGCTTTTATTGTCTTCACCTTCTGCTACCTCTTTTTCAGCCAGTCATACGAACTCTCCGTAGTCCAGCACGTTCTAAGTGAAGGTCAGACGGTTTATTCACCGATGGTCGGGGCATTGCTCATCACGACAGTCTTGTTTCTGGTCAAACGCTTGGTTAACATGTATTTCAAGGTCAACAAACGGTATCACTGGATGACCTATGTGCCTTCGATACTGCTGCTGACCATATTGACCGACATGAGTCCTGACATAGACCAGAAGTTCACTTTAGGCATATGGATATGGGTTGCACCTACAGTGTTGGCAGTATGGTTGGTTTGCATTTTTACCGTACGGTCGATAACAGCCTATGAAGCCGACATAAACTCCCATGGATTGTTTTCAAGACTTGTATGGGTTAATCTTTTCGCTTTGGGAATAATGATTATGTCGGCAGGCCTTATTTCTGGCGGCAACGACACGTTCCATTACAGGGCGAAGATGGAAGTGATGATGAACGAACACATGTGGGACAAAGCTGCGGAAGTGGGCAAGAAGTCACTTGCCGTTGACACCTCACTGACAATGTTAAGATGCTATGCCTTGGCGCGGGAGTCGAGATTGGGAGACGAGATGTTCAAATATGCTGTTACAGGCAATTCTGAATCAATGTTGCCTATGGGTAACGTCAACTCGCGCATGATGTTGTATCCTGTTGACAGCGTTTACCGGTTTCTTGGGGCAAAACCTTTCAAGGGCATGAAGGCCAAGGAATATCTCAAGGGACTTGAGAAATCAGGTTACAAATCGAAAGCGACTTCTGATTACATTCTTTGCGGACTGTTGATAGACAGGGATATTGACGGATTTGTCAAGGAACTTTCTAAGAGATACACAATTAATGACAGCTTGCCATTACATTACCGTGAGGCATTGATAATGTACACTAGAATGAGGTCAAAGCCGTATGTAGTGTATCACAACCAGTTGATGGACACCGACTTCGACGACCTTCAGAAACTCGAGGAATCGCAGCCAGACCAGAATGCCCGCCGACTGGCTGTCTTTGACCAATACTACGGGACATACTGGTGGTATTATGAATATGGCGAAAAGGGCAAGCCGGTGAATCAGTAACACAGACTTCTGAACAGGCAATTGTCACATCTCTTCCTGTGAGCCGTAGGTTTAAAAGGAAGGGCAGGATTAAAAATGTCTGACAGAAGGCGGTCGCGATTTTCATTAAACTCTTCTTCAAGGGGAAGCACGTCGGCAATAGGCTTCTTGTCAAAATGCAGGATAGGCGACCCCTTGAGATTTCGCTGAATGAATATCAGTCCCGGAGACACAGGCAACGACTGAGGATTATATTGCGGTGAATGCCTGACTATGTTTGAATAAAGGATTGTCTGAAGATAGTAATTGCTATGGGAGTCAATGTTGGCGTCATTGAAAATGTCAGCCACTGATGAAGGGGCATACTTCATGCTTCCGCCTCCTGTCTTGTAGTCGAGGACTCTAATGTGTGGTGTCGATTCGGCCGACAGATAGTCGATACGGTCGATGACACCTCCAATGGTTGACAGGAACTGTTCACCTGAATCACCCATTTTCACTACAATGTCTTCAACGACGTTCTTCTCAAGTCCAACCAAGGTGAATGGCGCTTTATCTATATCTGCCTTCAACAGTTGTTTTAGGTAATTGGTGATAACCTTGATGTTAATGAGTTGAAGGCCGTTGTAGTCTGGCTTAGACGCCGTATGATTGCTGATGTTGTACATCGTTTCGTCAAGCGTTTCCTCTACAACACCTAAGAGGTACGCATCGGCATGGTAGAACTTTTCCAGCGTATTACGTTCCACTACATTGCCGTACTCATTTCTTATGCGTTCATATATTTTCTGCGAAGCAGAATGGAAGATGATTCCAAACTGCATGTTGTCTATCGTCTCATCGTCGTTGTCAGTATTGTCACGAAGACCGAGAACGTAGGTGTAATAAAATACCAGTTGGCAACGGAGATAGGAATTGATAGACGTTGGGGTGAGCAACGGACGAGTGGCTTCGAGATTAAAAGCCCTGTCGAAACGCCGGCGCAACGTTGTCATTATTTCCGGGGTTTTCTTAACAGCAAGTGGTTCACGGGAACGGTTGACACATTCCGACATTATTGACTGTCGGCTTATGGCATGGTTGCTTTCAAGCATTATCTGAAGCATGAAGCGGCTCATCTCGCCTGTTGACATGCCGTCGGTACTATCGTTGTAAACAATAGTGATGTCCGTAGGGCGTTGTAGCAGACGATAGAAATAGTAAGCATAGATGGAAACCTTGTTGTCGATGGTGGTCAAACCGTAAGCCTTTCTGATGGCGTATGGAATGAATGAGGTGTCGTTGACACCTTTGGGCATGTTTCCCTCGTTACACGAGAGTATCAGGATGTGGTCAAAATCGATGTTTCTTGTCTCAAGGACTCCCATAAACTGGACACCTTCTGCAGGCTCCCCGTGAAACGGTATGCTCGTGGTCTGGAGAATCTGACGGAGGAGACGACGTAGGGTGGTGATGTCAACATTTAGGTCGCCTGAGGAAATAAGACCGTAAAGTCTGTTGAGAATAGTGTAGATACGGAACAGTGACTCTTGCAGAAAGCTGTCGTTGTTGTCCTTGGCATTGCCTGCTATATACTTGAGAATCTCAGTCAGCCGAAGCAGTATCTTACCTGGAAACGACTGATCACCAGAATCCATATCACCAAACAACAGACAGAGTCCCTTATCGGTACAAAGTGTTTCCTTGGAAAGGAAGAACAATTTTGACTTTACATTGATGTCTTCCAGAATGTTGTGAGAATTCTCTGTTATATATGTGATATATGGATGTCTTAAGACTTTGTTGACATAACGGAGGCGATAACGGTCACGTTGGCTGACATAACCGTCAGTCCGTAATTCAATGAACATAGAAACAAAGGAACAGAATGGCGATTGTGACAAGGGATAGCCTGTTGTGATGTTAATCTTGTCTGCCTCTTCGGGAATGTTGTGGACGATAGACTGAAGTAATGCCTCGTTACACATCACGATGGCAGTCTTTTTCCCGTCAGCAATTCTGTCACCCTCTCGGAGCCACTTGCCGGCAAAGACAGCCTGCACGTTCTCTGTCGGTGCTGAAATGTATGTAATGTGTTTGGAACTTGAAAAACAGTTGTAAATATCGTTGTTATTATTATCAAGTTCGTTGGGATAGTCGGCAAGGTATGATGAGATGTATTGTCCTGCCTCATTGAATGAACCCTTGCCCTGCATATAGTAATGGTCAAAATCCCAATAGAACACTGCCTTACCTTGCTTTTTCAGGCGTGTGAACATCTGTTGTTCAACACGTTGAAGAAGATTGAAACCTACAAAGATGTATCTGTCGTAATCAAACTCTATATTGTCATCTTCCGCCACCTGCCTGTACAAGGCTCCTTCGTATGACAGGTTTTGGGAGAATAGACGATGCTTATAGTCAATGTAAATGTCATGAAAATGACACCACAGACGAAGGAATCGTTGCTTCAACTCGGTTGACTTGTCAATGCTGAAGTTGCTGAAAAAGCGTTTTAGCATTTTCTGTTGTTCTTCAGTGAGATATGACAGGTCGTCAAGCTCATGTATATCCTCGAGATTCTTGAACACCTGTCTTGCGTCTGCCATGTTTTTGTCAATGTCGTCAAAGTCTGAAAGCATTATCTGTCCCCATGAATAGAAGTGGTCAAGAGACTCCTTACTTCCTGTTATACTGACATAACTCTTGTGTAGGTCGCATATTAGCTTGATCGGGTCTGCTGTGACCAAGTGTGTATGACGCCTGAACATTTCGCTAATGGTTAGATAGGCTGGACTCCACATCGGACCCTCTACATGACTTGCGAGATGTTCATTGAAAAACAGGCGGGCGCGCTTGTTTGGAAATATTATGGCAGTGCGGGCAAGATTCTTGCCGTATTTACTTATAATGTCTTGTGCTACATGTTCAAGAAAAGTTTTCATTGCTCTACCTCCTCTATAGTGTTTTTAAATACATACCAAAGATATCCTTTTACATTAGTGTTACCCATTTCCTTTAGAAGATGGATGTATTCCCTTACCTGGTCGTGATATTCCGTCTTAGGATTTCCGAATTTGAAATCAACAATAACCATTTGGTCGCCGTCGCTCATGACGCGGTCAGGACGACGCTCAAGAAGGTTATGGGTCGATTTGTCGTATCGCAATAACGTACACTCGTTATAGAGTGTCCACTTGTCAGTAAACCAATCCTTTACCAACGGGTTAACCAAGCGTTTACGCAATAGGGAGATGATGTCTTGCTTGTTCATCACGGTGTTGTCGATAAGTCCTTCTTCTTCCATCTCATTGACAACAAGGTCAATATCGTCAACAGTGTTTATACGTGACAGGACATTATGGAGAAGGCTACCAAGTTTAATGTAGCTTTGTGAGTCATCATCACCTTCAACAAACTCTCGGCTTTTATTGCTTTGCTTGAATTCTATACGAGCTTCATGACGCTCGTAGTTGACGTAAAGTGTATCTGGTAGCGTCAACATAACGTTTGGCGATTCTGTCTGCTTTTTCTTTTGGGGAATGTCAATAGTACCATACTCAAAACTGATGTCGTCAGAGTCATCGTTAAGACCTTCGAGTGTGCTTTCAGGTAACAAGTCAGTCACTAAAGGAAGGCATTGCTCAATAAGTGCAGATCGTGTAGAAGCAGCTTCACGTTTGCCAAAGACAAACAGGTTACGCCCTGCTCGCGTAAAGGCGACATAAAGCAGATTGAGATTATCTACAATGTTTTGCAGCCTTTCCGAAAGATAATCATTTTCAAATATGGTTCCGGTCAAAGCCTTACTGCTATAATCTACAGGTACAAGAGGCAAAGCATTGAATGGTTCGGAGGTTGGTTCACACCAAAGGATATCGCCATTAAACTCAAGTCGCCAATCACAGAAGGGAATGACGACATTGTCAAACTCCAGTCCCTTGCTCTTGTGGATGGAGAGGATTCTGACTCCGTCGGCCTGGTCTATACGTATCTTCTTGTTGCAAAGAGTATTGTCCCATTCGTTTAAGAAACTATCAATGTCGGTGGTAGTGTCGATAGTGAATTTTGAGAGTTCATCAAGGAATGCGCACAAATAAGCCGTTTGGCCTTCCATCTTTTCAATATCAAAGATTTTGCATAGAGTGTCGACGAGCTCAAACAGGGGCTTTTTCAATAGTTTGTCTCTGTTTTCCTCAAATTCAGCAGGCAGTTGTTCCTTAACGTCAATACCCATAAAAATGGCGTTCGCGTCATATTCGTTCTTTTTCACACCTGTCTGATAAAGCAAAATAAGTTTATGACGTGAAAGGATATCGTCAGGATGAGTAAGCAGATGTAACGACTCTACAATCAGTCGTACAGCTTCTGACGAACTGAGCTTGAACGCTTCATCTGATACAATGTTTATTTTCGGACAATTGTATGCAAAAAACTCTGCTATTAGTGGAATTAAAGCATTTGTCCGTACTAAAATGGCAATGTCGCTTTGACTAACACCTTGATTTACAAGTCCCATTACGGTTTCTACCGTCTCGCTAAGCATCCGTTGGCGATAGTCTTCTTTGTTCAATAGCTTCACAACGACCTTGCCTGTTAGCTCTTGTTCATTTCTTGCGAGCTGGCACACGTCAGAATATGCCCTTTTTAATTGTTCCGCGTCTTCATTACAATAATCTTTTTGGCCTATATATTCCAATTCGTGAGCCTTTTGGAAAAAGGCATTGTTAAAGTGGATAATATTGGTTTTGGAGCGGTAGTTGGTGGAAAGTGATTCTATTCGTACCATTTCTTTCGGGTTAACAAACTCGCTCTCAATATTGTTAAGCAACCTCCAGTCACCGGAACGCCAACGATAAATGCTTTGTTTGACATCTCCCACGATAAGGTTTTCACTGGCTTGATGGCTCATACATTCCTGAAGAAGGACCTTGAAGTTCTTCCACTGGACAACACTGGTGTCCTGAAATTCGTCAATCATTATATGTTCGAGTCTCGTGCCAATTTTTTCGAAAATAAATGGTGAATCATTGTCGTTAACCAACGAGTGTAGAAGATGCTGTGTGTCGGAGAGGAGAAAGCGGTTGGATTCCTCGTTCAATTGCCTGACAGTCTTTTCAATGGCATTGAGAAGACGAACCTTGTAGAGGTGGCGTAAGGCTAGACTGGCTGATTGGTAACGCTTCCATTGAGAGGGCATTTCTTCGATGGCATACTTCAGAATTTGGTTAAGTTCCGTCTCGACCAGTTCCCGTAGTTCCTCTTTTCTTGGATGTGACTTCTTGAACCATTTCTCAGGAGTATCAAGAGCTGATAACACCCTTGGACCAATGTCGTTAATTGATATAGGTCCTTCCTTGATTCTGAAGAATAATGACGCGACACCCGATTTGCCGTAGGAGAGGTCGTCGATGGTAAAACCTGAAGCGTCAAGAGCTTCAAAGAACGACTCCGATGTCATCCTCATATTCTCCTTTGCGCTTTCTATTTCATTTTTTAGCGTGGTTATATATGTCTTGAAAAAATCCGGGGATTCGAGAGAAGTCTTTAGAAGAGCTTGTTTCTCCTTATAGAAATCCTTGAAGATAGTTTGTCCGAAACTTTTTATTTGACTGATGACATTCCATCCTTTTTCATCGTTAATGTTATCATAAACATAATCCATTATCCATTGCATGATTTCATCGTCAAGAGTCAAGTCGTCAATCATCTTGTCAACAGCAAGTTGCTCAACCTCAGTGTCGTTGAGCTCGATGATAAGATTTGCAGACAAGTCGAGCTCACGTGCCAGATTTCTCAATACGGATTGGAAAAAGGAGTCGATTGTCTCTACCCTGAAATAGCTGTAGTTATGAATCAGAAGATGAAGAGCCAAACCTGCCTGTTTGCGAAGAAAGTCTATGCCGCAACCTAATTCCCTGCAAATTTTGTCAGTATAAGACGCTGACTCGGGGTATTGTTTCCATATACCGTATAGCTGACTTAGAATACGCATTTTCATTTCTTCAGTCGCCTTGTTCGTGAATGTCACTGCAAGGATGTTCCTATACTGGTGAGGATTATTCACAAGCAGTTTTATGTATTCGGTTGCAAGAGTGAAAGTCTTACCGCTTCCGGCGCTTGCCTTGTAAACTGTTAATGGTGCTGTCATAAGTTAATATCGGGATATAGTTACCATTTGCGGAATAACTCAAAAGTGAATTTTGTTCCAAATTCTTTTACTGAAGTATTGAGGAAGCTACTGAAGAAAGCCAAAGAGACGTATCTCGTCGTAAAGCCGTAACCCAGTTCGAAGTATGGTCTTGTCTTTTCCAGTTGCACGAAACTAAAATAGAGCCTTTCCGCCTCAATGATTCTTCCTGCCAATGGAAGACGTGTCATTATCAACAAAGGTGAGTCGTAGGACACATTGGCGCGAAGGTAATACTTGGAGGAGTTATACCATTGGCTGTTGAGCAATTGGAACTCGCCAGTCCAGTCATCGTCCCATCCACCTGGAAGATAGTTTTCGTGAAAATTGATGTAATCTACAAAATAAGTCGTTGACTGGTTGGTGTATAAACCACATCCGATGCGTGCATTGAATCTTTTTAACGAACTGTATCGTCTTCTATAAGAGGCATCAAGTTCCCATCTTTCATACTCCATATTGGAACTTAACACACCGTCTATACATCGTTCATAGTTGACAGTGAAGTAAGGCCATGAAGAAGCGGGATGGTATTTGAATGTTAAAGACGGGGCAAAGCCTTTGTATGACGTGGGTTGGCCTGTGGCTATCATACCTTCTTTGTTGACTGCATTTCGATGATGGTAAACCAATGCAGGCATCACTTCAAATTGGTCGGTAACAGCAATATTACATGAAAGCTGGTATTTGTTGTCGTTGAAATAATGAAGGTCAAGTTTTGAAAAATCTACAGTGTCACGATGTTGCTCTTGTAGAAGGTCAAGAACAGAGGAATTGGTTATCCTGTTGCCGTTGGCTATCTCCAGTTCAAGCCAGCCATTTCGCTTTGGATTGAAATCAAAGTGCAGGTTATTGTGGAAATAAAACTGTTTTATCTTAAAGTTGTAACCAATGCGCGCATTAAACTCAAACTTTCGCTTTTCGTTGAATTTATATTCTGCTCCCAAGGCTAACTTGTATGAAAAGCCACGCCTGTTGCTGTAACTAATATATTGTGGGTTGATAAGTGGTGAAAGACGGAAATAGCCTTTGTCGTTCTCTGCCCTGATACTACTTAACATATTGTCTTCCAACAAGTTCCACGTCGACTTGGCTATATTGTTACTTTTCTTTACAGACTCTATAATGGAGTCTTGGGGTATTACATGACCAAAAAAATTGGTATAGATGCCAATATCCATACTGTCAAGCGGTATGGGACGTATGTGGTTTAGCAATTCCATGTTTGTACTTGATTGTATTGAGTCGGGTAGGGTACTTTTGCATCCATAAACAGTAGTATAGGTTGACTTCATGTCGTTTCCAAGAAACTTAAACGAAGTGTTAATGATACATTCTTGTGGCATAATAGACAGACGGTCGTCGGCTTCTTTAGAATAATTGGTGACAATATCAAAACTGAGCATGTCGTATTCACCTTGGAAACGGGCATAAGTGACACGACCAGTTAATGTCTCGGCAATAGCGAAGCCTTTTATCAACTGCGTGTTGTTGCTTCGAGGCTTAAAGGTTACAAGATGGGTGGTTGGGCTAACTTCACTTATTGTGTACCGGTAATATACCTGGTTGCATCTGTGAAATGGAGAGAGCACATTACCCTTGAACATGGAGACTCCGTAAATGTCGGGGACTGAATAATTACGGAGCGTGGTCAATGTTGAAGAACGATGAGGTACTGTTGACACGTAAATCTGTCTTTTGATATCAAAGTCCTTTATGCTTCTCATTTGAAGCCTGCCGTATGCTTCCATAATATATTGCCTGTCTCCATAAGCTATATGAAATAACGTAGGCACGCACATCATAGTAAAATTTCTCTTACGCGTGTCGATGGTCAGTTTCTGATACACATTGACGGCTGTGTCTTCAATTTCGCAAGCGAAGTTACGTCTATAAGAGAACAGCCTTTCAAGAACAAGGGAGTCAGTGTTCTCTGCTCCAATAACAATATTGGGCACGCTAATTAGCATGCCCAATAATAGTATGATTGTTATGAGAACACTTTTTTTCAAACTGCCTTAACCTAAATATTTCATAAGTATCTTTGCATTTCCGCTATCACGTAATTTGGCGATGCTTTTTTCCCTGATTTGGCGCACACGTTCACGAGTGAGTCCCAATCTGTCACCAATTTCCTCAAGACCCTTTTCAGGACCGCCAATACCGAAACATTCTCGTATGATTGTTATCTCACGGTCCTTTAACACCTTGTTCAAGACATTGTCAAGTTCTTGTGCCATTGATTCATGGTCAACGTGACGGTCGGTTCTACTGTCATCGCCACTTGCCATCACGTCAAGCATACAGTTGTCCTCACCGTCCTGGAAAGGAGCATCGATGGAAACATGATGACCGTCGGCCATAAGGCTCTGCCCAATCTTTTCCTCGTCAAGCTTTGTGGCTTCACTAAGTTCAGCCACTGAAGGATGACGCTGGTTTTCCTGCTCAAATTTGTTGATTTCGTGGTTTATCTTGTTTAATGAGCCTACTTGGTTCAATGGAAGTCGGACGATGCGGCTTTGTTCGGCAATAGCCTGAAGAATGCTTTGACGTATCCACCAAACAGCGTATGAGATGAACTTAAAACCTCTTGTCTCGTCAAATTTCTGTGCTGCCTTGATAAGGCCTATGTTACCTTCGTCAATCAAATCAGTAAGAGTAAGACCTTGATGCTGGTATTGTTTGGCGACCGATACAACAAAACGAAGGTTTGCTGTAACAAGCTTGTCTTTGGCACGCTCACCCTCAGGACCTCCTTTTCGTATCTTTTGGGCGAGTTCAATTTCCTCGTCAATGGAAATCAATGGGGCGCGACCAATTTCGACAAGATATTTGTCCAATGCCTCACTTGAACGGTTCGTAATACTCTTCTGAATTTTTAATTGTCTCATGCTTAATTTCTACTATTTTGTTCTAACTGTCTGATATTCAACACACTTCGTGTCTTATGCATAAATCGACTGCAAAGTTAATAAAAAATCTTGGAAAATCATCAGTTTTTTGTATATTTATTATTAAAAAATACTAAAGGATCAAATACAAAAAAAACGCGGAATTTCACTTCCGCGTTTCCTGTGCCATGTGGGTGCTGATGGATTCGAACCACCGAAGTCGAAAGACAGCAGATTTACAGTCTGCCCCATTTGGCCACTCTGGAAAACACCCTGCTTGTGGGCGCTGAGGGATTCGAACCCCCGACCCTCTGCTTGTAAGGCAGATGCTCTAAACCAGCTGAGCTAAGCGCCCTTCCTTTCATTTGCGGGTGCAAAGGTACTGCTTTATTTTCAAACCACCAAATATTTTTGAGATTTTTTTTATCTTGTATTAAAAAAAGGTCATTTTG
>JALFCG010000113.1 GCA_022771265.1 Prevotella sp.
TGGCGTCCTGGACAGCCTGTAGGTCTTTGGAACCTCAACTATCAGCGCAAGCCTGCTTACGGTGGTTTTGCTGATGGTCTTGCAAATAAGCAGCAATAGGACATTAGTTTAGGTTTTAGCATATAAATAGATTAACCGAAATATATGTTAGTCGTGACAGGTCAGTTGAGCCATGAGGCTCGACTGACCTTTTTGAATTCTCTTTTTTACACCACGCAAAGGCGTTGAGTGTAAAAGGCATATCTTTGAAAAACTAAACTCAATAAATTGAATGATGAAGAAACTGATAATTTTAGCAGGTTTATTGGTGTCTTTGCAGGTGAATGCGCAAAATTATGCCAAGCAGTGGTGTGCTGACAATGGTGATGGTACTTATACCAATCCAATCATCAACTCAGACTTTCCTGACCCTGACATTATCCGCGTGGGGGATACCTATTATTATGTATCTACCACAATGTTCTATTTCCCTGGTGCGACAATCTTGAAGTCGCACGACTTGGTGAACTGGGAATATTGTGCCAATCCTCTCCAAAAAATAGCGGAGTCGGAGCCTTTTAATCTCCAGAATGGATATAATCAGTATTCCAAAGGGCAATGGGCTCCTAGTCTGAAATACTACCAAGGTAAGTTTTACCTTCACTTCATCGCCTTCAACCATGAAAAGTTTGCCGATGGTGGTGACTTCCTCTTGACGGCTACAGACCCTGAGGGTGAGTGGAAGGTGCAAAAACTGAATGGCTTCTATTATGATTCTGGTCTTCTCTTAGATGAGGCAACGGGACGCCGCTTTGTGGTGGCAGGTATCAATGAAATCAGTGTGACCGAGTTGGATGAAAACTTCAATGCCATCGGTTCCTCTAAGCGGATTATCAATAAGCCAAACTCTGGATTGGAGGGCAGTCACATGTATCATATCGGTGATTACTATTATATCTATGCCACATACGGTGGAGGTTATGACCATAGCCAAACCATCTTCCGTTCCAAGAATCCGTTCGGACCATACGAGGAGCACGATGGATTGCTTTTCGAAAAGCAGGACATCCATCAAGGGGGATTGGTACAGACGCAGACAGGCGAATGGTGGACGATTCTCTTCAAGGATGCAGGTACTATCGGGCGTATTCCGTATCTCGAACCTGTGGTATGGAAAGATGGATGGCCTATTCTCGGTAACAATGGCATTGATGTGAGCAAGGGTGGCAAGTCGTACAAGAAGCCTAATGTAGGTAAGGAATATCCAAAAACATACTTGCCAACCAATGATGGTTTCAACACCGACAAGCTTGGGATGCAGTGGGAATGGAACCACAATCCTGACAATTCGGCATGGTCTTTGACCGAACGACCTGGATTCTTGCGCTTATACACGTCGGGCATTGTGAAGGAAGGCACCGACACCAAGCTCAACGAATTCTTACAGGCGCGCAATACCTTAACCCAACGCATGTTTGGGTACGATAAGGAGGGTGCCTCTACTTCCACCGATACGTATGGCACGATTTGCTTAGATGTATCCCATATGAAGGAAGGTGATGTGGCTGGGCTTTGTGTATTCCAAGACCCCCATGCTTATGTTGCAGTAAAGATGATCGACGGCAAGAAAAGAGTGGTTTACTATCGTGCTCCTTGGTGGGAACCAAAGGCTGATTGGCAGGGTGTAGTAGATGATAAGGAACATTATAAGGAGTTTAGTACATCTACCGCTTCGCACAACGATAAGATTTATCTTCGGGCAGTGGCCAATTTCAAAACCAATAAATTGAAGTTCTTTATCAGTTGGGACAATCAGAAGTGGTATGATTTGGGCAAGGACATCGAAACCGAGATGCGCTATACCCTCAAGATATTCACAGGCAATCGCTTTGCCATCTTTAATTATGCAACCCAGCAGAATGGAGGCTATGTGGATGTGGATTGGTTCTCGACAGAAGAGACTGTTGATGAAAATAAATTCAACGATTTGACTGCCATTGAGCAAGTAGAGTCGAAGACTAAACGTATTGTTTCTCGCCAGTTTTATAATGTGTTAGGTGTAAAGTTACCGATACCTCAGCATGGCTTGAACATTGTGAAGACGCGTTATGAGGATGGAACGGAGAAAACTTATTCTTTTGTTAAGCAATAAAAAACTAAATTAGAAGGTCAGTTGAGCCGTAAGGCTCGATCGACCTTCTCCTAATAGCGGGAATGGTTCGTAAAAAATAACATACTGAACTTTCGCATGTGGGGAAGTTAAGTGAAGTTAGGGAAGTTAGAAGGAAGTTAAGGGACAAATGTCCTACGTTTTACGCTAGAAGACTATTGTCCCTTAACTTCCCGAACGACCGTAGGGAGTGATAACTTCTTTAACTTCAATCAATTCCCT
>JALFCG010000135.1 GCA_022771265.1 Prevotella sp.
TCCCCAAGACGTTAAGCCTTGGGGACTTTTACTTGCGGAGAGTGAGGGATTCAAACCCCCGATACCCGGAAAGGGTATACCGGATTTCGAGTCCAGCGCGATCGTTCACTCTGCCAACTCTCCATTTGTTTGCGGATGCAAAGTTACTAAGTTTTTTCGAAACTACCAAAATTATTGGAAAGAAAGTTTCGATAATTTTGTTTTTAATGCCTCTGCCTGCGATTTTCTTATTGCCAGACGTATCTCACAAGTGTTGTCGAAAGTCTGACTGACAATGCGTGGCTGCATGTCCTTCACGATGCGCATCACGTCGTTCATCATGGGATAGGTGAAAGTGTAGGTTATTTCCTCTTCTATCAGCCTTGTTTCTACAGAGGAGTCGGCAATGGCTGCTGCCGCTGCATCACGGTAGGCTACAATGAGTCCACTGGTGCCGAGCAAGACACCTCCGAAATAACGTATTACAACGACAAGGATGTTGGTCAGTTCGTTGCTGTTAATCTGTCCAAGGATGGGTTTGCCGGCTGTGCTGCTCGGTTCTCCATCGTCGTTAGCACGGAAGTCGGTGCGTTCATGCCCCAACATGTATGCCCAGCACACATGGCGTGAGTCGTAATATTTCTTACGGTACTTTGCCACAAGGTCTTTCACCTCATCGACTGTTTCGACATGATGAGCGTAGGCGAGGAACTTACTTCGCTTTTCAGTGATATAGCCCTCGCCTACTCTCTTTTCTGATATGGTCTTATAGGAGTCCAAATGTCAGTGTTATACCAGTTTGTGAATGACAAGTCCGGAACGGAGCTTTGGCTCGAACCATGTTGCCTTAGGCGGCATAATCTTTCCGCTGTCGGCAATGTCCATTATCTGTTTCATCGACACCGGATAGAGTGCCAGTGCAGCGCGCATCTCACCACTGTCCACACGACGCTTCAGTTCGCCAAGTCCACGGAGTCCACCGACGAAGTCAATCCTGTTGCTCGAGCGCAAATCCTTGATGTCCAGGATTTCGTCAAGGATAAGACGGCTGGAGATGTCAACGTCAAGCACACCGATGGGGTCGGAATTGTCGTAGGTGCCGTCCTTTGCTTTAAGGCTATACCAGTGACCGTCGAGATAGAGAGAGAACTCATGGAGGGCTGCTGGCTTGTAGATGTCAGTGCCTTTGTCCTCAACGTCGAAATTCTCCGACAGGCGTGTCAGGAACTCTTCAGAAGAAAGTCCGTTAAGGTCCTTTACCACACGGTTGTAGTCGAGGATGGTGAGCTGTGATGCCTGGAAGCATACTGCCATGAAGTAGTTGTACTCCTCGTCGCCACGATGGTCGGGATTATTCTTCTGCTTTTCTGCACCGACAAGGGCAGCGGCAGCTGAACGATGGTGACCGTCGGCAATGTAGAGGAACGGCATCTTGCGGAACTCCTCGGTGATGGTGGCTATGTCCTTTTCGTCGGAGATGACCCAGAACTTATGTCCGAAACCATCGACAGGAGCGATGAAGTCATACTCCGGCTCAGTGGCGGCATAACGCATTATCAACCGGTCGAGAACCTCGTTGTCGGGATAAGCGAAGAAGACTGGTTCGACATTGGCGTTGTTCACGCGTACATGTTTCATACGGTCCTCTTCCTTGTCACGTCGCGTAAGCTCATGCTTCTTTATGTTTCCCGACATGTAGTCGTCAACGAAAGCTCCTACCACGAGACCGTACTGAGTCTTGCCGTTCATGGTCTGGGCATAGATGTAGTAATGGTCGTCATCGTCCTGCACAAGCCAACCGTTGTCCTGGAACTTCTGGAAGTTCTCGGCAGCTTTTTCATAGACACGAGGGTCATACTCGCTGGTTCCTACAGGGAAATCAATCTCAGGCTTAATGATGTGGTATAGACTCTTCTCGTTGTCGCCTGCCTCAGCTCTTGCCTCTTCGGAGTCAAGAACGTCATACGGACGTGATTCCACTTCCTCCACGAACTGTCTTGGAGGACGTATGCCTTTGAATGGTTTTATTGTAGCCATAAAGCTAAAAGAATTAGTTCACCTTGAATTTTGTGCAGCCATCCTTGAAGAAGGCATTAATCTGGCATGCGGCAGCGATACCGGCGTTGATGTTTGCCTCTGCTGTCTGTGCGCCCATCTTCTTAGGTGTGCTGAAATAGCGTCCCTCAAACTTGGCAAATTCTGCGTCAGCATCGGGCTTGATGTCGGTCACAAACTTCAGGTCTTCACGCTCAGCCATGAGTTTGATG
>JALFCG010000077.1 GCA_022771265.1 Prevotella sp.
GACATCACGCGAGTGTTCTTCACCCCCACAGCCGACCCCAAGGACCTTTTCTTCTGCAAAGACGAACTGTTTGTGAACGAGGCGGCGGATAGTGCCAGTGGTCATACTCCCTCCCCCCTCCGGGGGACTCCCCCTATCTTAGGGGGAGAGCAGAATAGTTCGTGCGCGGATGGTGCCAGTGAGAATCCTGGCTCGGACAAATTTGCTCCCCTCTCTCTTGGAGAGGGGTCGGGGGTGAGGCCGGGACTTTACAACGGCCTCTCATATTCCTCCATCGTCAAGGAGTTCCTTCGCCAGTTTAATAACGGCCAGACTCCAGTGGAAGGCAACCGCAACGTGATGACGTTCGAGCTGGCAAAGGCTCTGAGGTCAATCTGCGACTACAACCTCGACTTCTTGAAAGAGGTGATTCCGCGCTACGACAACTTCCCTGAAGAGGAGTATGAGAAGACGCTGCAGAACGCGCTCGACGAACCTCGGCGAGGCGTGAGCTACAAACTGCAGAAGGTGCTTGAGGTGCTCTACAGCAAAGAGAAGAAAACGGAGGGCAAGGTCGATTTCGAGACGGAGAACGAACTGCCGCCTGCTATGCCCTCGCGTCTGCCTTATCCGCTTGGCTTTCTCTCGGCAAAAGTGCCGGAGATGTATCGACCGGCAGTTTGCGAAGCTGTTTTTGCTCCTCTGTCAACTTACGTTCACGGCGTGAAGTTCCGCTACTGGGACGGTGTGGAGCACGAGCCGACGTTCATGTCGGTGCTGACCGCTCCGATGTCGATAGGTAAGGGATGCGTGAGGAAGCCCATCAGCATAATCCTCGACGAACTGGTGAAGAAGGACGAGTCAAACCGTGCCCGCGAGTCGGAGTGGAAGCAGAAGAACCCTGCGTCGAAACAGAAACGTGACCCACGACCGAGCGACATCTGCGTTCAGGTGCTCATCGACAACTTGACCGACGCGGTGTTCAACCAGCGAGTGTATGATGCCCACATGAACGGTCAGCGTTATCTCTACACTACTGTTGACGAGCTCGACACGCTCAAAAAAATCACGTCGAGAGGCACGGCAAGCGAGGTGAGCGTGATAATCCGCAAGGCGTTCGACAACTCCAAGCATGGTCAGGAGCGAGTGGGAGCCGACTCGGTGACAGGCATTGCACCTTTAAGGTTCAACTTCAACGCCTCCACGACGAACCGCAACTTCCAGCAGTTCTTCGCCCGAGAGATGACCACGGGAACGGTGACGCGCCTGTCACTTTCGACCATCATCAAACCGAGCGACGCGAAGCGGCCAGTGTTTAAGGAGTACGACGCCAACTATCGCGAGGAGGTGAGGAAACTGACGCAGAAACTGTCGATGCTGTCGGGTGAGATTTCCTGCCCGAAGTGCAACAAGTTTGCTGAGCAGCTCTGCGACGAGAACGAGCAGCTTGCCTCGCTCTACGGTTCTGAGCCATACCTCGTGTTGAGCTATCGAGCCACCGTGATTGCCTGGCTGAAGGGCATGATGCTCTACGTGATGAACGGCGAGAAGTGGACGAAGGACATCGAGAACTACATGGAGTGGTCGCTGCGCTACGACCTTTGGGTGAAGATGCACGTAATCGGGAAAATGCTCGACGTTGCGTTTAGCGAGGAAGAGAACGCGACAGCAAGGAAGGGCCCGATGAACATGCTGACACTGCTGAACGACGAGTTCAGGATGGAGGACTTGGTGGTGGTGCGCAGGAAGCTCGGCAAGTCTGTCGAGAGCGCCCTTGTGAAGAACCAGCTTCAGCAATGGAGGAAGCGGAAACTCGTGTTCTTCGACAGTTACGACGGTCAGATAAGGAAAATAAAGAAGTGACACTGACAGTAGTACAGTAGTACAGTATGATTTTGGAGTCCCCCTTGGGCAGGAAACGAAAAGAGGTGCACCGTTATCGATGTGGTGCACCTCTGACATATGGAAAATGTAAAAATATAGAAGTCTCTCTGTGTGAGTCGTTAGAAGAAGATGTAGCGGTTGTCCTGAACGTCAGCCTTGAGGTAGAGCTCGTTCATGAAACGGCTTGCAGCCTGAAGGGCTTGCTGCTGCAGCTGAGTCTCAACGGTCTTTGCGTCGAACTTAACACCGCCGCGCTGTGCTTTCTTCACAACCTTGAACATGTAGGCACCCATGTTGCCCTTGATGACACGTGGGCAGAACTGTCCTTGCTTAGTGGCTGCAACGGCACCGCTGAGTGCAGGTTCGCTTGCGCCTGTTGCCTGTATGAAGGCAGGAGCTGCGAAAGTGACCTGGTTGACAGTAGAAACCTGTGCGCCCTTTGCCTTTGCAGCGTCAATGCTGTTGGCTCCTGCGAGTTTCTCCTTGAGCATGTCGTACTTCTTGTCGCGGATGACTTCCTGCTTGAGCATGTCCTTGAGTGACTCCATGTCGCGATAGCCTTCCTTGTGGATGTTGGTGAGTGCAACGACGAGGAGGTGGTCGTTGTCGCCACATTCATAGAGAGGTGACACCTTGCCCGGCTTGGCATCGAAAATCCACTTCATAGCCTCGTGTGTGCTGCGCACTCCGGCAACGTTGTGCTCAGAGTTGACCATGTCGTTGCGGTCGAGAACGGTGAAGCCGTATTTCTTGGCGTTGTTGACGAGGTCGGTGGCATTCTGACTCTCGCTGACAAACTGGCTGAACTTGTTGTAAGCTGCGGAATAGGTAGCCTTTGAGAAGTCGATGGTGTGCTTAACGATAGCAGCCACGTGCTTGGTTGACATTGCCTTGCGCACGAGGACCTGTAGAACGACGTTGCCCTGTGTGAACTCAACGTTCTTCAGGCCTTCCGACTGTGTGAGTGCCTCGATGTACTTCTTGGTGTCGGCATCAATGGAAGGAGCTGACTCGTACATGGCAGAAGTGAACCACTGCGACTTGCCTTCCTGTCCGTATTTCTTTGCTATTGCCTCGAAGTCGGCACCAGCGGCGAGAGCCTTGTAGATGCTGTCGGCGCGTTGGCGTGTCTTTTCGATGGTCTCTGCACCAACCTGAATCTGTCGATATTCGACAGAGTCCGGGAGCTGCACGCTGCTGATGAGCTTCACGACGTTGAGAGTGTTGTCGTAGGCAGTCTCAAACGGAGCTGTAGTCTGTCCGACAGCCATTGAGTCAATCTTTGCCGCGATGTCGCGTGGCATTACCTTTGAAGATACCGGTACTCCTGTGAACGCAACAGAAGACTGTGCCTTGCGCACTGTCTGTGCGGGGTCGGCACCTTCCTGCAGGCTTTTCTGTGCCTCTACCATTGAAGCCATGAGAGCCTTGCGGTCGGCAGGTGAAGCCTTTACCTGGAAGTCAACATACTTGATGTCGCGTGACTCGATATACTGTCGGTACATCTCTTTCTGCTCCTCGTACTTAGCCTTGATGTCGGCATCGCTGACTGTCACCTTGCTGTCGTTGACGGTGGTGTAGGCGAGCGATGCGAGCTGTATGTCGCTTTCCTCGTTTTGTCCGTTGAATGTCATTTTTGCGGATACGGGGTTTGACAGGAGGCAGTGAGAGAGCAGCTGCTGGTACTTCTGCGCGAGTGTCTGCTGTCTCAGTGTCTTCTCGATGAACTTCCAGTAGTTGTAAACCTTCTGGTACTGTTCAGCCACCTGTGGTGACGAGGTCATAGCCTGCTTGTAGTCTGCAAGGAATTTGGTGAGTTGTGTAGCGTCGAAGCGTCCAGTCTGCTGGTTGACGAAAGGAGTCTGCATGAGGATAGGGCTTGTGCCTTCCTTGAGGATGTTCTGCAGCTCGGTGTCGGTGACGGTGAGTCCGAGCTTTTCAGCTTCCTTTTTCATGATGACACTGTTGACGTAGCTGTTCCACACCTGGTCCTTGACCTGGTTGAGTTCTTCTTCAGAAAGGTTGTCTCGACCTTGAGTCATTTTTATTACTTCCTGATACTCGTCAACGAGAGCCTGAAAATCCTGTACAGAGATTTTCTCTCCCAACACTTTGCCTACTTGCTGTCGCTGCTCGTTGCTGGTAGCTTCGCACGAGCGGAACGCTTCTTCGGCAATGAATGCGAAGAGGCCCAGACCGATAATTGCGATCAAGGTCACGCCTCTTTTTCTGATTGTTCCTAATGCTGCCATTACTTTGTTTTATTTTGTTTTATTTTTTTGTTTCTTTGCTTTTCTTCGATTTTAGCGCACAAAGTTACTAAAAATTACTCAAACGACGGAATAAAAACGGAAAAAAATCGTTTTATCCGTTGATTTTTAGCTTTACGAGCTCTATTTTGGTCATTGTGCTTTTAATAATCTTGAATTCGTATTTGTCAATCTTCACTATTTCGTTGAGTTTCGGGAAGCTCTGGTACTCATGGAGAATGAGTCCGCCGATGGTCATGTACTCGTCGCTCTCGGGCAGGTCGAGATTGAACATCTCGTTGACTTTTTCTATTTCCAGTCGTGCCGAGAGGATGTATTCCCCGTCGTCGTTCAGCCGTGCCACGTAGTTGTTGCTGTCGTGCTCGTCCTCGATGTCGCCGAAAATTTCCTCGACGATGTCTTCCAGTGAGACGAGGCCGCTTGTTCCTCCGAACTCATCGACGACGATAGCCAGCGACCTTTTCTGCTGCATGAAGATGTGCATCAGTTTGCGTGCCGCCATTGTCTCGGGAACGAACGGGAGAGTACGTATGTTGTCCTTCCAGTTCTTGTCGTTGCGGAACATTTCGGAGGAGTGAATATAGCCCACGACGTGGTCGATGTCATCCTTATAGACGACGAGTTTTGAGAACCCTGTCTCGATGAACGCGTTCTTCAGTTCTTCCACTGTCGCCTCGTCGATGTCGATGGCTTCGATTTCGGTTCTTGGCACCATGCAGTCGCGCACCTTGGTGTCGGAGAAGTCGAGGGCGTTGTGGAAGATTCTCACTTCCTCCTCGATGTCGTCCTGGTTTTGCGCGTTGTCGATGCTGCTTTGTACGAGGTAGTCGAGGTCAACCTTGCTGAATCCGATGTCGTCCTCGTTTTTCTGCACCTTCACTCCGACGACGCGCAACAGGATGTTCGACAGCATGGTGGCGAAGCGCGATATGGGGTAGAGGATGATGTAGCAGCCCATGGCGGGCAGCGAGAAGAGCGACAGCATGGTGTTGGGGTTGCTCTTGAAGATGAGTTTCGGTATGAACTCACCTGTGAACAGTACCACTATGGTGGAGGCGATGGTGTCGGCAGTGACGCGCTCTCCGTCGCCGAGCGATGCGAAGAGAGTGGCGTCGAAGATTTGCGCGAAGAGGATGCCGTAGATGACAAGTGCGATGTTGTTGCCGACGAGCATCGTGCTGACGAAATTGTTGGGGTGGCGGTAGAAGTAGCTGATGATTTTTTGTTCGAGCGTGTTTTTCCCGCGTTCCATCTCGGCAAGCATCCTGTTGCTTGACACGAAGGCTATCTCCATTCCGGAGAAGAATGCCGAGAACATCATTGTCGTAATAAGTCCTATCACAGTGTCGGTCATGGCTGTCGTGTTTTTGGGGTTGCGGCATGCTTGGTGGCTGCCGGACGGATAACGGGTACTGTGTTGGACGTGTCGGCAGGCGACTTGGTGTCGGCAGGCGTGCTGTCGTCAGGGTCTTGCTTGACGAAAGAGCCCTTTGAGTTGCTTACGATATAGTGTGTCATGCGTTCGTCGCTACGGAAATAAGTGCCCTGTAGCGTGCGTTCCGGTGTGATGACTTTTGAGAACATGTTGGAATAGAACTCGTGTTTCATTCCGTCCCAGAAGAGTTCCTCGCTGTTGAAACGCAGGCCGTTGACGTTGCGTACCCTTACGCGTCCTCGCAGTTCCCACAGTTTCAGCTGGTCGTAGTACCATGCGGTGTCGGCCTGTATGTAGGCCTGAATGTTGAATTTCTCGTCAAACTGTTCGAGGAAGATGCCGCAGATGAATGTCCACCTGGAGGGGTTCTTGATGGTGTTGACATCCCATCGCTCGGTGACAATCCTGTATTTTATCACTCCCGAGTCGGAGATGAGCGTGTTGACGCCGTAGCTTGTCATCATCGACACCGAGTCGCGGTCGTGGATGGCAGGAGCTGTGTGCTCCTTTCCTTCCGTGCATGACAACACAGCCATAACGAATGGAAGGACAAACGCGATGCTTGTCCTTTCCACCTTATTATATATATAAGAGAATCTGTTCACTGTAGTCTATCCACTCCTTCGTCGTTAGTTAACCTTCCACTTGTTGAACCATCGCTCGTTGAAGGTGATGCCGATGTTGATGCGGAACGTGTTTTCGGTGATGAGGTCTTTTGCTGACGCTTTCACCCATTGTCCGCTGATGTTGAGTATGGAACCGTGGTTCCAGTTGTTCGTGATGGGTATGCCGAAGCCTGCGCTGACGCTAATCTCCTTTGGTCCGTCGTTGCCGTTGACCTTGAAATAAGGCGTGTTGAAAGACGCTCCAAGACGATAGTGGACGCGGTTGTAGAACTTGCGGCTCTGCCAGTTGGGTACCCATTCGCCGCCGACAGTCACCTTGTGGCGGTCGGAGAGGAGGCCGCTTTCCAGCCTGTAGTCGCCTGTCGCGGGGTTGAGCTGCGGATAGTCGAGCTTTCCCCATTGCTGGAGCGAGTAGTCGATGCCCACGGTGTATTGCTTGTTGTGGCTCCATGAGATGCCGACAGCGTAGGAGTGGGGCAGGCTAAGTGCGTCATAGACAGTCTGCTCGTTGCTCGTTGACACGCCAGTTTGCGAGTTGATGTTGGTGGTGGTCAGTGTCGGGTCGGCATTGAGACTGTGTCCGAGGCTATAGGTTGCTCCGAGGGTCACGATGTCTTTCTTTCCGAGAGGTTGCTCGTACTGAATGCCGAAATCAACCTTGTAGCTCTGTATCGACGCGCTGTAGTTCTTGGTCACGGTGTTTACATACACGTCGTTGCTGCTGATGGTGAGTGTCCTGTCGTAAGAGCCCCAAAGGTATGAGCCGTTGACACCGATGGACAGTCCTTTGAAAACGTTCCATCCCACTCCGAGGTAAACCTGGTGTGTTCCTCCCGACCCGGAGTGTGTCTCGGTAGATGTGGTTGTTGAGTTGCCTACCTTTGCGGTCGAGTAATAGCTGTAGCCTACATTAGTGAAAGGCACAATACCGAAGCTGACGCCCATCCTTGGCATGATGCGGAAAGAGGCTACCGCGTATTCGAAGTCGGAGTTGTTGGCATTGATTTTCCTTCCGCCTTCCTTGAAATTGGTGACCTGTCCGCTAAGTCCTACGTCGAATATCATCGTCAAGGAGTCAACGCAGGAGTAAGACGCAGGGTTTAGCATGTTGACAACGTTTGACTGGCGCAGGCCTATGGCGAGTCCGTTCATGCCACGGTTGAAGCCCTGTGACTGGTCGGAGAGAACGCCGAGTCCGTATTGGCTGTATGGCGAGTTTGTGCCGCTTTGTGCGTTAGCGGCACAGGCTGTAGCGACAGCCATGATTACTGAAAATATCTTTTTTCTCATTGTTTGTTTTGTTCTTCGTTATAGTGAAGTATTGCGTTAAGTCCCCGTGAAACCAGGAAATCGTCTGCAAAGATGCGCATTTTTTCTGAATTGTGCAAATCGATATGGAATCCTCCAGTTAAATAAACAAAAAGGTTTGGATATTTTGACATAAATTCTTCCAAATAGCCTTCAATTTCGTGTCGGATGCCATTCACCACCCCGCTTCTTATTGCCGTTTCCGTGGTGGTGCCGATTTCGGGCGTGGGACCTACACGGTTGACCAGGGGCAGGCGCGAGGTGAACGCCTCAAGGGCCCGGAGCCTCATTTTCGGTCCCGGTGAGATGTTGCCGCCGAGGTATTCTCCCGAGGCGGTGGCAAAGTCGATGGTGATGCAGGTGCCTATGTCGATGACGACAATATTATTGCCGGGAAGCAGGGCTGTGGCTCCCACGACAGCGGCAAGGCGGTCGCTGCCCAGCGTGGAGGGGGATGTGTAAGCAATCCGCAGGGGAACAGGAGTGACACCAGGAGTCAGCTTGACCATTGGGAAGGGCAGGGAGGCTATCGTTTGCTCAAATTCCGGTGAGAGGTCAATGACTGTTGACCAGATGCCTTTGTCGAAGTGGTGGCATTGGCAAAAATCGGTTATCTTCGACGGCTCGTCGTGTTCGATGCGGCATGATGCCACCAACGCGCAGTCGTCGAAAGCAACCAGCTTTACGCAGGTGTTTCCTATGTCAATAGTAAGCGTCATAATACTAAAATTCGATTACAGGGTGCAAAATTATTGAAAAAAAATGAGATAATAGCATGAAAAGTCAAAAAAAGAAATTAAATTTGCACCGTGAAAAAATTAAAAAATACATATATAAGGACTTTTGTCGTGGTTTTTGCGCTGATTGTCAGTGGTTTATGCCATGCAATGGAAGAAACGACAACTGCTGGCGACGATTCGGTCAACGTCAGTTTGTTGACATGTTCGCCGGGTAATGAGGTATATAGCCTCTATGGGCACACGGCGTTGCGCTATCACGACTTGAGAACGGGAGAAGACTGGACTTTCAATTATGGAGTATTCAATTTCAGGAAACCGTTCTTTAGCCTACGGTTCATGGTCGGTCTTACTGACTATGAGCTGGGGGTGCTGCCGTTCCAGCTGTTTCGTCAGGAATACATGCGTCACGGGCGGTCAGTGAGTGAACAAGTGCTAAATCTGACCCCACAGGAAAAACACCGTCTGAAGGCCGCCCTTGCCGAAAACTACCGTCCGGAGAACAGGGAATACCGCTACAACTTCTTTCGCGATAACTGTACGACGAGGGCTCGTGACATGGTGGAGCGCAGCATCGTTGGCGAACAACTGTTCTATCCAGCCCAGCAGCCACTGAATGCCGGCGTCGGGGAGCTTCCCACCTTGCGTGAGATGATACACAAGTACTGTGAGGGGCATCCCTGGGCACGGTTCTCTAACGACCTGTGCCTCGGACTGACTGCCGACATTACAATGACATGGCGTGAACAGCAATTCCTGCCGGAGCTGCTTATGGCTGATTTTTCGGAATCGTACATTGTGGATAATTCAGGCGGGACAAGGCCTTTGGTAAGGGCAACAAGGACTGTCGTTGACCCTGGGGTTCGATTTGTGGAGGAAGAATTCCCTCTCACGCCAACGGAATGTTTCGCCTTGCTGCTTGCCGTTACGGTCGGCATAGCCATTATTGAATACAAGAGGAAGCGCACGTTTGTCGTATGGGACGTAGTGCTGATGGCATTGACAGGCTTGGCAGGAATACTGCTGTCGGTGTTCTTTTGTTCGCAACATCCCACCACCAGCACCAATCTCCTGATATTGCTCATCAATCCGTTGCCCTTGTTCTTTATATACAAAGTGGCACGCAGAAAGCCGACGCTGTACTGGAAATTATCGGTTCTTATGATAGTTTTATTCTTTTTAGGCTTTTTTGTGCAGGTTTATGCAGAAGGAATGCTGTTTTTGGCATTAAGTTTGCTTGTAAGGTCAATTGTAAACATCAAATTAAACAAGGCATAAGAATACGATGAACAGAAGGCAAAGGACTTTGACGCTCATTGTGACGCTGGTGTCAATCCTCAACATCGAAGCGCAGGTGATACAGCAGGCTCCACGTTTAGTGGTGAACATCACTGTTGACCAGCTCCGCGCTGACTATATGGAGGCATTCTCTCCGCTTTACACCCTTGACGGTTTCAAGAAACTCGTCAACAAGGGCATGGTGTTCACCAATGCCTCCTATTCGTTCGCGCCCGTTGACTGTTCGTCGGCAATAGCTTCGGTGCAGACCGGTACGACACCATATTATAATAGTATAATAGGCAACCTGTGGCTTGACCGTGAGACGTTGAGGCCTGTGTACAGTGTCGATGACAAGAAGACAAACGGGCTTCAGACGGACAATGGAGGGTCGCCCGTAAATATATGCTCCTCAACCTTTGGCGACGAGCTGAAGGCGACAACCAACGGGAAGGCGAAGGTCTATGCCATCGCCCCGTTCAGGAATGCTGCGATAATGGCAGCAGGGCATGCCGCCGACTGTGCAGTGTGGATTGACGACAACACAGGCGACTGGTGCTCAACGGACTATTACGGTGGCGAGCTTCCCCAATGGCTGAAGAGTTATAATGCCATCAACCCGACCTACCGTGTAGTAAGCGGCAGCGCATGGGAACCGGAAAACCAATATGTCGGGAAATACAACTATTTCCTGCGCGAGGCGGCTCCCAAGCCGTTCAAGCACAAGTTCAGTGGCGACAAGCAATATGTTGAATACAAGACAAGCGGGCTGGTGAACGAAAATGTCACCAAGGCTGCACTCCATTGCGTCAGCAGCAACAACATGGGCGTGGATGGAGTCACCGACTTGCTGAATGTGGTCTATTATGCAGGCAACTTCAACCATAATGCCAGTGGCGAATGCCAGATGGAACTGCAGGACACATACGTGAGGCTGGACCGCCAGATAGCCTCGCTCATATCGAGCCTTGAGTTAAGGCTTGGGGCGAAGAACGTGCTTTTCGTCGTCACCAGTACAGGTTATGCTGACGAGGACGAGATAGACTACGCGAAATACCGCATACCTACAGGAACGTTCTATATCAACCGCACGGCAAGCCTCCTGAACATGTATTTCGGAGCACTGTGGGGACAGGGGAAATATGTGGAGGCCTGTTTCGGATCGCAGATATTCCTGAATCACAAGCAGCTTGAGAACAAGAGAATAAGCCTTACTGACGCATGCCAAAGAGCACAGGAATTCCTTTCGATGGTGTCGGGGGTGAGAAACGTGTTCACATCCCTGCAGCTGCTTGCCAACTCCAATCCGGAGTTTGTGAAAGTAAGAAACGGATTTAACCCCTCACGTTGCGGTGACATCCTGATAGAGGTGTCGCCAGGGTGGCGCTTGTATAACGAGGACAACATGCAGAGCCAGTTGTCACGAGCCTCTTATATCCCATTCCCGATAATTTTCTACGGCTGTGACATAAAGGCGGAGCGCGTCAGCATCCCCGTGACCGTGGAACGAATAGCCCCTACGGTAGCAAAGGCTATCCGCATCAGGGCACCCAACGCCTGTTCTGCCGAGCCGCTTTTTTAATCCATCATTTTCACTATCTTTGGGTTAAAACTCAAAAAAAACAGTAGTTTATGCTTGATTACGGAAAAAAAATCGTAATTTTGCAAAGATTTTCCATCATACGATAAAAAAAGAAAAATAAAATATGAATTTCAACAAATTTCTGAAGTCACTCTTTGGTGACAAATCAACAAGGGACATGAAGCTCATACAGCCGCTTGTTGAGAAAATCAAAGCTGTATCTCCTGAGATAGAACAGCTTGACAACGACGCCTTGCGTGCAAAGACAAAGGAGATACAACAGTATGTACAGTCGTCGGCACAGGAGCAGAAAACACAGATTGCCGCCATTAAGGAAACAATCGAGAACACGCCCATCGACGAGCGTGCCCAGTTGTTTGAGCAGATTGACAAACTGGAAAAGGAAATCCTTGACATCTATGAGGACAAGCTCAACGAAGTGTTGCCACAGGTCTTCGCCATTGTCAAGGAAACAGCCCGACGTTTTGCCACCAACGAAGAAACAGTGGTCACTGCCACGGATTTCGACCGTGAGCTTGCAGCCATTCCATCCAACGACTTCATAACCATCGACGGGGAAAAGGCTATCTACCACAACCACTGGACAGCCGGAGGCAACGACCTTAAGTGGGAAATGGTACACTACGACGTACAGCTCTTCGGAGGATGCGTGCTGCATCAGGGAAAGATTGCGGAAATGGCAACAGGAGAGGGAAAGACCCTCGTGGCAACACTGCCAGTGTTCCTGAACGCACTTACAGGAAACGGCGTGCACGTGGTGACTGTCAACGACTATCTCGCCAAGCGCGACTCGGAGTGGATGGGCCCGCTATACATGTTCCACGGACTGTCGGTGGATTGCATCGACAAGCACCAGCCCAACTCAGAACGACGCAGAAGAGCGTACCAGGCTGACATCACGTTCGGAACAAACAACGAGTTCGGTTTTGACTATCTCCGTGACAACATGGCTACATCGCCTTCCGACCTCGTGCAACGTGCACACAACTATGCCATTGTCGATGAGGTTGACTCGGTGCTTATCGACGATGCCCGCACGCCGCTCATCATTTCAGGCCCGGTGCCAAAGGGCGACGACCAGATGTTTGAGGAGTACCAGCCGCTGGTTGAGAAGCTCGTGGACGTGCAGCGTAAGCTCGCCACCCAACTGCTATCCGAAGCAAAGCAGATGATAGGCGACGGACGCTCGAAAAACGACCAAAAGCTGCTCGACGAGGGATTCCTCTCGCTATACCGCTCACACAAGGCCCTGCCCAAGAACAAACCGCTCATCAAGTATCTGTCGGAAGAGGGCATCAAGGCAGGTATGCCCAAGACTGAGGAAATCTATATGGAGAACAACAACCGCAAGATGCCGGAGGCCATAGAGCCGCTGTATTTCGTGGTTGACGAGAAGCTGAACTCCTGTGACCTTACCGACAAGGGTACAGAATGGCTCGCAAGGCAGGTTAACGACAAGGACCTCTTTGTGCTCCCTGACATCGCAGGACAGCTGTCGGCGCTCGAGAACGAACAACTCTCGGACGAGGAACGCGTGGCGAAGAAAGACGAGCTGCTCAACCATTATGCAGTACAGAGCGAGCGCGTGCATACCTTGCAGCAGCTGCTGAAGGCATACACGATGTTCAACCGTGACGACGAGTATGTCGTCATCGACGGCGAGGTGAAAATCGTAGATGAGCAGACGGGACGTATCATGGAAGGACGACGCTGGAGCGACGGACTGCACCAGGCAGTGGAAGCCAAGGAACACGTAAGGGTAGAGGCTGCCACTCAGACGTTTGCAACCATCACATTGCAGAACTACTTCCGCATGTACCATAAGCTGGCAGGTATGACAGGTACCGCTTCAACAGAGTCGGGAGAGTTCTGGGACATATACAAACTTGACGTGGTGGAGATACCCACCAACCGCCCTATAGCCCGCAAAGACCTCGACGACCGCGTCTATAAGACCAACCGCGAGAAGTACAATGCCGTCATTGACGAGATAGTGGCGATGCGCGAAAGCGGCCGCCCTTGTCTTGTAGGTACTACATCGGTGGAAATATCAGAGCTCCTCAAGCGCATGCTTGACATGCGAAAAATACCTTGCCAGGTGCTTAACGCCAAACTTCACCAGAAAGAGGCTGACATCGTAGCCCTTGCAGGACAGAGCACCAATGGACTTGGAGCGGTGACTATCGCAACAAACATGGCAGGACGTGGTACTGACATCAAACTGTCGCCGGAGGTTAAGGCAGCCGGCGGATTAGCCATCATCGGTACTGAACGCCACGAGAGCCGACGCGTTGACCGCCAGCTGCGTGGACGTGCAGGCCGTCAGGGTGACCCGGGTTCTTCCGTGTTCTACGTTTCCCTTGAAGACAAGCTGATGCGCCTGTTCGCTTCAGAGCGCATAGCCAGCGTTATGGACCGCTTCGGCTTTAAGGAAGGCGAGCGCATCGAAAGCCCGATGATTTCGAAGAGCATTGAACGTGCGCAACGAAAAGTAGAGGAGAACCACTTTGGAGTGCGTAAGCGCCTCCTGGAGTATGACGATGTCATGAACAAGCAAAGAACCGTTGTCTATGGCAAGCGTCGTCATGCACTTATGGGTGAGCGTATCGGTATGGACATCTCAAACACTCTTTGGGACCGCGTGGTTAGCATTATCGAGAATAACGACTACGAGGGATGCAAGGAAGAATTCATACACATCTTCGCCATGGAAGTGCCATTTACCCAAGAGCAGTTCATCAATGAAAAACGCGAGGAACTGGAGGAGAACGCTTTCCTGCAGGTGATGGAAGCATTTACCAGAAAGACTGAACGCATCCAGACTGTAGCTTGGCCAATCATCCAGCAGGTTTATGAAAATCAAGGCGCGATGTATGAGCGCATTATGGTGCCTATCACCGACGGAAGACGCATGTATAACATTCCATGTAACCTCCGCGAGGCCTACGACAGCCAATGCAAGACGATTGTCAAGGAGTTTGAGAAGATGATACTCCTTCATATCATTGATGAATGCTGGAAGGAAAACCTCCGTGAGCTCGACGAACTGAAACACAGCGTGCAGAATGCTTCCTACGAGCAAAAAGACCCATTGCTGATTTTCAAGCTCGAGAGCGTCAAGCTGTTTGACTCAATGGTCAACAACATGAACAACCGCATCGTAAGCATACTTATGCGCAGCGGAATACCTGAAATGCAGCAGGCACCCCAGCAAGCACCCGCCGAAGAACCACGCAGGGAGAAACCACAGTATGTCGAGTCAAAACAAGACATACAGGAAGAACGCCTTACCGACCCTAACCAGGCAGCTGCAGCAGCACAGGACACACGTGGGCGTGAGGCTCAGCGCCGTGCCCCAATCGTTAAGGACAAACTGCCGGGACGTAACGACCCCTGTCCTTGCGGTAGCGGGAAGAAATTCAAGAATTGTCACGGTAGAGGGCTTGTGTAATTCTCAACAATTATCATCTTTATGATAAAGATTAGGAATCTGAAAAAGTCGTTTGGGGAAACATGCGCATGCGACATCCCCGAACTGACGATAAACAAAGGAGAAATAGTGGGTCTTGTCGGCAATAACGGTGCCGGCAAGACAACACTGTTCCGACTGATGCTTGACTTGTTGAAAGCCGACGAGGGATATGTCCAGCTGAAGGATGTGAGAGCAAACGAAAGTGAGGATTGGAAACATTTTACGAGTGCATATATCGATAACGGTTTCCTTATAGATTTTCTTACGCCGGAGGAGTATTTCACTTTCATCAGCCGCATATCAGGGATAAAGGAAGACAATACCGGCAAAATAGCCGAACAGTATGAGCATTTTACTGGAGGCGAGATATTCGGAAGGAAAATACTGATTAGAAACTTGTCGGCAGGAAACAAACAGAAAGTCGGAATAATATCAACACTCATCACATCGCCGGAGATACTCATCCTTGACGAGCCCTTCAACTTCCTTGACCCGACGAGTCAGAACGTTCTGAAACGAATAATAGAAGACTATAACCGAAAAACAGGGGCTACGGTAATCATCAGTTCACATAATCTTACACACACGGTTGACATCAGTTCAAGGATATTGTTGATGGAACATGGTGTCATAAAACGTGATTTGACAAATATTGACGATTCTTCAATAAAAGAGTTGAATGATTATTTTGAGCATTGATAGTTAAATTGTATAAAAATACAAGAAAAATCCGTGTGCAAATATTGACAGAAAACAAAACTTTTCGTATATTTGCATACGGCTTTTTTATTAACTAAAACTCAAAGATTATGAAGATCGGTATTCCAAAAGAAATCAAGAACAACGAAAACAGGGTCGGAATGACACCTGCAGGAGTTGCCGAGCTTGTAAAACACGGTCATGTCGTGTGTGTACAACATACCGCCGGGGAGAACAGCGGATTTAGTGACCAACAGTACATAGACGCAGGAGCGGAGATATTGCCCGCTATTGAAGATGTCTATGCAAAGGCTGACATGATAGTGAAGGTGAAAGAACCAATAGAGTCTGAATACTCCCTCGTCAGACCGGGTCAGGTTGTTTTCACTTATTTCCATTTCGCCTGTGACCGTGAGCTTACTGAAGCCATGATGAAAAGCGGAGGCGTCTGCATCGCTTATGAGACAGTCCAGCTTCCCGACGGCTCTTTGCCATTGCTCATTCCAATGAGCGAGGTAGCAGGTAGAATGGCGACAATAAATGGAGCATACTACTTGCAAAAAACCAAGGGGGGAAAGGGAAAACTGATATGTGGAGTGCCGGGAGTAAGGCCAGCGAAAGTGCTCGTGCTCGGTGGAGGAATAGTCGGTCAGGCTGCAGCACGTGTGGCAGCCGGTATGGGAGCTGATGTGGTCATAGCCGACATTTCGCTTCCACTGCTGCGAAAGCTATCGATAGAGATGCCGCCCAATGTAAACACAGTATATTCTTCACGTCATAATATTATGCGCGAACTGAAAGACGTGGATATCGTCATCGGTTCGGTACTCATACCCGGTGACAAGGCACCTCATCTCATCACGCGTGACATGTTGAAACTTATGGAGCCGGGAACAGTGCTGGTTGACGTGGCGATTGACCAGGGCGGCTGCTTTGAAACGTCGCATCCTACCACACACAGCGAACCAGTGTATGAGGTTGATGGCATAGTGCATTATGCTGTCGCCAATATTCCGGGAGCAGTTCCTCACACTTCAACAATGGCACTCACGAATGCCACGTTGCGCTATGCTGTCGCATTAGCTGACAAGGGATGGAAGAAGGCTTGTGAGGACGATCCCGCACTGGCATCAGGATTGAATGTCGTTGACGGGAAAATAGTATTCAAACCTGTGGCTGAAGTCTTTGGCCTATAACCAACCCATAAAGAGAGCGGGAAGAGGAAATATTGTGGTTTTGTCATTCTTCCCGCTCTTGTCAGACAATAATTATCACAAAAAAGGAGAAAAAACCAGCGATTTGTTTTGTAGTAACGAGAATTGTTGTTACCTTTGCACCTATTATTATATAATGCACCATCATAAAGAATAAAAGAAACCCCAACCCCCGCTTGTCAGGGGGACAAAAATAAACAAATAGAATTAAACAAATCGTATGAAAGTATTAAAATTCGGCGGAACATCCGTAGGTTCCGTAGAAAGTATCTTAAGCTTGAAAAAAATCGTTGAGCAGCAAACTCAACCGGTAGTTGTTGTGGTAAGTGCTCTTGGAGGTATTACCGACAAGTTGATAGCCATCTCACGTCTCGCCCTAAAAGGCGACGAGAGCTATAAGACAGAGTTTGACTCTGTGGTCACTCGCCATCATTCGATGATTAATACCGTTATCACAGACGAAACGAAACGCACGAGATTGCTCGCTGTCGTTGACAGTCTCCTGGAGGAGCTCCGCTCAATATATTATGGGGTCTTCCTTATTCGTGACCTAAGTCTTAAGACCAGTGCCGCAATAGTCAGTTATGGCGAACGGTTAAGCAGCAATATCGTCGCCACACTTGTCGAAGGGGCATGCTGGAAAGACTCCCGCGATTTTATCAAGACAGAATACAAATTCGGCAAACACATACTTGACAGCGAACTTACAAACCGTTTGGTGCGTGAGGCTTTTGCAGACATACCGGATATTACACTTGTGCCAGGATTCATCAGTAGTGACAAGTATTCAGGCGAGGTGACCAACCTGGGACGTGGCGGCAGCGACTATACCGCATCAATAATTGCAGCCGCGCTTGGCGCGGAGGTCCTTGAAATATGGACTGACGTGAATGGCTTTATGACAGCCGACCCACGCGTGATACATTCGGCATACACGATTACCGAACTGAGCTATGTCGAGGCGATGGAACTTTGTAACTTCGGCGCAAAGGTAATCTATCCTCCTACGATATACCCTGTATGCGTGAAAAACATTCCTATAAAGGTTAAGAACACGTTTAATCCTGACGATCCCGGAACAATCATCAAGGACAAGATAGACAACGACCGAAAGCCTATCAAGGGTATTTCAAGTATTAACGGAACGACGCTCATCACCGTTACAGGTCTGTCGATGGTAGGTGTCATCGGTGTTAACCGACGCATCTTCACTGCCCTTGCTGAACACGGCATTTCAGTGTTTATGGTGTCGCAGGCCTCTTCGGAGAACTCAACGTCAATCGGCGTGAGGGATGAGGATGCTGACGAGGCGGTTCGTGTGCTCGACTACGAGTTTGCAAAGGAGATAGAAACAGGCGCAATGTATCCAATGCATGCAGAGAGCGGACTTGCCACCATAGCCATAGTGGGAGAGAACATGAAGCATACCCCAGGTATTGCAGGAAAACTGTTCGGAACGCTTGGACGCAGCGGTATTTCAGTCATAGCTTGTGCCCAGGGTGCGTCAGAGACAAATATCAGTTTCGTCGTTGACTCAAAATACCTTCGTAAGTCCTTGAATGTCCTTCACGACTCGTTCTTCTTGAGTGAGTACAAGGTTCTGAACCTGTTCATTTGCGGAGTCGGAACAGTGGGTGGAAATCTCATCTCCCAGATTCATTCGCAATATGAGGAACTTATGCATTCACGCCGACTGAAGCTGAATGTAGTGGGAATAGCAAGTAGCCATAATGCCATTTTCTCTCGTGAAGGCATCGACCTTGGCAATTACCGTGAGGAGTTGGAAAAGTCAGCTCCAAGCAATATTGAACACTTGCGCGATGAAGTTATTGGCATGAACATTTTCAACAGCGTCTTTGTTGACTGTACCGCAAGCGGTGAAGTCGCAGGGCTTTACCAGACATTCCTTGAACACAATATCTCTGTTGTCGCAGCCAACAAGGTGGCTGCTTCCAATGATTATGCAAGCTACCTGAAATTAAAGGAAACAGCACTGGCAAGAGGCGTGAAATTCTTGTTTGAGACAAACGTGGGTGCAGGTCTTCCAATTATTGGAACTATTAACGACTTGCGTGACTCCGGAGACAAAATACTTAAGATAGAGGCAGTTCTAAGCGGTACGTTGAACTTTATATTTAATGAAATAGCTGCCGACGTCCCATTCTCGGAAACTGTAAG
>JALFCG010000086.1 GCA_022771265.1 Prevotella sp.
ATAATATATATAAATAATAAGTATTATACTAATAGAGAATAAGCTAAGGTGGGGAAGAAGAAGGGAGGTGTTGCAATCGAATGAAAAATGAGAGTTACGGTGTTACGAGTTACGCTTTGTTCCCCCATCCACTTCCCCTCAGAGGCATAACCTACGGCCGTCGCCCGTCATAACTTATCACCGGTTCGAGGCATAGCTTATGCCCCCGAAACGGGATAAGATAAAAACGGGTGTATTTACTTAAATAAAGTTTAATATGCCGATAATGAGATGCTTACGTCTCGAGATAGCGGAAGTGGGTGAGTCCTATCTGGAACTCGTCGCCATGGTAGAGGGTCATTGAAGAGCCTACGGGAATCTCGCGGTTGTGGACAAATACCGACCCATCGACGGCTTTCAGGCGCGGTACACCTCCTATGATGCGAATTTCAGCCTGCAGCGGAGTGATGTCGCTTTGGAGGTCCCAGGTGATTTGCAGTGTGCAGTTGACCGACTTTCCGATGGTCACGACGCTGTCAGGCGACTGTCGCAACCACTTGTAGAGGGCGATGTCCATGAGCTTTATGGGTCCCGACACGCGTAAGAAATAGTGCTCGCTCCGTGGCATCTGCTTAGCTATGCTCACAGCGATGCCTACTGCAAACACCATGTAGGCGAGGCTTATTCGTACCATCTGCTGCACGTTTTCCATGTCGCCGAGCCATCCCCAGAACAGGTTGCTCGCCATGCCGACGCCTACAGCGTATAGCAGGTGGCGGCGTTGCGGTCGTATGCGTGTGCGCCATGTCGATATGAAGGCGATGTTGCCTGCTGCGAGAGTCCATGGAATGGTGTCGAGGAACACGGTGCCGTCGTAGATTTCCACTGCTGCCACTAACATGCACTCAAAGGTGAAATAGGTGAACGTCAGCACCGTTGCTACAGAGGCACGTGCAAACACCTCGGCTGCCATCCAGTACCACTGACGTCGGTGGATGGTGAGCGTAGAGAGAGCCAGAGTGAGGAAAAAGGCAATGTAGTTGGCGAATACGGGCAGGTGGTAGAGACGTGGCGACATGGGACCGCTGATGCCTGCCATGGAGTCGAGAATCTTGTAGGTGATACCGTGGGTGTAGAGCACGTACATCGACCATGAGAACACTGCCACTACCATCGCTATCAACACCCAGCGCATGTAGAACGAAGCGTTGGAGGGGTCGAACACGTTTGACTTGTTGTAGTAATGCGAGCCTTCCGGGCAGTGGACACCGTGCTCAGGACAGCGGTGGCCGTTATCCTTCCAGCACTCCTCGTGGGTGACGTGCTTGCACTTGACGACAACCTTTTCGCCCAGCGTGAACGGTGCCTTGCAGAGGTAGCATTCGCCGGGCACAATGATGTTGCCGACGCTCATGTTCGGTCCTGTGTATTTCACCACGTAGCGGTAGCGGAACCACAGGTAGCTGAGGAACGGCAGGAGGAACTGCATGATGAGATAGACGGCAATCATGATGACCAGTCCGAGAACGATGCCCTGGAAGGCGATGCTCGGCAGAGGCATGTCGCCGATGTGCTTCGGTTGGTAGATACTGGCTATCTGGTAGTCCTTGTAGGCCTTTGCGAGGAGGCTGTCGGACTTGTTGGTGAAGGTGAGGCAGACGTAGCGGTGGTTGCCGAAGAAATACTTATTCTCGGGGTTCCGGAGCTCGATGATATAGTCGTCATAGTCGATGTTGAACGACGAGAGGATGAAGTCGTCGAGCTTGACGTTGTCGAGGCTGGGCAGGCACTGGCCCTTGGTTTCCTGGCAGAGCATGCGGAGCATGTTGTTCTCGTTGATCTCGTCTTCCTCGTTGGCTGAAAGGTCAACATAATACACGGAGAGGTTGTCGGGTAAGGTGCGTGCCTTCCTGATGAGCTTCTCCTGAACATCGAAGTGGTCGGGGTCGAGAGGGTAGTCGTCGTCGTCATACACCTTGCCGTCGGTGAAAAGCATCAGCAGGCGGTATGTGGCAGAGTCGCCCACTTCCTTGCGGGAAGAGTCGAGGCGGTTGAGCATGGTCAGTGTCGATTGGTATATGTAAGGCGACATGAGCTCGCCTTCGTCGGTAAATACCGTCTCGCGCAGTGGCGACTGTGCGGAGATGTAGTTAGATACCACATAGTCGGTGGCTGCCATCGTGGCAGAGGTCTTCCCCTCGCCGAGCATAAAGGTGAGGTAGAGGTTGTCGTGACAGAAGAGCTTGCGAAGGATGTTCACATACTCGCGCTGCTTGCTAAGTCCTTTTGAAGGTTGGGTGAGATCGACGAGCACGTGCATGACAAGCCCGCGCTTCTTCACCTGTTCAGGACCTATGCCCTTGATGGACACGAGCGAGGGATAGACGTCCTCGATGCAGGGGATGAGGTACTGCATGTATTCGGTCACCTTGATGTTCACCTTTGTCGTGTCGGCAAGGTCGAGCAGGTCGGGCGTACCATTCACTCTTGCCTTGAGAGTCATTGTGCGGCAGTCGTCAGAGATTTTCATGTCTGACACTGTCATTCCTTCCGACTGTGGAGTGCGTTGTACGACAACGTTTCTGACCCTCGACGAGCAAGCCGTGAAGAGCATTGCCATGAGTGCCAGGCAGATTGTTGGTATTTCCTTGTTAGAATTCATAAGCATGTCTTTGTATTGCTTGGCTGCCTCACGTGCAGCCTTGACTTGTTTGATTTTGTTTTGCACCATTGAGAGGAACATGAGTATCACGGCTACTCCGGCGAACATCAGCACGTAGTCTTTTGCCCTGTCGAAGAGCGACTTGTATTCCGTTGCCTGTATTTCCTCCGACGTGCCTTTGAGAGTGAGATAATGTTGCTCTACCTTTTTCATTCTTTCTTTCAGTGAGGGGTTGAGCTCTGCTGCTGCCTTTGCCTCCCCGTATTTTTGGTCGAGCTCTTGTGAGAGCAGCTGTTCCTCGTTTTTGACACGCGCCAAGAGTTGTGCGGTTTGCGGAACGAGTGAATACTCTAATGCCTCTCGTTGCAGCTTGTCGTATTTTTTAGACCATGAAGGCAAGCTGTCTTCAAACTTTTCGAAGTTGACGATGGCTTCTGCCCGTTGCTTCTGAATGTCGAGCGAGTCGTTGACAGCCTGTGAGAGGTTTTTGAACTGCGACACCATTTCCAGCAGTACCTCGCTTTGCGCCACTTCCGCCTCGACCACCTTGTTATAGGCTTCCCATCTGACGTTGAGGCTTGTCATTTTCTTCTCGAGCGATGCGAGCTTGGGCTTTCTTGCCTTCGGTATTCCGTCGGCAATCACCTGCAGCTCCTTGAGGTAGCTTTCCATGGTGCCTGAAATCTGCAGCATCATAGCCTCGTCGAGCGAAGGGCCTGTTTCTTCCTCTAATACTTCTTCTTCGATGGCTTCTGGGCTTTCGTCGTCGGAAGCGTCGTTAACTGCCATTGCCGCCGTAGGCATAATGAAGGCAAGCAGCATGAACAAGAGCTGCGTCAAGGTGTGTCGGGGGTCAAATGTCTTCATAATTTCATCGTTATCGAAAGGAAATACTCTTCTGCCTTTCTCAGGACGGCTAACGCGCGTCGTTGCTCGTCGTCGTGGAAATTCTTTGTGGAGAGGTTGGCGTTGACCGACCGGATTATGTCGCGGCCGAGGTTTCTGAGGTCCCTTATTTCTACTGGGTCACGCGACACCATTATGCTTGCCACGATGTCGTCGAGGCGCTTGGCGGCGGCAATCATCGTCTCTGGACTTATGCCCATCGAAGCCGCCAATGTAGAGCCGGAGTTGTCAACTGGGATATAGACGCAGGGAGCGCCCGCTATGGAGTCAACATAGCTGTTGTAGGCGTCGTAAGCAGTCTGGAGGTCGCTGCACTTCGTCGAGTCGGCTATTGGGGCATAGCGTGCGAGCAGGTACTGGCGGTGCTGGTTGAAGATGTTGACCTCGGTGTCGCTCGTTGCCTTGCCGGTTGGACATGACTTTTGAAGCCTGCGGTAGGAGTTGCGCACCTCTGCCACTCTTGTGCGAAGGCTGTCGATGGCTCGCCGTGCTCCGAAGCATGGGTTGCGTTTGAGCTGCACGTTGTAGGTGGTGGCAAGGTCGTGGTCGAGAACAAAGCGGTAGTGGATGGTCTTGCCGGAGTTGCGCTTCTCGGCTGCCTGTGCCATCGGTTCCTTGGTGTCGAGCACGAGAATGTTGCGCAATGTGAACGACACCTTCGTTGCCTTGGGGTCTATGCTGAACGTCTGCACGATGGAGTCGGGAGTGACTGACGTCAAGGGCGATGCCAAGGGCGTGAGGGCTTTCGAGACGTTGGTAATCCACTTGTTGAAAAGGTGTTTCTTGCGTGGTTTGTTGAACGATTTCACAACAGGTGATGTGAGCTTGTATTTCGTCTTGGGTTCGACCAACGTCGGATAGCTGAGGCGTTCGGGATGGAACGAACGGCGGCTGAACCATCCGGTGAAAACCTTCTTGCGGTAGGTGTCGTCCTGGAAGACAAACAGTTGCCGTGTGCCCGTGAGTGACAACGTCAGGAGGTTGTCAGTCTCGTCGAAGGCGATGTGGACGGTGATGTCAAGCCCTTTGTCGTCGAAGGGCACGTTGACGATGTCCTCATACAAGGAGCCGTCGCTGACTGCGGCATCCTTTACCTGTTGCTCTTTCTGTTGCGCAACCAGCGTTGTCGCGCCTGTTATGAGCATTAGTAATATTGTCAATGTTTTTCTCATTGTTCTATTGTTGTTCGAAAAATATCCATTCGTTGGGTTCACCCTTCTTCCTCACCCATTCCGCCACCTTGAGGTCTTCGGGGTAGGGCGGCTCCGGCAGTGCGTGGTAAAGCTCGTAGCGCAGGTAGAGGGCCACTCTCTCGATGCCCCATGCCAAGCTGCTGAAGGTGTTGAGGCGGTTGAGGCACACGCGTCCTGCCATGTCGCCATAGTGGCTGATGTTGGGATGCCAGGGAAGCCAAGGTGTGGCTGCGGTGGTGATGAACCGGAACTCCGGTGGCGCGTCGGCCTGCGGATAGTCGTCGGGCAGCGTCACGTCCATTGTGAAGCCACGTGCGAACAGCGGTTCCCCCGCGTCGTTGACGTCGCGTATGCTCAACAGGTCGTAGGTGACGCGGTAAGCCGTCGGGATGCTGTTGGCATTGGTGGCAATGACCTCAACGGTGATGTCGCGCCGCGGCCCAATGGTGGCAACGATGTCGTTCCACTCGTTGAGCAGGCGTCGTTGCCTGCCCTTAACCTGGGAAGGGGTCAGGCACAAGGAATACGGTGTCACCATTTTTCACGTTATAGTCAGCAAGTGTCTGGTCGGTTCGTCCTATCCTTGGCCGCATCACCCTGATTTCATGCACCTGCTCGTCTTCCTTTCCGAAGAAGTAGTCGAGCGGAGCTCCTGTGGAATCGACTGACGGGAAGTCGAATATCAGTCGTCCGTCCTGTCCGACGGCATGCCGGAGATTGGTCATGAGTGTTCCTAATGGTGCCATAGGGTTGGCTATTCTGAACTTCACGTGCTTGTCTTTATACACTAAGTTAAGAAAGAAATCGTCCATAATATTTCAATTTTCAATTTTCAATGTTTAATGATTTGCTCACCCTTATTTGCGAACGTCGGACTCCTTCAGTTCCAGAAGGACCTTCACGGGGTAGATGCCCGACATTCTAACTTCAATCATCTTCTGCAGATAGGATTCCACAGAGGCGTTTTTGCCGGCAAAGGCGCGTTGGGTGTAGATGTTGCTGGTTATAGCGATGTCAACCATGATGCAGTAGGAATGGAACGTGCCTTGGTCGATGCGTTCGCGACGGACGCGTATCGACTTTATCAGGTCGCGTACCACGCCGTAGCGTGCCATCAGTTCGGCAAGGCAGAAGAGGCGTATGTCGCTTTCGGTTACTATGCGTCCGCCAGTGGCGAGTGCATACCGCTTCAGTGCTCCAAGCGCTTGCTCGCTTCTTAGCTCGTCCATGCCTTCCGACGGTTCGCATATTTGTACTGTTTTCTCCACGTCGAATTCTTGTGGCATGTTGAATTTTGTATCTTTCTTCAACACGGTGTTCACCGACGACCCGTCAGTGGTTAGATAAGCCACTTCAAGCGACGTATCGACCTTTTCCCTGTTTTTCAGCACGGCATAAACTCCTTCCGACACTGTCTGGTTGTCCTTGCTCAACATCCTTGACAGTTCGCCTATGGTTGCACGTATGCTGCTCACGATGTTGTCGCCACCTCGTACGCCGATGTTTTGGAAGGCGTAGAGGTCGGAGGTGTATTTCGTGTACAGGTTGAATAACAGTTTTGACAATCTGCCTTTGTTGAACCTGTCGGCAGCCATCTTCCTGATGGTCACTTCGCTGTCGGCGAACAGTTGGTCGTCAGACGGGCGCAGCAGCTGGACGAACTGTTTCATGTTAGCGCCGTTGCCATAGTAGCCGGTCAAACGTGCGACGGGAGCGGTTTTCGACAGTGTCACGGCACTCTTTCCGACGTTGGCAAGCAGGATGGTGTTGACGTGGAAGGTGTCTTCGTCGAAAGAGAAACCGTGGGAAATGCCGTCGAACTCAAACAGAAGGTCGAGAGTCGTTTTAGGCTCGAAATCGTCCATGTCGTCAACGACGAACAGTGCCAAGTTCTGCCTTCCGAAGATGGTAAGGGCGCAATAGTCGGTGAACGACTCCATACCTCCTACGCCGCTGAATCCACAGCTGCGGTTGTAGATGATGTTGTCCAAGGAGAAATGGTCTGCCATAGGGAGGTTGGAGTAGTCCCAAGGGGCGACCAGGGGCAGCTCCATGCCGTTGTCGGCAATGGAAGTGCTGACGTTGTGGAACATCGTGTTGGATATGACGAACGAGAAGCCCTTGAGGTTGGTGACGGGGAAGTTGCCGAAGTCGAGGGACACGAGCCAACGTCTGCCGTCGAGTTGCGAGATTTGTTTCACCTCGACATTGAACACCCTTGTTGACAGCAGCGGCTCGAAGATGTACTTGTTGTCGGAACCGATGTAGAACACGGTGTTGGAGTCAACAGGCATGCTGCTGACCTTGTTTGTGAGGGCTGTCTTTATCACTGCCGTCGCTGGTAAGGCTTTTCCGGCGTCGTCAAAAGTCAGCTGCTGCTCGAATTCCTGCAGCACCTCCGTCTTGAGCTGTTCGAGGTCGGCGTCCTGCATGTTAGCCTGATATGCGATGGCAGACATGATAAGCCGGAACATAGGGTCGTTCTCAAGCCCTTCCAGTTGTTCGCTTTTGTCGCTTCGCTTCCAGATTTCCACTGCCTCTGCCATGAGGTCCTCTGTACGTTGCCTTATCTCAAAAATGTTTTGTTTCATACTAAATAATCCTTTTTCTCCTTACCATACTTTTATCGTTGTGCGGTATTCGTAGGGTTCGAGGGTGGAGATGATGGTGCCGCGCACTGCCACCATAATCTCTTTCTTCTCCCTGATATAGGTCATCACCGCGGCTGTTTCGCGCAGTCGTGGCTCATACTGCCTGATAGCCTCGTTGAGCTCAGAGGCGAAGGTCTGTATGTTTTTCGACGAACCGGAAATCTTTTTCCTGTACAAAGGAGTGTTGTCGCCGGCGTCGGTGTGGATGGTGCCGTTGTTTTCCTCGAAAATCTCGAACTTCAATCCGGTGAACACGAAGCCGTAGTCAGGGTCGGGTGCGAGGCATCCGGTAGGAGTGTTGAGAATCATCTCTATCGAGTAGTTCAGCGACTGCCTAATGTCGTCGGTTTTGGCGATTCTGCCGTTGCTGATGCTCAGTGGGGTGGATAGATACGTCATCGTTGTCAATAGTGTTGAAGGGTTAAATCATCGGCAGGAACACATTGTCGTCGTCGTCGTCGGGACGGTAGAGCTCGTCGTAGAGAGCCTTGAAGAGGGCGTCGTAGAGGTGGTCGTAGAGCTGCTGGCGCAGTTCGTCGGATATTTCCTGCTTGATGCGTGGGAGTATTTCCTCGTCGATGTATGTCTTCACCGTGGCGGTAAGCTCCTCTGACAGTGTGGAGTAGAGCTTGTCGCGCATTTCAGCAATCATCTTCTCGTAGATTTCCTCTTTCAGCTGTTGGTAAACCTCTTCCTTTATCTCGCGTTTCAGCTGGTCGTAGTCGATGCTGGTATCGACGAGCACCACGAGGTCGAGCAGCTGCGTCTGCAGTTCAAGCCATTCGTGAAGCCATTTCATGTAGCCCACGATGTTGAGCATCGAAGGCTCTCGGCGTTCGTCGTTCCATAGCGTGGCGAGGCGTTCGAGGCGGAATTGCTCGATGCTTCCCGGGTTCTCCTCTGTTATCACTCCCTGCTTCAGTTCGTTTGGCTTGCTTTCGTCGATATAGAACTTCACTGCATGTGCGGCTTCGACAAGAATGTTGACAAGGTATCTTGACGAACGTAGAGTGTTGAAGTTCTTGAGCCTGAAGAGGATGTTCTGAAGCACACGCTTTGCCTCGCCGTTGCCAATGTTAACGTGGGTGACTATTGCCTCTATGTCACTGACTATTGTCGCGATATGGTCCTCATAGCGCTTGTCGCTACTGACGGTGAGCACGGGAGGGATGTAGTCGGTGTCGATGTTGAGCATGCCGTCGATGATGACGAAACGCTTTATGGGCACCACGTCGGCTTGGGTTATCTCGTCGGCGGTGTGAAGCGACAGCTCGTAGTTGGGCTCCTCAAACGGGATGCCTTCTCTTTCAAACAGCCTTGGCTCGCCATCGGCAATGCCAACGCAGAGGAAGTATTCCTTCTCGCTGAGCTTGGGGATGGCTATTTTCATCTCGCCGTTGATGTCGGCTATCACACCTGAAGGCAGCATGACAGTACACTGAAGCAGGGGCATCTCGTAGGTACGTCCGACAAACGAGCCCTCGGCACTGTACGGACATTCAGGCAGAAGGCCTGTCCTGCCGTCGGAGAGGGCGGCTTTGACCACTAACCGTTGCCTTACGTCGAGGCTTGCCTCCAAGTTGCGGAACACGGTGTCGGTCAGCGCCATGCCCGGTTTCCAATGTATTTTAGCGTTATAGTACATTCGAGTTATAGTTTAGAAGTTTATTCTCTTTGTTTTTGCCAACGATGTTGAAGTTGCAGATGATGTCAACAGGTATGAAATATTCCGAAAGGAACTCAGTCAGGGGCTTCAGCCGTGTCTCCTCCTTGCGGTAGCTTTCGGTATCAAGACCATCGACGTGTATGTCGAAATCGACTTTCTGAATCCAGTAGCGGGAGTTGTCGGTGTCGCTGTAGGCTGACTGTCTCATCCTGACCTTGTGGCCTGCTATCGTCTCAAGTATGCGCTTCACGTATCTCACGTCGCCCCGCCTTTTGTTAAGGTAAGGCATGAGCATCGCGGCTTTCTTTACAAGCTCGTCGGTGACGGTGGAGAGGTCGATGCCGTAGTATTCCTTCAGCACGTGCTCCACTTTTATCGCGAGGATGTCTTCCAAGTGGCGCTCGGTGGCAAGGCGTGTGCGGAAACGGAAGGTGTCGATAGGCAGGAACGCTTCGTCGAGCAGGTGAAGGCGTTGTTTCATCGCCTCGTAGCGTGACTTGAAGCTGGTGGTGTGGTTTTTGCCCTTGGCGTCGGTATTCGTGAGTTCGAAGTCTCCGGTGAGCAAGGCGGGCGGAATGAGCTTCAGCAGTCCGTCGCGCGCAATGTCAACGCTCATGTTCTCTTCGTCGATGTCCATGACATCGGGGGAGTAGTTGCGGTAGAACGTGCCGCGGTGTCTTACTGTCCACAGCAGTTCCAGCTCCGGATAGAGATGTCCGAGCAGCATTTCTGCACTTATCTCTTTGTTCATATTTCTATGTATCTAATGTTGTTGTCAGTCCTTATTCGTATAATGTCGTCGGCTGGTACACCCAACTGGCGAAGGGTAAGGTCGCCGAAGGGAAAGAGCTTGCCGACGGTGCGGTACTCGTGTTGGTGAAAAGCCCCTAAGGGTTTGAACCTCAGTGTAGGATGTCTTTCCACAAAGTCTTCCACCAGATGGGCTGGAAGCATCACTTCCGTCCGTTTGCCTGTCTCGCGGTCAACGATATAGTCAACGAAAGGCTCGTTGAGCACAATCTCGTCCGCCTGCAGTCCAGTGTCGTTCAGCAAGTCGCGGACAGGGCTGTCGATGCCTGTTGCTGTTGCCTTCTCCACCGGTGTCCATTCCTCGTGCAGCGGACAGTCGTCGTCCCATGCCCTGTGGTCGATGATGCGTGCAGTGAGATGTTCGCCTTCGTAGTAGAACATTTTTTCCGCAGTTGGCATTCCTGTCATCACTTTCACCGCTTCCTGTGCCTCGACGGCACCAATGATGCTTGCGATGACAGGTGTCGTCGGCGCGTGGCCTGCCAGCTCCTTTCTCCTGATGACTCCTGAGCAAGGCATTCGCTTTTGCAGTTCCTCCAGACCGTTGGTGCCGAGCGAGCATGCGTAGCAGTTTTTCCCGGGTTTGAACACTCTTGCCGTTCCTTCCAGTTCGATTATTCCTCCGTCAACCCATGTCTTTCCTGCCCTGAGAGCGATGCGCTGTATGGTGTAGCGTGCCCACCGGCTGTCGACGCATCCTACGATGACATCCATTTGCCTGGCCACTGCCAGTCCGACATCGTAAGCCACGTCGCCGAATATCGTCCTTACCTCCACTTCAGGGTTGAGTTCCTCCATCCGGCTCTTTGCGACATCAACCTTCCGTTTTCCCACGTCGTTTTTCCTGAAAAGGATGGAACGTGTCAAATTGCTTTTTTCAACATAGTCAAAATCAACTATAGTAAAATGGCATACGCCCATAAGCACAAGGTTCTTCAGCACCTCGTTGCCCAAGGCTCCACAGCCCACAACCATCACGTGTCCTTGACGCAGTTTGTCGTTGTCGATGTCCATTTAATAAAAAAGTCGCTACAAAGATAGTGGTTTTTTTAATAACATGCAAATAATTGGGGAAAAAATAGTAAATTTGTCGGCAGAATAATCTATAGCATTACTAAAATGAAAAAAATCGCGATTATTACCGGAGCCGACGGGTGCATGGGATCGGAAATAGCAAGGGCGGTGGCAATGAAGGGCTACCACGTCATCATGGCTTCAAAAAATATTGGGAGGGCAAGGCTGAAAAGGCAATGGATTATCGATGAGTCGGGAAACAGCGATGTGGAGATAATGCCCATAGACCTTGCCTCGCTCGCTACCGTGAAGGAGTTTGCTGAAAACATCCTAAAGCGCGAAGAGCCCGTCGCTCTGCTTATGAACAACTCGGGGATTCTTGAGCAGGAGGGGAGGACAATCACCGTTGACGGCATCGAGCGAACGGTGAGCGTCAACTATGTCGGACACTATCTTCTTACACGCCTGCTGATACCGAAAATGGAACGTGGAAGCCGCATCGTCTCAATGACATCGTTGACCTACAAGTGGGGAAGGATTTTTTTCCCCTCGTTCTTCGAGACTGGATGCCGAGGTTTCTTCTGGCGCATTTTCCCTTATAGCAACTCAAAGCTTGCCATCACTCTCTTCACCCTGAAGCTCGCACGTCAGCTAAAGGACAAGGGCATCACGGTGAACTGTGCCGACCCTGGTGTGGTCGCTACCGACATCATCTATTTCAAGATGTGGTTCGACTGTCTCACCCGTGCCTTGTTCGTTCCCGTCATAAGAACTCCAAGGCAGGGCGCTGCCACAGCCATACGCCTTCTCCTTTCGCCAGAAGTGGAAGGACAGACTGGCACTTTCAACATCTCTTGCCATGAAAAGAAGCTGAAAAAGAAATACTTGCAGCATCCTCTCATTGACCAGCTATGGGAAAAGACGGAGGACGTGGTGAGGAAGTTTTTGTAACTGCTCATTCCGTGAAACCCAGATAAACGGAGAAGCGGCTGCCTTTGCCGAGTTGCGACTTTACCTTGATTTCGCCTTTGAGACGAACGACTATGGCCTTGCATATTGAAAGCCCAAGGCCGGTGCCTTGCTTGAACTCGTCTTTCTTGAAGAAGCGGCTGAACACCATCTTTCGGTCTTCTTCCGAAAGGCCTATTCCGGTGTCCTCGACATATAGCTCCACTTTTCCCGTCTGCCTGTTGACGTTCCATCCGAGGGTTATCGAGCCTTCGGGCGTGAATTTCGACGCGTTGGTGAGGAAGTTGGTGATTACCTGGCGCAGACGCCCCTCATCGACGTTTACCGTCACGTCGTCGTCGTTGTTGTATATAAACTTCAGATGCTGGGGTATCTGCAGTATGAACGTCTGGTGGATGTGGTCCATCAGTTCCTTCACCCTGTATGGCTTTATCATGAAGTCCATGTGTCCTGACTCCACGCGCGACACGTCGAGGATGTCGTTGATGAGTTTCAGAAGGAGGTCGTTGTTGGTGTTGATGGTTTCGGCAAACATCTTCTTCTCCTCGTCGGTAAAGTCGGCGTCAGGCTGCAGAATGAGGTTGGAGAAGCCTACGATGGCGTTGAGCGGTGTGCGTATTTCGTGGCTCATGTTGGCGAGAAACGACTCTTTCAGCGTTGCCTCTTCCGCCTTTTTCAGTGCCTCGTTCATTTCCTTTTCCTTTTGCTTGAAGCTGTCGACATTGGTGAACATGCCGTATGACTTCTCCAGTTCGCCGCTGTCGTTTATCAAGCCCTTTCCGCGTATCTGATACCAGTGCCACTCACCGTTGCCGATGAAGTCCGCCTGCACTTCCTTGGCGAAGAACTCCCCCTTGTTGACGTGCTCGATTCCTTCTATATAGCTGTCGCGGCTGTCAGGATGGAGCATTTCCATAAAGTCGCCGGTGGTGATGATTCTCGGCTCTTTCCCGCAGTACTCCCAAAACCTCTTGCTTATGTTGATTCTCGACCCCTTGCGCTCCCATGCAAACGTGGGGCTGTCCTTCACTGCCATGTTGTAGAGCGTGTTTTCGCGTTCCAACTGCTTGATGATCTCCTTTTTCTGCCTTCTCTCCTTGAGCAGCAGGCGGATGAGGATGAAGAAGGCGACAGCTGTGGCTATGAAGCCTGAATAGAGGAAGAGCGTGTAAAGGATAGGGTACTTGTCCTTCCACGGCATATTGACCACTTTATAGCCTTCGGGCAGGTTGTCGTGGGTGAAGCCATGTTTTTTTGCGACGCTCCAGTCGAGGTAGTAGTCCTTTCTCGTGGGGCGTATCTTTAGGTCCTTCGGATCAGCGCCGTCGAATATCCTCTTCGCGTAGTCTGCCACGTCGTCAGCGATGTCCTCAGCCGAGGCGAAATATCCTCCTATGTAGGTGTTGCCGTCGCCGAAGCCTTTCCATGTGGCGGTTAGCATCGGTTGGTGGTTGGAGGTGCGGATGGTCGGCACTGGATTAGGGTCGTATTTTACCTGAATGTATACGAGGTCCTTGAACATTCGTATCACCCTGCGGAGGTTGTCGCCGTCGCTGACGTTCAACGTGTCGCCCTGCTTGACGTTGAGGCTCAGGTGGCGAAGCGACATTGCCGACAGGGAGTAGCTGTCCTCATAGTCGGTGAGAAGCTCCATGATGCTGTATTTCCAGTGGAGGTTGTTGCGGACGCTATTGTTGGCGCGAAGCTGCTTATCTGCCTCGTTGTGCATCTTGCGGTCGAGAAACGTCTTGTTGATTGTAATGAACGTGTGTTTTATACCCGTTAAGGTATAAGCCGCATGAATGTTCCTGATGATGTCGATGGAGTCGCTTGCGCCTGTAACGTTTGGATAGTCGGCGAGCTGCTGCCAGTTGGGAAACTGCACGCCTCCGAACACCACGGGTATGTGGTGGAGTAGGTAAAGGTCGTTGCACAGTGTGGAATAGGTCGCCTGGTCGCCGATGGTCACAAGCATGTCTATCGGCCGATGCCTGTTGTTTCTCTCTACAATCTTTCGTGCCTCTTCCACCTCGTGTTCGGCATCGTAGTACTCGCAGGCAAGGTAATCGAAGGTGATGTCGGCATTGACATCCTTATTCTTGAATGCCTTTAGGATAATGTTCTCTATATCAATGAATTTGTAACGTTCAATGTTTTCGGAGAACATTACGAGCACATGACGCTTGTCGATGCCTGCCGATGCGTCTGGACTTGACGTAGCAAGCCACAGAAGCCCAGCGGCAAGAAGGGCGATGCCTGCTGTCGCCATCGCGATGAATATCCATCCGAAGTATCTCTTGTTACCGTCCATACTCATTATTTTGTGTTTACTCAACTTCTGGTTCCTTATTTCTTACCCCCCCCTGGCAATATAGGGTAAATCTTGTGCCTTCGCCGAGATTCGACGTTACCTCCATGTCGCCTCCAAGGCGTATTGCCATTGCCTTGCAGATGGAGAGCCCGAGACCGGTGCCTTGCTGGAACTTGTCCTTCTTGTAGAAGCGGTTGAACACCATCTTCTGCTCGTCGTCGGAGAGCCCCTTGCCCGTGTCCTCGACGTAAATGGCAACTTTCCGCTTGTCTTCGTCCGCACTCCAGCCGATGGTGATGGCTCCCTTCTCGGTGAATTTCGCCGCGTTGGATATCAGGTTCTTGAAGATGAGGTCAATGCAGTCCTCATCGATGTCGATAGACGCGTCGCTGCCGTCGTCAGGTTGCACTATTCGGAACAGGATGTTGTCGGGCACCTCAGACTTGTACTTCTCGTAGGCGCGGGCAATGATGTCGCGAACGCTGTACGACTTCACGACGAGCTGCATCTCGCCAGATTCCACGCGTGAGAGCTCGATGATGTCGTTGATGAGCTTCAGCAGGAGGTCGTTGTTCTTGACGATGGTGTTGATGAACATGTCCTTTTCCTCCTGGGAGAAGTCGGCGTCCTTCTGTGCCAGGAGCTGCGAGAAGCCCACGATGGCGTTGAGCGGAGTGCGTATCTCGTGGCTCATGTTGGAGAGGAACGACTCTTTCAGTGTAGCCTCCTCGGCAAGCCGTCGAGCCTCGACGAGCTGGAATTCCTTCAGCTTGTAGTCGTCGACCTTTAGCAGCATGCCGTATGACCTTACGTACTTGTTGTCCTTGTCAAACACGCCCTTTCCCCTTATCTGGTACCAGTGCCACTCGCCGTTGCGGTAGAAGTCGGCTTTCACTTCGCCCGAATAGGTGTCGCCGGCGTTCACCTTCTCCACTCCCCTGAGGTATTCCGCGCGGTAGTCGGGATGGATCATTCCCACAAATTCTTCCACGTCGCTCACGTGAGGCTCGTGGCCGTAGTGGTGCCAGAAGGTGTCGCTGAGGTACATTGACTCGCCGTAGCGCTCCCACGCGAAGGTGTGGCTGTTTTCGATGGCCATGTTGAATAGCGTGTTTTCGCGCTCAACCCTGATGAGAGCCTGACGCTTCTGCCGCCTTTCCTTCAGGTAGAGTCTTAGCAGGATCGCTATCACGACCAGTCCCACGACTACCGACCCGTAGTTGAGCAGGAGGTAAAGCCTTGGGTGCTTCTCCTTCCATGTCATGTTGACGACGTTGAATCCAGCCGGCAGGTTGTCCTTGTTGTAGCCGTGCTTCTTCGCCACGTTCCAGTCAATCCAGTATTCTTGCTTTGAGGGGTATATGTCGAAGTCGGAAGGGTCGGCACCGAGAAGTATCTTTGAAGCGCGTTCAGCCACGTCGCCGGCTATCGTCTCCGCCCCTGCGAAATAACCTGCAATGAACTTGCTCTCAGGTGCGCCGAAGTCGAGCCATGTGGCGGTGAGCATTGGTTTCTTGCTGCTCATGTTGACCATCATCAGCGACTCTGAGTCGTACTTCATCTGCAAGTATGTCATCTTCGAGAAACGGCTCATGGCGAGCATGAGGTTCTCGTTGCCGAGAGAGTCTTTCTTCTCGTCCATCGCGGTGTTGTTGTCGAGGTTGTAGAGCGAGAAGGGAGTGATGGAGAACTGTCCTTCGGGCAGGTTGAAAATCTCAAACATCGTGTACTCCCATCCTATGTTGTCGGTGATGTCCGGGTGGTCGGCTATCTGCTTCTTCATCAGTTTCTTTGCCTGCTTGTCGAGGTAATGGTCGGAGAGAAGGGTGTTGACGGCATGGATGCCGCATATTTTATATGCAAGGTAGATGTTCTTTACGGCGTTGAGACTGTCGGTGAAACCGGTGAGGTTAGGGTTCCTCTTCAGCAGTCCGGAATTGGGAAACGCCACTCCTCCGAACACTATCGGCACGGTCTTCGTCAGCGTGTCGCGTGTGGTCATGACCGAGTATGTCACCTCGTCGCCGATGGTGATGAGCAAGTCGGGATCGCCGTTGTGCCTTGCCTCGTCGAGCAGCCGCCTGCACTCTTCCACCTCCTCGTTGTGTCCCCACTTGTCGCAGTCGAGGTAGAGGTAGGAAAGGCTCACGTTGACTGGTTGCTTGCCGAATGCTTTTTCGAGTGACTCAATGAAGTTGTTGTAGCAGTGCATGTCCTTTCCTTGGGAGAAGAACACTACTACTTTCTTAGTCTCGCTATGCTCACATGCAAAAACGCCGATTGCCACGGCCGTAACGACCATGGCTAAGGCAATGATGTAGATGATTTTTTGAGTCAGTCGAATCATGTTTTCTTAATTGAATATGTATTTCACACCGATTTGCATCCTCCAGCAGTTTGTCGAGTTGCGTACGATGTCGTAGGTGTGGTCAACAAGTTTTGTCACGCCCTCGCTGTCCTTGTAACTCTGGAGCTTGTAGATGGGTTGGTTGTTGGAGTCAACGCGGTTCTTCGCATCGACAACGAGAGGCTTCACGGCGGCGCTGATGGCGCTCTTGGTGCATCCCCACTTGCTGTTCAGCAGGTTCCCGAAGTTCAGTATGTCGAAGTTCAGTTGCAGCCGGTTGACCTGCTTGCCGACCTTGAATTTCATCTCCTGAGTGAAACGCACGTCGAAGCGGTTGTACCACGGGTTGAAGCCGCCGAAGGCTTGCGCGTATTCTCCCTTGTGCTTGCTCAGGTAGGGGTCCTGGTTGATAAAGTTCCAGAATGCCTCCTTCTGCTCCTCGGCGGTGAACGTCGTCTTGTTGGAGGTGTATTCCATGAAGTTCATCTCGTCCTTGGAGGCTGGTATGTAGATGAGGTCGTTGGACATGCCGTCGTTGTTCAGGTCGCCGTTGTAGGTGTAGCTGTAGGAGCCGTTCTTCTGTCCGGAGTAGAACACCGATACGCGGGTTGACATGTGGTCCTCGATATAGCTTATCTTGTAGGCTGCAGAGGCGATGATGCGGTGCGGAGTGTAGATGTAGCGGGCGTTTTGCGTCTCCTGGAAGTTGATGCCGTTGACCGTCGGCAGGTTGGTCATGGCGTTCTCCACCTG
>JALFCG010000098.1 GCA_022771265.1 Prevotella sp.
TTGAGATGTACTTTCGTGCCGTCGCTCAAAACCACCTCGTACATTGCCCCGCGCGGCGTGGTTATGTTTTTCTTGGCTATGTTAAGGAGTTTTGCCATTGGAAAACACTTAACCACCGCCTTCTCCTTGTCGGCCTCGATATCGCTGTCGTCCGTTTTCTTGCTTATTGGCTCAAGTCTTTGGTCAGCATTTCCAAACATTACGACCCGCGGACCATTGACAGCCTCGAACGCCACGACGTTGCCCTTGTCGTTAATTACGTATTCGGCGTAAGCCACCGGCACTTCTGCCTTTTCCTCGCCTTCGTTTGCAATGAAGAAATAAGTACCTGTCAATATGGCGCATGCTACTATTGCCGCCGCTGCGTATCTTGCGATGCTTGTCATCGTCACGCGTCGGTTGTTCTTTAGCTTTTCGGGTTCCAGCACGCGCTTGCTGAAACGCTGCCAGGCTGCTTCCGTATCAGGCTTGGCAGTCACTTGTCTTGTTCTGATGTAGGCATATTCGGTCAGAAGACGCCTGTTTTCGGCATCTTCCATTATCATGTTGTCATCTTCAAGGCCTTGAGGCTCTTGAAGATTCATGTTGTCTATTCTATCGTCGTTCCTATCCATTTATTTCTTCCTCTTTCTATCAAAAGCCTCCCTCATTAGTTTGAGTCCTTTCATTATGTGTTTCTTCACTCCGTCCCTCGTAATTCCCATCATTTCCGCCACCTCGGCATATTTCTTTCCTTCCATGTAGCACTGGTCGATGGCAAATCTCGTCTGTCGTGTCATTTTGCTCATAACGGTTTCTATGGTTTTCAGCCGTTCGTCATCGTTGTCGAAGTCTTCCGCAATGTCACTGTAGGTCATTCGGTAGTTTCGTGCGTAAAGCTCACGTACCTTCTGGCGTTTCAAAAAGTCGAGGCTTCTGTGTTGTACTATTGTGTAGAGATAGCTGTTATTGTAGGTTTGGGTAAGAGGGTCGAACTTTTCCCATAGTGCAGCAAACGTGTCGTCAACAATATTACGTGCTTCGTCCTCATCGTTGACGATAAGGATTGACGCGTAATACAGCTTTTCATAGCTTGCCTCAAACAGTTCTTTGAATGCCTTTTCTTTTTCTGTCTCTCTCTTTCCCATTTCTGCGATACCGCTTTATGATAAAAAATACAAAGGTAAACGTTTTTTGTGTTATAGCAAAGAAACACTACCTATTTTTATTGTTTTTTATCAATTCCCGTGGTCGCACCTGACTCCAAAAGAGTGTCAGATGCGACCTTGAAGAGAGAGAGTTATATTTATTAATTATTTTTCCAATTCCTTGATCAGCTTTTCATACTGGGCCTCGAAGTTTACCATTGGCATTGCGCGCATCACTCCCGGAGGCAGAGGTTTTTCGTTGGCTTTCTCCTTTGCGATGTTGTCGAGCCGCCTTTTCATCCAGTCTGTAGCCTTTTTCTTCACGACGGGGTCGGAGCAGTTCTTCTGGATGCGGAGCACCCAGTTGTAGAGAGTCATGTCTTCCTCTCCGTATTTTTTGATGTGCCTGTCGCAAAGCGAAGCATATTTTTTCCAGTCTTTTTGTGCCTCAGCGAGAGCGATATCCACGTTAAGACAAATCTCGTCGGCTTTTGCCACTTTTCTTTTTTTCATTTCCGCCTTATAGGCATTCATTCCTTCCTCGTCGAAAGAGCAAGTGCCATCCTCATTTTTTTGTATGAACTTGTAAGGATAAGCCATCCACATGAAGTCCAAGGTCTGGTTAAGCTTCGTCTTGTCGTATTTCGCCTCAAAGGCCTCCTTGTTGTCCATGACATACAGGCAAGCCGACGACAAAGGACACTTGTTGTATTTTATAAAAGCGTTGTAAAGTTCTTCTTTCTCGAGCATGTATTTCTCGTTGCCTTCAAGCAGCAGTGCAGTCACTTCTTCACATTTTTTTGTGTCGTAGGCGCGACCGAGGGCTTCAAGGTAATCAATGAGAAACTCCATGTCACGTTCTCCTTTGGCATAACGCTCATTCATTGCCGATAGACTGTTTTCACCAATGCCTTCCTTGACGTTTTTGAGAAATTTGTCGATGTTGAGCTCTGCCCCTACAATTCTGTTTATCTCTTTCCCGTCGTTGGAGATAAAGAGCAAGGTAGGGAATGCTTTAACGGCAAAGCGCTTCTTAAGTTCCACCCCTTCTCCCTTTTCCATATCGACCTTCATCGACACAAACACTTCATTGAAGTAGTCGCCCACCTTCTTTTGTGGAAACACCTTCGAGGCAAGCATTTTGCAAGGACCGCACCAGCTGGTGTAGCAGTCGATAAAAAGCATCTTGCCTTCCTGTTTTGCTTGTGCAAGAGCCTGGTCGAAGGTCTTGTCGTGGACGAACGCTACTCCTTCATTCTCTTCTGTCGTCTGTGCTGCGACATTGTGGGCTGCCAGGAAATACATCAATGCAGCCAGTAAAATAATGTAATTTTTCATTGTTGTTATTGTTTATGTTAATGTTTGGTTATTGTTACATCGCTCCCATCATTCCCATTCCCATCATAACTTTCGGGGCAGTAGGCTTTTTGCCTGCGAGGCAGTCTTCGATGGCTTCCTTAATACTTTCGCCGCGAAGGTGCTTCTTGTAGATATTGCCATCTTTGTCGATGAGTATGATAAATGGTATTCCGCTGAATTGGTATGTGTCCATAATTGATTTTCCTGCGTCGGTCACCCAGCCCTGCTGCCAAGCCATCTTCTCCTCGCCGAGAGCCTTTGTCCATGCGTCTTTCTTTGCGTCGATGGAAACGCTGAGGAACTCTACGCCTTTGTCTTTGAACTCCTCATAGTACTTTTTCATGTTAGGAATCTCCTGACGGCAAGGTCCACACCAGCTTGCCCAGAAGTCGAGTACGAGCACTTTTCCTCTGAATTTGCTAAGTTTTGTTTCCTTGCCCTTAAGGTTCTGGAATGTGAATTCAGGAGCCGGATTGCCTTCTTTCATTCTTTCCCGTTTCTCTTTAATCTCAGCTTGTTCCTTGCGGTATTCTGTAGCAAGTTGCTTTCCTGTCTCCGACGATTTCTCAAGATTGGCAAGTGTGGCATTGATGAGGTCCGCGTCTTTATCTGCGTTAAGGTGTGACAATGGAGCCATAACGCTGGTGAGGTGTGAATAGTGTTCGGCAAGGTATCTCATCCATGCTGTGTAGTCGTCACCATTGTAGTCATATAGTGCGGAAGAAATCTCACCGCTTTTCTTTTCGTCTTCCAATTTTGCTCTCCAAACAGTTTGAGATATGGCTATCATTGTTTGGTAGTTGCGATATGCGTAGAAGTTCATGAGGTTCATTACCTCATTTTTCTTTCCTGCGCGTATATATACGAAAGGAGGGTTTTTGATTTTGATTTTTGCAGTGTCGTAGCCACGGAAGTCGATGTCCATGTTCTCGTCTTCGAGCCATACGGTGACGCTCTGCCATTGTCCGCAGTCAACAACTGCCGTGCCGGGCTTTTCCACCGGAACGGTAATCTTGTATGTCTTGTCGGCGTTGACAGGCACTTCTGCCAATACTTTCTTTGAAGTTCCATCTCGCTGATAGACTTGCATTTTGAAGCCATCTTGCACGAACTTCACCTTTCCTTGGATGGTTACAGTTTGTTGCGCATTTGCTGTCAATGACAGTAAGGCAAATGCTGCAGAAAATAAGAATTTGATTTTTTTCATCTTTTAATGTCGTTAATGTTATTGTTGCTTTATAACATTACCGACTGAAGATGAAAAATGGGTACTTCATTTCGTGTTTCTTTTTTGTGAAACTCTCGATTTGTTCGGATTCTTGTCTATTTCGTCGAATATGGTGGTGCTGCCTTTGGCGCCCGACGGGGTTTTCGTGTTGCTGTTCAGGTTGCTTGCCGGATGCTGGGGCTTCTGGTTGCTTGCCTGATGCTGAGGCTTCTGGTTGCGTGAAGAGTCGCCGAGCTTGTGCAAGGGCTTAGAGGTTTTGTGCTGCGCTTCTTTCATGTCCTGCCATACGGGAGTGGTGAAAGGTCCTGGGTCTTGTGTCTCGAAATCGACTTCAAAGAGAGCCTTGTCATCCTTTGGCTTGAATGGGATGATGAGTTCGTCGGCAAGTTCCACCGTGACCATGGCAACTCCTTGCGAGAGCATGCCGAGTTCCTTGGCAGCGCCCCATGAAATGTCGATTATTCGTCCGCGTCCGTAAGGTCCGCGGTCAGTCACCTTTACGACTACCGACTTGCCGTTCTGCACGTTGGTCACCTTCAGCATCGTTCCGAATGGATGTGTCCGATGCGCGCAGGTCAGACTGTCGTGATGCAGGCGTTCGCCGCTGCTTGTGCGTGAGCCTGTAGCTCGCTTGGAATAATAGGAAGCCTTACCCTTCTGCGGCGTTTGGGCGGAAATAAGTGAAGAATGAAGAGTGAAGAATGAAGAATGAAGCAATACCATCAATACCAAAGTCCGTTTTAGGACGTTGGAAACATTAAATCGATATAGATTCTTACTTTGTTCTTCCTTCACTCTTCACTCTTCATTTTACACGATACCTTGTGCCATCATGGCGTTTGCGACTTTCATGAAGCCAGCGATGTTGGCACCTTTCACGTAGTTGATGTAGCCGTTAGGCTCCTTGCCGTACTTCACGCACTGTTCGTGTATGTTGTGCATGATTTGGTGGAGGTTCTTGTCGACTTCTTCCTCCGACCAGCTCAGGCGGATGGCGTTCTGTGTCATCTCAAGACCTGATGTAGCTACACCTCCGGCGTTGACAGCCTTGCCAGGAGCGAAGAGCTGACCTGCGGCGATGAACTTGTCGACAGCCTCGGCAGTGCAGCCCATGTTCGACACCTCAGCGACCAGCAGAGGCTTGTTGGCCAAGAGAGCGTCGGCATCGGCACCGCTCACCTCGTTCTGTGTGGCGCATGGCAGTGCGATGTCGCACTTCACTTCCCATGGACGCTTGCCGGGAACGAATGTGGCTTCTGGGAATTCCTCAGCGTAAGGAGCGCAGACGTCGTTGCCGCTGGCACGAAGCTCAAGCATGTAGTCAATCTTCTCTCCGCTGATGCCTTCTGGGTCGTAGATGTAACCGTCGGGACCTGAGATGGTGATTACCTTTGCACCAAGCTGTGTAGCCTTGGTGGCAGCGCCCCAAGCCACATTGCCGAAACCGCTGATGGCAACTGTCTTGCCCTTGATGTCAAGTCCGTGGGTCTGCAGCATCTCGTTGACGAAGTAGAGAGCGCCGAAACCGGTAGCCTCGGGACGAATCTTCGAACCGCCCCATTCCAATCCCTTTCCTGTCAGCACTCCGCTCCACTCGTGGGTGAGCTTCTTGTACATACCGAAGAGGTAGCCAATCTCACGTGCTCCGACTCCGATGTCGCCTGCAGGCACGTCTTCAGAAGGACCTATGACCTTGTGCAGCTCGGTCATGAAAGCCTGGCAGAAGCGCATCACTTCGTTGTCGGAACGTCCGCGGATAGAGAAGTCAGAGCCACCCTTTCCGCCGCCCATAGGCAGTGTGGTGAGAGCGTTCTTGAAGGTCTGCTCGAAGCCGAGGAACTTTAATATAGAAAGGTTTACAGAAGGATGGAAGCGCAAGCCGCCCTTGTATGGGCCAATGGCGCTGTTGAACTGCACGCGGTAGCCGATGTTAACGTGCACTTCGCCTTTGTCGTCAACCCATGGCACGCGGAAAGTCAGTACGCGTTCTGGCTCTACGATGCGCTCGATAATCTTTGCCTTCTCGAATTCAGGATGCTGGTTATACACATCCTTTACCGACAAGAGCACTTCTCTCACTGCCTGCAGATACTCCAGTTCGCCTGGGTGCTTCTGCTCCAACTGTTGCATGATTTTTTCAACTTCCATAATGGTAGGTCTTTTAATTGTTTCACAAAAATGTCAATGTGTTATTTGATTGCTGCAAAATTAGGTATTTCTTGCCAATCTTCCAAATGTTTTCGGTAAAATTTTGGTGTTCAAAGTTACATATTGTTAAATATGCCGCTTAAACAACATTTCTTAAACTTTCACGTATCGTCTTTCGTGCCGTTCCGAGCTGTTTCTCGGCATATTTATATTTTATATGGAGAGCGGATGCTATTTCGCCCACCTTCATGCCCTCGTAGAGACTCATCTCGTAGATGGACCGGCATCTCTCGGGCAGGCGGCTGATTTCTTGCGCTGCCATCTGCGCCAGGTCTTTTGCCGCTATACGGGCTTCGAGGCAGTCGTATGTTGACGGCGTGTTGGCTGTTTCAGCCTCGTAATACCGTCTTGCTGTCGCCTTGCGTCGCAACAGGCTGATGGCAGAGTTTCTGATCATGTCGTGTGCAAGGGCGTTCAGCGTGTCGGGAATGATTGCCTGTTTCATGCATAGCAAACGCACGAAACACTGCTGCACGACATCCTTTGCCTCTTCGGTGTCGTTAAGCAACTTGTTGGCGAACATCCTTAGTTCTTCGACGTTGGTTGCGTAGAAGTCAGCTATGGTGTCAAATGTTGATTCTACCATTCTTTTTTTGATGTATTACAGTTGTAGGTTCAAATGTCAACTGCAAAATTAGCAAACTTATTTATATCTCAAGCAAAAAATGGCAAAAAAAATGCTAAAATGTAACAAACGAGGCTGTTTTATGATACAAATGCCTGTCTAAACCCCCTCTGCTACGTACCTTATTATATATATAGCAGCCATATCTTCATTTTTGAAGTTTCACCCCAAAAACAGAGAAGAAGCGTGTCTTTTTTACACTCAAATGCACGTTTTTTTGGTCAATATGACATTTCTTAACGAAAATGCAACAAATAGAAATCAAGATAAAATATTTTTGAAAATATTGACGAAAATGTTTGGAAGTTTCATAAAAACGCCCTATATTTGCACTCGTAATTTGATAACTACCTAATAGCAAACGTGCCCTATTGAACCAAAGAGCATAGAACCAAAGGCAGTTAAATCTAATTAAGTGACTAATAACATTATTAATTTAACCAAACAAAATTTCGTTATGCGTAACCTAAAGAAATCGTCCCTACTGATGGGATTGTGTTTTGGAGCAACGCTGTTGCCAATGCAGGCGTTCGCTGAAGCTAATGAAACCATCCAGTCGGTGCAGCAAGCTGCGCGAAAGGTCACTGGTGTCGTGTCAGACTCTCAAGGCCCGCTCATCGGAGCTACCGTAAAAGAGAAAGGCACAGCCAATGGTATCGCTACCGACCTGAATGGTAATTTCGTACTAAATGTCAAGCCAGGCGCTACACTCGTCGTTACTTATGTAGGATATGTAACTAAAGAGGTGAAAGTGCCGGCAAATGGAGGCAAGATTTTTGTAACCCTTGAGGAAGAGCAAGGACGTAACCTTAATGAAGTGGTGGTCATTGGTTACGGTACCCAGCGCCGTGAAGCAGTAACCGGTTCGGTTGCTAACATGCAGGGCGACAAGCTCAACCAAGTGGCAGCGTCAAACGCCGCTTATGCACTCCAAGGCCGTGTGGCTGGTGTGCTCATGACCCAAACATCTTCTCAGCCAGGTGCCGAGATGCAGATTCGCATCCGTGGCCAGCGCTCTCTTACTGCCAGCAACGACCCGCTGATTGTGCTCGACGGAATACCATTCATGGGTAACCTCTCTGACATCAATCCTGCTGACATCAAGAGCATGGACATCTTAAAGGATGCCTCAGCCACAGCCATTTACGGTAGCCGTGGTGCCAACGGTGTCATCATGATCACTACAACCAAAGGCACGCAGGGCACACCCGCCAAGGTGAGCTACAACGCTTACGTCGGAGTGAAGAAGCTGTTCCACCGCTATCCAATGATGTCCGGACCTCAGCTTGCACAGTTGCGCAAGGACGCCGGACTCTACACCAACTCGCTTGAGGAAAGCGACGACACCGACACCGACTGGCAGGACCTCTTCTTCCGTACAGGTATTCAGACAAGCCACGATGTCGGTGTGTCAGGTGGCACACAAGGTGGCAGCTACAGCTTTGGCGCGGGCTACTACCATGACGAGGCTGTCATCCCTACACAGCAGTTCGACCGCTACTCCGTTCGTGGAAACTTCGACCAGAAAGTAGGCGACTACTTCCGTTTCGGTCTCACCACCAACAATGGTTTCCGCATCAACAAGGGTAATCAGATTGGCGTTTACAATGCGCTCAGCATGAGCCCGCTGGCTTCTCCGTACGATGAGGACGGCAACCTGAAACGCATCGTAACCATGCCTAACGACCAGACCTTCGTCATGACAAAAGAGGTGGTTGAAAGCCTTGAGGACACATGGCTCAGCGAGAGCAAGACCCTCAGTAGCTACAACACCTTGTTCGCTGAAGTTCAGTGCCCGTGGGTCAAAGGCTTGAGCTACCGCATCAATGTCGGCCTTAACTATCGCCACACCAAGGGCGGAAGCTTCACTGGTACAGGTATCAACAATACCGACCCTAACTACATCAACAGCGCAAGCGTTGACGAAGAGAACACCACAAACTGGGCTATTGAGAACCTCATCACCTACGACCGCATCTTCAACGAAAAGCACCACATCAACGTTGTAGGAATGTACTCGGCAGAACAGACCACCTACGAGAAGACCTCAGTGGCTGCCAAGGGCATACCGGCAGAATACTTCCACTACTACAACCTCGGTACAGCCAGCGGTGAAATCACCGTTAACCCCGACAACTGGAACTACTGGCAGAGCGGACTGATGTCGTGGATGGGCCGTGTGATGTACACCTACGACAACAAGTACATGCTTTCAGCCACTCTCCGTGCCGACGCTTCCTCTCGTCTAGCCAAAGGCCACCAGTGGCACACCTATCCTGCTGTTTCCGCAGGTTGGAACATCTCACGCGAGTCGTTTATGGAAGACCTCAAGTGGATTGACAACCTCAAGTTGCGTGTAGGATATGGCGAGACCTCAAACCAGAGTATCAACCCATACTCAACACTCGGCCGCCTGAGCCAGCGCCGCTACAACTTCGGCACTACTTTCGACACCGGATACTACGTATCGGCACTTCCTAACCCCGAACTCGGATGGGAATATTCACGCACATGGAACTTCGGCATTGACTTCTCCTTCTTCGGTGGACGCCTGAGCGGTTCTATGGAATACTACATACAGAACACCCGCGACCTCCTTCTCGACGTGTCGATGCCAAGCACCTCAGGTGTTGGCAGTTATACAGCCAATGTCGGCAAGACACAGAACAAGGGATTTGAAATGAGCCTTAACGGAATCATCATCGACAACAAGAACGGATGGAACTGGGAGGCAGGCCTTAACTTCTACTTCAACCGCAACAAGCTCGTGGAACTCGCTTCCGGAGCAGAGCGCGACGAGGCAAACCGCTGGTTTGTAGGTCATCCTATCGACGTAATCTACGACTATAAGAAGGTGGGACTCTGGCAGGAAGGCGACCCATATCGCGACATCCTTGAGCCAGGCGGCAATGCAGGTATGATAAAGGTGGAATATACCGGCGACTACAATGCCGACGGCACCCCAACAAGACAGATAGGTCCTGACGACCGTCAGATCCAAAGCATGGAACCCGACCTCATGGGAGGTTTCAACACCACCGTGGGCTACAAGGGCTTCGACCTCACCGTTATCGGTTCGTTCCAGATTGGCGGTACACTCATTTCCACACTCCACTCTTCAAACGGCTATCTGAACATGCTCACCGGACGCCGCGGCAACATCGACGTAGACTACTGGACACCGGAGAATACCGGCGCAAAATATCCGAAGCCAGGTGGCGTGATGCAGAGCGACAACCCTAAGTATGGCTCTACTCTCGGCTATTTCGACGCAGGATACCTGAAGATACGTACCATTACCCTCGGCTACAACTTCGACCGCTTCAAGGCAGTACGCGACTTCGGAATCAGCAAACTGCGTGCGTATGTTTCAGTGCAGAACCCGTTTGTGCTGTTCTCACCGTTCAACAACGAGTGCGGTCTTGACCCAGAGACAAACACCTACTCAAACAATGGCGGCACAATGGCTGTGACAATGGAAGGCTACACAGGCAAGCACGTATTGCCAGTAGTAGGCTACAACACACCTTCAACACGCAACTTCCTGTTTGGTATTAACGTAACATTCTAAATTCCAATAGCAATGAAAAAGATTTCAAACAATATCAGAAATATAGGAGCTGCCGCTCTTGGATTATTCATCATGGGCTCTTGCTCCGACATCCTCGACGAACAGCCGAGAAGCAACTACGACCCGGGATTCTTCCAGACGGAATTGGGAATCAAGGGAGGTCTGACTTCTCTCTACGCCAATCTGAGAAACCTCTACGGTCAGGCTTATTACTTCAACTCCCAGGAAACGGGTACCGACGAATACACCTACGCACAGTCTGCCGACGGCAACTTCAAGGACGCAGACGTGTCGGGAGCAGGTTCGCCGCTGAACTCCACCAACTGTCGTGCTGACGCCCTTTGGGGATGCGCGTTCTCCAATATCAACACTGCCAGCGGCGTTATCGAAAACGCCACTACCGCAGGCATGAGCGAGGCTCTCATCGCCGAGGCACGCTTCTTCCGCGCCTTCGACTATTTCAACCTCGTACAGACCTTCGGCGGAGTTCCACTCGACCTTGGCTCTGGAGAACTGAAGTTCAACACTTCCACTTCACGCACCTCCGCCCGCAACACAGTGCCTGAGGTATATACCAAGGCCGTGTTCCCCGACCTGTTGACAGCTGTCAACGACCTGCCGGAGAAACCACGTCTTACCGGTGCTTTGACAAAGAACGTGGCTCGTCTGATTCTCGCAAAGGCTTACCTCACCTACGGATGGTGGCTTGAGAACCCCAACGGCATTCCAACCTATCCTGAGTGCTCACGCACGGATCCAGACGGACACGACGCAAAGTGGTACTACCAGCAGGCATACGACGTGGCTCTCGCTGCCATCAAGAATCCTGGAGTTTACAGTCTCCAACCAACATTCTACGACGTGAACGTGGCTACCAACGACCGCAACTCCGAGTGCATGCTCTACGCTGACCACAACGACCAGAGCGAGCTTTACAACGGCGGCTCCTTCTCTTACGGTAGCGGTGGTGCTCCAGACAACTTCGTGTCATGGATGGGTTGCTGGAATTATACCACAATGACTGCTGAGGGCAACACCAGCGGAAAAATCAATCCTGTGATGCGTGAGTGCGTCCAAGCTCTCGGACGTCCTTGGACCCGTATGGCAACACCACAGGAAGTGTTCACCAAGGTATTCACCAACGTGGAAAAGGACTCTCGCCTCGACGGAACATTCACCACTACGTTCTATACCAACTGGAAGAAGGGCGGCAAGTCTGACGACTATGTCGAAGGTGCCAATGGCTCAAAAGTTTATTACGGCGAGCCGTTCCTGAAGTTTGTGCTTAG
>JALFCG010000138.1 GCA_022771265.1 Prevotella sp.
AGATATATGCCGACAATAAGGAGAGTTATTTCCAAGTGAAATATCTGCCTGTGAAGATGACAGACAGTGCGGGTGACGTGAAGGAGAGCGGTACGGTGATTATGCTGAAGAACATCACGGAATTTCACAAGCTCGATGTGGAAAAGACAACATTCATCTCCACCATATCCCACGAACTGAAGACTCCTATCTCGGCCATACTGATGAGTCAGCAGTTGCTTGCCGACAACCGTGTGGGCGGGCTCAATCCGGAGCAGAAGGAACTGTCGGACAGCATACGTGAGAATGGAGAAAGACTGCTCAGCATCACGGGAGAGCTACTCAACATGACACAGGTGGAGAGTGGGGCGCTGCAGCTGAAGCCCCATATCACCAAACCCATTGAACTTATCGACTATGCCATCAAGGCCAATCAGGTGCAGGCCGACAAATTCCATATCAATATCGAGGTGGAATATCCAAAGGACAAGATTTCCAAACTATATGTAGATAGTGAGAAGATAGCTTGGGTGCTCACCAATCTGCTGAGCAATGCCATACGCTATTCTCCTGAAAATGGACGCGTCATCATAGGTGCTGAACAACAGGACAAACATAACGTCACAATGTTTGTGCGTGATTTCGGACGTGGCATCGACCCGCGGTATCATGACAGCATCTTCGAGCGATACTTCCGAGTGCCAGGCACCAAGATACAGGGCAGCGGACTGGGACTCTCCATCTCGCGTGACTTTGTTGAGGCGCATAATGGCACACTTACAGTTGAAAGTGAATTAGGCAAGGGCAGTAAGTTTGTTGTTACATTGCCAGTGTAAATAACATATAGAAAGAACTATGAACAAGATACTTATTATCGACGACGAACCAACCATCCGTATGCTACTCTCACGCATACTGGAACTGGAAGGATATGAGGTGCTGAAAGCAAAAGACCGTGCCACGGCATTATATACACTGAAGAAGCAGGAGGTGCAGGTGGTGTTGTGCGATGTGTTCCTGCCCGACGGCAATGGTGTGGATATGGTGCAGGAACTGCAGCAACTGGCTCCTGCTGCCAAGATAATCCTCCTCACAGCCCACGGCAATATCCCCGACGGAGTGCAAGCCATCAAGAACGGCGCTTTCGACTATATAGTAAAAGGCGATGACAACCGCAAGATTATCCCTATAGTGAATCGTGCTATGGATGCCGTCGCCATCACGCGGAAGCCCCAGGGCAGGAAGAAAGAAACCCCATCAGCCACCTTATCGTTCGACAATATCGTGGGACATTCGGATGCGCTGTCCGAGGTCATCTCACAGGCACGCAAGGTGGCTGCAACCGATGTCACCGTTCTGATCAATGGCGAGACTGGTACGGGCAAGGAAGTCTTTGCCCAAGCCATCCATAGTGCAAGTCGCCGGAGCGGCGAGGCATTTCTCGCCCTCAACTGCTCCGCCTTCAGCCGCGAACTGCTCGAAAGCGAACTCTTCGGCTATAAAGAAGGAGCGTTTACGGGAGCCGTCAAAGACAAGCGGGGACTGCTGGAGGAAGCCAATCACGGCACTCTCTTCCTTGACGAAATCGGTGAGATGGCGCTGGACCTGCAGGCCAAGCTGTTGCGCGTGCTCGAGACGGGAGAGTTTGTGAAGGTGGGTGATACGAAGACCACCCGTGTGGATGTGCGCATCCTCTCCGCCACCAACCGCAACCTTAAGGAAGAGATAGCCAGTGGCCGCTTCCGCGAGGACCTCTACTTCCGCCTTTCCGTGTTCCGCATTATGCTGCCCCCTCTGCGCCAGCGCAAGGAAGACATACTGCTGCTTGCCCGGCAGTTCATTGAGCGTTATGCTAAGCATATAGGTCGTCCTGCCCCGGTATTGTCTTCCGAAGCAAAGAGTCTGTTCTTATCTTATCCATGGCCAGGCAATGTGCGTGAGATGATGAACGCCGTTGAACACGCACTGATTGTCTGCGACGGCGAAATTACCCGTCATGACCTGCCCATAGACATGCTTTCGGGCGATACCTCCACAGCTGACGATGATGCCTTTGACCTGAAGAGTGTGGAGCGCAACCACATCATCAAGGTGCTTCACCATACCCACGGCAACAAGACAGAAACGGCCCGCCTGCTCAAAATAGGACTTACCACGCTCTATCGCAAGATAGAGGAATATGGAATAACTGTTTGAGTGCTTCAACCTGTCATATCTGCCCTTCCAAAGTGAATGTTATTATTTCATTTTGGAAGGGTTTTTATTGCCTTTAATTTCAACTCTAACTTCTATAGAATACTCATACACAGTGATTTACAAATTTCCGAACCTGTTTGGCACGCTCATTGCGATACATAAAGATGACAACATTTATGTATAACTTATAAAAAAGAAAGAAAATGGATTTGTTTACAATTGGATTTGCAATTTGCATGCTGAGCGGCTTGGGCTGCTTCTGGCTGTTTTTCAAATGTATCGACTGGTTTGAGAAAATCTAAAGAAAGAGGAGGTAGAGATTATGTACACAACATTGTTTATTATCAGCTTGGTGGCTTTTGCGTATCTGATGTACGTGCTCATCAAGCCCGAAAAATTTTAGTTACGTATGAATACGGAAATTTTGGGAGTTATCCTACAGATTGTCCTTATGGTAGGACTTGCCTTTCCGCTTGGCAAATACATTGCCAAGGTGTATAAAGGCGAAAGGACGTGTCTCGACTTTTTGAAGCCGGTGGAACGTTGGATGTACAAGTTGAGCGGTGTGAATCCTGACGAGGAGATGGACTGGAAGAAGTTCCTCCGCGCATTGCTCGTTGTTAACTTGTTTTGGTTTGTATGGGGTATGGTGCTCTTGGTGGCACAAGGTGTATTGCCGCTCAACCCTGACGGCAATATCGGACAGACATGCCACCAGGCATTCAACACCTGTATCTCGTTTATGGTCAACTGCAACCTGCAGCACTATAGCGGTGAGAGCGGTCTGACCTATTTCACGCAGCTCTTCGTCATCATGCTCTTCCAGTTTATCACTGCCGCTACTGGTATGGCTGCCATGGCTGGTATCATGAAGGCATTAGCCGCAAAGACGACACAGACGATAGGCAACTTCTGGCGCTATCTTGTGTTGAGCACCACCCGTGTGCTTTTGCCGCTGTCTTTAGTTGTAGGTATGATACTGATTGTGGAAGGTACACCGATGGGCTTCGACGGAAAGATGGAACTAACTACCCTTGAGGGACAGACACAACAGGTGTCGCAAGGTCCTACGGCTGCCATCGTGCCCATCAAGCAGCTTGGAACAAATGGTGGCGGATATTTCGGTGTCAACTCGTCACATCCGCTTGAGAATCCCTCTTACCTTACTAATATAGTAGAGTGTTGGAGTATTTTGATTATCCCGATGGCATTGGCATTCGCTTTCGGATTCTATCTAAAACGACGCAAGTTGGGCTATAGCATTTTTGGAGTGATGCTCTTTGCATTCCTCATAGGAGTGGCTATCAACGTGGGCCAGGAAATGCAAGGCAACCCAAGAATCGACTCTATGGGTATTGCTCAAGACGGTGGATCTATGGAAGGCAAGGAAGTGCGTCTGGGTTCGGCTGCAGGAGCGCTGTGGAGTGTTGCCACAACAGTCACATCCAATGGTTCGGTCAACTCGATGCACGATTCCACCATGCCATTGTCGGGAATGATAGAGATGCTCAATATGCAGATAAACACATGGTTTGGCGGTGTTGGTGTAGGATGGATGAACTACTTCACCTTTATCATCATCGCAGTGTTCATCAGCGGACTGATGGTGGGACGAACACCTGAGTTCTTAGGTCACAAGGTGGAGGCTCGCGAGATGAAGATAGCCTCGATAGTGGCATTGCTCCATCCGTTTATCATCCTTGTGGGCACTGCATTGGCTGCCTATCTCTTTGCCCATGCACCAGAGTTCGTGGCAAGTGAGGGAGGATGGCTTAACAATCCAGGATATCCTTAATTCCGCAAAACTTTGATTTAAATTAATTTATAAGTTCCTGAGCAACAAAAAGTTGCCCAGGATTTTGCCGTGTCAGATTTTTCACTTATCTTAGTGTTGCAATTAGAAAACAAGCGAAAATCGTAACAAGGCA
>JALFCG010000176.1 GCA_022771265.1 Prevotella sp.
TTGACTTGCCGCTTTCTGCCGTAGAATTTTATGCGTTAGGGCGCAATTTTACGCGATAGCGATTTTCGTCATGGGCAGGCTTGCCACCAAAGGTGTGGGTCTGAAGCGATGGGGAGGCCGTCGAGCTTGCTCGTAAGGCCACCCCACCGCTTCAGACCCATAGCTCCGATAGGAGCGTAAGCCTGGACATGACCATTTTCCTTCCCCTTTACATATAAACTTACCATGAATCCACGGAAAATATCCGCTGTGCCGAGAGACCGCCTTTTCGAGACTTTGCGGCGCGGAAATTATGAATTGTGGATTGCAAAAAAAAGGTTGTCCTCGCGCGGAGGGCAACCCTTATCACTCAAAAAAATTCAATACTCATCTTCATTCCACAGGAAATCCTCCTTGGATGGATAGTCGGGCCACAAGTCCTCGATGCTCTCGTAGGTCTCCCCGTCGTCCTCTATCTCCTGAAGGTTTTCCAACACTTCCGCAGGTGCGCCTGAACGAATGGCGTAGTCTATAAGTTCGTCTTTGGTTGCAGGCCAGGGCGCATCTTCAAGTTTTGAAGCCAATTCCAGTGTCCAGTACATAATTCTTAGTTTTACGTGATTTTTATATGATGTTCATTATTCTCCCCACTCCCGAAGGAGCACTGCAGAATGGCTATCATGCCACTTTGGGCATGTCTCTCTCTGCTGATGCGCAAAAATACAAAATTTCTATCATCTTGCAAGAAAATCACCATGTTTTTTCAGTGACATTGCAAACGAAGTTTAATTTTCGTGCCAAAACGAAGAAATAATCTGATAGGCGGTTGAGGAAACGCAGCTCTGAGGCGTCTATGGGTCGCTCTTTGGACAGGCTGACGAAGCGGCGCTCGGCTCGGCGACACACCGTGCGGCACACGTGGCACTGGGCGGCGGTCCGGCACCCGCCGGGATAGATGAAGTCGCGGATGGGAGCCAGGCTGGCCGACATGCGGTCCATGTCCTGCTCCAGCTCCTGCGTCAGCCGGTCGTCGACGGGCTGGTTGCCGCCGATGTTGAACAGCATGGTCTGCACCTGGTGCAGCCTTGGGAGCAGCGAGTCGTCGTCGAGGCTGGCCATCAGCAGTCCGATGTGGGCGTTGAGTTCGTCGATGGCCCCCACGGCCTCCACCTGTGCGTCGTCCTTGTCCACACGCTGGCCGGAGGCGAGCTGGGTGGTGCCTTGGTCGCCGGTTTTGGTATAGATTCTATTCATAGTTCAGAAATTGACGATATAGTGTTGCTTGATACGTTTCTTGTCGAAGAAGAGGATGCCACAGGTGTAGAGGTCGAAGCTCACGCTCGTGCGGGGGTGGTCGGCCATCCGCCTCCAGAGCCTGAGGGCGGACTTGCTGCGGTGGATGCCCTCCACGATGAGCAGCGCCTCGGGCGGGGCCTTGGCAAGGCAGCGGGCGAAAGTCTCCTTGGCGCCGCTGTCCATCGCCATGCGGATCACCCCGGGGCGGGCGGCATGAGGAGTGACGCGCGTCTTGCGGCACCCCGCCTCCACGTAGGCCCTGACGGCCTCATCCTCGGGAGCCATCTCCCACCATTCCTCCGCCTGGGCGTAGTTGGCGATGCGGAAATAGAGCCGGCACTGCCTCCGCCAGCTGGGCGCAATGCCGGGAATGGCGCGGCGCAGGTCGTCGTAGGCATAGTAGGGATAGTGCTCGTTCACCACATAGCGGATGAACCTGTAGGCCGACGGCGACTGAACGCCGAAGCCCCGCGAGTAGGGACACCGACGAAGCCAGAGGGCCATGCGCCTGATCTTGTAGAACATCCGACAATTAAATTTTTAGCCGCCCACCACAACCGTGGGCTATATATTAATAATGTATATATAGGCAGGCTCTTAAAGGAAGCTTCGGCCAAATGCGGAGCAATGATGAGACCTGCCATGGTGAAATTGGTACAAAGTTAATGAAAAAAATCCATATTCCTATATGCGGTGTCCGGAAATCTTCAGCTGCCAAGCCCCCCCACCCTGCGCGGGAGGCCATAGCCCCCAAGGCGCTATGCGCAAAGGCCCCTGCGATGGGAGGCGCGTCGTTGGGAGCGTCCTTTTCCTCAGGCGGCAGCCGGAGGCTGACAGGAGGGAGCAGACGGGGGGACTTTAAGAGAGACGCGACTGACAACTTGTCACCATTGTCGCTGTTGGCATAACGTTTGTTCCTTTATGGGCGGACTTTTTGTCCAAGCAACTTCTTTTGGAATAATAAATAAAAAAACGAAATACAATGGGAAAGATTATTGGAATTGACTTAGGTACTACCAACAGCTGCGTTGCCGTGTTCGAGGGCAATGAGCCGGTAGTGATTGCTAACTCTGAAGGCAAGCGTACAACACCTTCTGTAGTTGGCTTCGTAAAGGACGGTGAGCGCAAGGTGGGCGACCCTGCAAAGCGTCAGGCCATCACCAACCCGCAGAACACCGTATACTCCATCAAACGCTTCATGGGCGAGACCTACGAGCAGAGCCGCAAGGAGGCCGAGCGCGTGCCCTTCACGGTGGTGAACGACAACGGATATCCCCGCGTGGAGATTTCCGGCCGCAAGTATACCCCGCAGGAAATCTCGGCCATGATTCTGCAGAAGATGAAGAAGACCGCCGAGGACTATCTCGGGCAGGAAGTGACCGACGCCGTGATTACCGTACCGGCCTACTTCTCCGACTCCCAGCGCCAGGCCACCAAGGAAGCCGGCACCATCGCTGGACTCAACGTGCGCCGTATCGTGAATGAGCCTACGGCCGCAGCACTGGCCTACGGCGTGGACAAGGCTGGAAAGAACATGAAGATTGCCGTGTTCGACCTCGGTGGCGGTACATTCGATATCTCCATCCTCGACTTTGGCGACGGTGTGTTTGAGGTGCTCTCTACCAACGGCGACACCCACTTGGGCGGCGACGACTTCGACCAGGTGATCATCGATTGGCTCGTCAACGGCTTCAAGCAGGACGAGGGCATCGACTTGAGCAAGGACCCGATGGCCATGCAGCGCCTGAAGGAGGCTGCCGAGAAAGCCAAGATTGAGCTCTCAAGCTCCACCACGACAGAAATCAACCTGCCGTATATCTCTGCTGAGGGCGGTGTGCCAAAGCACTTGGTGAAGACGCTCACAAGGGCACAGTTTGAGCAGTTGGCCCACGACCTGATACAGGCTTGTCTCGTGCCCTGCCAGAACGCCATGCGCGACGCCAAGCTCCAGCCGAGCGACATCGACGAGGTGATCCTCGTGGGCGGTTCGAGCCGTATTCCCGCCGTGCAGACCTTGGTGAAGAACTACTTCGGCAAGGAACCCTCAAAGGGCGTGAACCCCGACGAGGTGGTGGCCATCGGCGCAGCCATCCAAGGCGCAATCCTCAACAAGGAGAACGGAGTGGGCGACATCGTGCTGCTCGACGTGACGCCGCTGACTCTCGGCATCGAGACCATGGGCGGCGTGATGACCAAACTCATCGACGCCAACACCACAATCCCCTGCAAGAAGAGCGAGGTGTTCTCCACAGCCGTCGACAACCAGACAGCCGTGACCATCCACGTGCTGCAGGGCGAGCGCCCGATGGCCGCACAGAACAAGAGCATCGGCCAGTTCAACTTGGAGGGCATCGCTCCCGCACGTCGTGGTGTTCCTCAGATCGAGGTGACATTCGATATTGATGCCAACGGCATCCTCAACGTGAGCGCCAAGGACAAGGCGACCGGCAAGGAGCAGGCCATCCGCATCGAGGCCTCGAGCGGCCTGAGCAAGGACGAGATAGAGCGCATGAAGGCAGAGGCCGAGCAGAACGCCGCCGCCGACAAGGCCGAGCGTGAGAAGGTGGACAAGCTCAACCAGGCTGACTCCATGATCTTCACCACCGAGAACTTCCTCAAGGACAACGGTGACAAGATTCCCGCCGACAAGAAGCCGGCCATCGACCAGGCTCTGCAGCAGCTCAAGGATGCCCACAAGGCCCAAGACCTCAACGCCATCGACACGGCCACAGCCGCACTGAACCAGGCTGTCCAGGCCGCCAGCGCCCAGATGTATGGTCAGGGTGGCGCACAGCCCGGCGCCGGCGCACAAGGCTTCCAGGGTGGCGCACAGGGTGGTGCGCAGGGTGGCAACGCCCAAGGCAGCGCCGGCTCGAAGAGCGACGACAACATCCAAGACGCCGACTTCGAGGAGGTTAAGTAAGTATTGATAACTACCGAAAGGTATAGATAGATAAATCCGCATAGCTCAATGAGTTATGCGGATTTTCTTTTTAGTTAAACTTTGTATTTCTTTTGTTATATTCGGATATTTGCTTTATATTTGCACCATATTTGTACCAACGCTTATTGGTAGATAATGTGACACTTAATAACAATAGTAATAATAAAACAGAACTGTATGGGTGCAGCAAAGTTTGAGATAACAAGGAAATGCAAGATTTGCGGTGAGCCATTCGTCGCAAAGACTATCACGTCTTGGTATTGCTCACCAAGATGTTCTAAAGTTGCATTTAAACGCAGAAAAGATGAAGAGAAAAGAAATGAACGTTTGGATGCTATAGCCAAAGCTATCCCGAAAGACCAGGAATACATAACTGTACCTGAAGCATATTCCATGTTTGGCATCAGCAAGGAAACACTATATCGTTTAATACGCAAGGGTGTTATTCCAAGTGTGAATGTCGGGCAACGCCAAACACGGGTAAGCAAAGAAACGCTTATGGAGATGTACCCTCTAAGGAAGAGCTTGCTTAAGAAGCAGCCCAAGCCCATTCCCAAGCTGTATAGTTTGGAACCAAAGGATTGCTATACGATACAGCAAGCGTGTGAGAAATACCATATGAATGATAGTACACTCTATCTTCAAATCAGAAAGTTTTCAATTCCGACTCGGCAAATCGGCAATTTCGTATATGTGCCCAAGAAGGAAATAGACAACCTCTATAAATAAGCATCCCTATGAAGAAATCTCTATCCCACACCCGTGTTTCCGTGAAACTTCGCAAGGCAGAGTTTCGTAAGGAATGGTATCTTTACATAGAGTCATATCCAGTTATCTGCAAAAACGGTGGCAAGCCACAGCGAGTGCGCGAGTATGTCAACCGTACTATAACCACTCCGATATGGGACAAAAGCAGAACGGCAAGAACAGCTTCCGACGGAAGTGTAACGTATAAGCCGAAACGCGATGTCAATGGTGTTATCCTTTGCAAGTCGGAGCTTGACCAAGAATCATGCATCTATGCAGACAAGGTCAGGGCTATTAGACAAAAGGAATACGATACCGCAGGACTTTACTCTGAATCAGAAGCCTCCTTATTGGAACAGAAAGAGAAATCGCAATGCGATTTTATTACATATTTCAAGAGTATAATAGATATTCGGCACAGGAATAGTTCTGACTCTATTATCGTAAATTGGAATCGTGTATATGCACTTATGCTCATCTTTACCGACAATCAGCCTATGATCTTTGCCAACATAGACACAAAGCTGGTTGAGGATTTTAGGTTGTTCCTGTTGGATGCTCCACAAGGGGGCAACAAGAAAGGTACAATCTCACAAAATACGGCTTCCACTTATTTCGCAATATTCAAGGCTGGATTAAAGCAAGCGTTTGTTGATGGATATTTTGTATCTGATATTGCAGCTAAGATAAAAGGTATAAAAGAGAAAGAGGCAAGAAGGGAGCATCTTACCTTAGAGGAACTTAACCGATTGGTTTGTACCCCATGCGATAATGCCACTATCAAACGTGCAGCCCTTTTCTCTGCTTTAACAGGTCTTCGACATTGTGACATTATGAAAATGACATGGAAAGAGTTGACAAAGGAAGGTATTCACTATCGCATCAACTTCGACCAAAAGAAGACAAAGGGCGTCGAGTACATGCCTATTTCTGAGCAAGCGTATGATCTATGTGGAGAACCCGGGCATCCAGACCAATTAGTATTTGAAGGTCTTCCTGCCCCATCCTGGATTTCCAAACCCTTGGCAAGATGGATTGAGGCATCAGGAATCACTAAGCATATCACTTTCCATTGCTTCCGCCATACTTATGCTACGCTCCAGCTGAGCAATGGCACAGACATTTTCACGGTAAGTAAGATGTTGGGACATACCAATGTTCGTACAACGCAGAGATACACAAAAGTTGTAGATGAAAAGAAAGAGAATGCAGCCGATGCAATCAAGATAGATTTGGCTGCTATCAAGTAACATATTCACCTATATTATATATGGCAAACATAATTGAAGAAATAATCAAGCGTTTACAAAGAGTAAACCATATCATAGCATCACGAACAAATGTATCAGACATTACATTTGCCGATGCTTGTGTGATAGCACAATTCTATCACGATTATCAGAACACCAACGGCATCATTGATGATGTTGAGAATTTGGCACGTCAAGACGGAGAATCCCTCTATGAAAGCACTATAGGCTTAAAGAAGGAGGTGGATAAGTTTGTCTCTCTTGATTTGAGTGCTTGGAACGCATCGGACTTCATAAATATGGAGCAGTCTCACTTGAAAGAATATAAAGAGAGATGGGATGCAGCCAAAGATAAAGCAACGAATCTGTGGAGAGAGTATCAAACTGAAAGCAACAGACTTGATATGATGGATTTAAATTCAGAGGAGTTCAAAACATTGGATGCACAATGTGATAATACGAAATTGGCATACGACAAAGCGCATAAGCAAGGAGAAGAACTATATGGCATATATAGGCAGGAGCAATTGAAGTGTGGACAGGTGCATTATTTTGAGATGCAATTTCTGGATTTGCTGATTCGTAAAATATCAACGTTGGTAGATGTCATCCTAAAAAATGGAGAACACTTGGAGAAGGAGGTATAGACATGATTGATAAATCTTTAATACTGAAAGAAATAGCTCAGTTGAGGGATATTGTCAACCTTGGCGTTTGTGTAGGGGTTTATCAGACCTGTAATGGCAAGCAGTTTAAGCATATGCCCGCAAGCGACTTCATCAATTTTTTGAATCTCAAATTAGATAAAGCCAAAGTCTATCCACTGCCTCGACAAAAACAACGTATTTGCTATATGTTGTTTGCTGTTTCACACACCATAGCTTTGTCAGATTCCCCAAGACATTGGATTGAAAGTATGTTGGAACTATGCGATATTTCTGTGGAATATTACGATAAGCATCATAAAGATTTCCTTAGTGTTGGAGTTTCGGATAAAAACAAAGAATATAAAGAAATAATAGATGAATCCATAAAAAGGAGTTTCTAAGTGTGGATATCCACACCATTCCACGCTTTTCCACAAAACTTACACTGTTTAACTATTGGCAGATGCGTTATTCGCTTATTATCAAGCGAATAGCGCATCTGTCATTTTTATATCCCCACAAAGCCCCACGTATTGCCACACAAATGTAGATGTACCTTTGCAAACAGAAACAAAATATTGATAAATATGCAACAAGAAAACATCACGTTTAATGATATGCCTCAGATGTTGGCTGTCATGTATGCCAAACTTAATGAGTTGGGCGATAAGGTGGACAAACTGATACCACCAAAGAAGAGTGAAGAACAGCAATGGTTCAATGTAGCTGATCTCATAGAGTTTTTGCCTACTCACCCGGCAGAGCAGACCATCTACGGTTGGACGAGTGCAAGAAAGATACCATTTCACAAGAAAGGAAAGAATATCATTTTTAACAAGGCAGAAATAGAAGAATGGCTGAAAAGCGGTACTTATAGAAAATCGGAAGCGGATTTGGAGAACGAAGCCTTGGCTTTTATAAACAACAAGCGTTATGGAAGGAAATAAGGAAGAATATATCAGAGTGGGTACTTGTTTGTACAAGATTGCCCAACAACCATTAGCTAATGGTACTTGCACATTGCGTCGCATCCCATGGAGCTTTGGTACTATCCGACAGGATTATGGCAAGAACAATACGCCACCAATTCGGAAATATGACGGTTTTTGTACTGTTCCCAGCCATACCGATTATCATAAAGAGATTGGCGGTTTCTACAATTTGTATGAGCCCATTGACCACATACCATCAGAAGGAGAGTTTCCAGACATTATGAAACTGATGCACCATATCTTTGGTGAACAATTTGAGTTAGGGATGGATTACATGCAGTTGCTCTATGCCAAACCTACGCAGAAGTTACCAATATTACTATTGGTATCAGAAGAGCGCAATACAGGCAAGACTACTTTCTTGAATTTTCTCAAGGCGGTGTTTGAAGACAATGTAACTTTCAATACCAATGAGGACTTCCGAAGCCAGTTCAATGCGGATTGGGCAGGTAAGTTTGAGGATAGCGCTCAAATGGTACCGCTCGTAGCGGTCAATATGGTACCACTTATAGCGCTCAATATGGTACCGGGTGTAGCGCTCAATATGGTACCGGGGTTGGATGCCCTCCAAGAGCGATAAATATATTTGACACAGGCTTTGATAATTGAGTATTAACAAATGCCGTTATTATAGTGTTCTAAACATTATAGTATATGGCTAATAAAGAAATCGCAATGTCAAAGCTAAAAAAGCTGATGCGCATCCTGAGCGAGGGCGGTTCCCTGAACGACGTCGTGAAGGCATGCAAGATGAGTAAGCGGGATGCAAGTTACTACAAGAAGTATCTCCAGACGATGCCGCTGCCGCTGAGTGAAATGTACAAGATGGATGAGTTTTCCCTTGGCAAGCTTATCCGTCCAGAATCTCCCAGCGTTCCCAAGCCGGACGGGCGCAAGGAAGTCCTCGACAAGGAGATAAAGGAGTATGCTCTTGACTGTCTCCGTCCCCACAAGACTCTTTATTATGAGTGGGAGAAGTACTACAAGCTTCATCCCGACGGTTATCAGTATACCCAGTTCAAGAAGTATGTGAACGAGTATATCAAGAATCATGACTACAAGTACCGCAACCATTACAATCCGGGCGAGATGGCTATGTTTGATCCTGCAGGAGACAAACTGTATCTCAAGCCCCGTTTTGAGTTGGATGGTATACCCGTTACGGTGCTGTGCGCAGTTATGCCCTATTCTAATTTTGGCTATATGATAGCCCTGCGAAATGAGCGCATGGAAAACCTGTTTATGGGTATGAGCAATGCATTGGAGTACTTCGGTTGTCTGCCTCATATTGTGAAGAGCGACAGCATGGTTCAGTGGGTCAAGCATACGAAGAAGAAGTACGACCTTCAGTTCACGGATGCCCTTGAACAGTGGTGTGTGCACTATGACGTCCAGCCCTATGTGGCACGCGTCCGTCGGCCCAGGGACAAAGGACCCGTTGAGGGAATCGTAAATAAGTTTTACCTTTACATCTACGCACGTATAGAGGACAAGACCTTCGAGACCATAGACGAGATGAACACATGTATCTGGGA